>CAYXDC010000001.1:0-125980 GCA_964463505.1 uncultured Anaerolineaceae bacterium
CAAATTCCAGTCTATAATTCAAAAAGGCTTGCTGATGTTTGTCACCCTGGTTGATGTAATAGGACATTAGACAATTGATCCAAGTCGGTGTATGCTTAGCAATGGTGTAACACATCGTCATGGACCAATAATCTACTCCATAGGAGGTGAGGCCGAGCCAAGTAGCAAATCTGTTTACCAATCGTTTCCCATCCAAGTAACAATAAATCGAGGAGAAGTAAAAAATGCAAAGTAAACAATTATGGCGGATTTTTGCCCTGCTTACCATACTGGCGATGGTTATCTCAGCCTGTGGGACTCCAGCCACTTCTGAGGTAGTTGAGACACCAGAAGTTGTGGGCGGCTTCCAAATCCCAACCACCCAGGAAGGCAAGTTCAATGTTGCCATGGTACTGATCGGCCCGCATGACGATGGAGGTTGGTCACAATCGCATTACGAAGGTCTGACCTACATCCAGGAAAATGTGCCCAACGTACACGTTGCTTATGTCGAGAACGTTCCAGAAGGCGCAGACTCTGAGCAGATCTTCCGCAGCCTTTCCCGCAAAGGCTTTGACCTGATCTTCGGTACATCTTACGGTTTCATGGACCCCATGGAAGTAGTAGCAAGCGAATTTCCGGACAGCATGTACATCCATATTTCCGGGATTAAGTCGAACGAAACCAACTTTGGCAACCTGTTCGGCGCCATGGAAAACATGAAATACCTGGCCGGAATGCTGGCTGGCGCCCGAGCAAAAATGGACGGCAATCCAAAATTGGGCTATATGGCCACCTTCCCCATCCCGGAAGAATTGCGCCTGGGTAATGCCATCGCCCTGGGCATGCGCAAAACCTGCCCGGAATGCACCATGGATGTACGCTGGATCAACACCTGGCATGACCCGATCATCGAAAAGGAAGCTGCCGCTTCGCTGTTTGACGCGGGCGCGCAGGTTGTCTTCACCGGCGCTGACACTCCGGCTGTTGCCGATGTGGCTCAGGAAAAGGGCAAATGGGGCGTAACCTATGACTGGTATGGCTCCTGCAAAGTAGAACGCTGCCTGACTGCCCCCTATTGGATCTGGGGCCCGGTGTATTCAGACATCACTGAACGCGTGATCGCCAAGACCTACAAACCTGGTTGGGATTATTTCGATGCCGAAACCGGGGCGTTGGGTCTGGTAGGCTTCATGGAGGGCGATACCCTGACCCCGGGAGTAGCCGAACTACCACCGGAAGTGGTCCAGGAAGTCCGCGATATTATGGCGAAGATGTTGGCTGGCGAGTTTACCCGCTTCGATGTCTTCAGTGGCCCGATTAATGATAACCAGGGGAATGTAATTGTGCCCGCTGGCGAGCGCTTGAGCCAGATTGATCTCGATGCATTCCCAGAGTATGGACTGGGCTGCACGTATTGTATGAAGTGGTGGGCAGAAGGCATTACCGCCGAACTACCCTCTACAGACGGCTAGAAATTTTGCGAACCTATGGGGCCGGAACCCTCGCCAGGGTTCTGGCCCTTTTTTAGGTAAGACTTGCCCATCAATCTGTCTAGCGGTAATCATAAAAGAGAAAAAATGGTCAACGAAAACCAAACCGAACAACCCAAAAATTATGTTCAGCCAATTGTAGAAATGCGCGGGATTGTCAAACGCTTCCCAGGAGTGCTTGCCAACGATCATGTAGATTTCGAATTAATGCCTGGAGAAATTCACGCACTATTGGGGGAAAATGGAGCCGGTAAAAGTACGCTGATGAATATCCTGGCAGGGCTGTACCGCCCAGATTCGGGAACAATCCTGATTCATGGAAAGCCAGTAACCTTTACCTCTCCCAAGGATGCAATACGCTCAGGGATTGGCATGGTACACCAGCATTTCATGCTGGTACCCTCCCAGACAGTCACAGAAAATATCTTACTGGGTCTGGATGATCCGCGTTTTCTCTTGAATTTAAACGAATACCACCGCAAGATAGAAAATTTAGGCGATCAGTACGGTTTAAAAGTTGACCCGCGCGCCAAGATCTGGCAACTTTCAGTTGGAGAACAGCAGCGCGTCGAAATCTTGAAAAGCCTGTACAGGGGAGCAGAAATCCTGATCATGGATGAGCCAACTGCGGTGCTGGCTCCACAGGAGATCGATGACCTGTTTAAAACCCTGCGCTCGATGCTCGTCAGTGGGAAATCGGTGATCTTCATCAGCCATAAGCTCCAAGAAGTAACCGCGATTGCAGACCGGATTTCCGTCTTACGCAAAGGCAAAGCGACCGCCACCAGTGTACCGCTGGGAAAAACCACCCGCCAGGAATTGGCGCAGTTAATGGTGGGGCGCGAAGTGATCTTTCAGGTAGAGAAAAAACAACAGCAAGCTGGCAAATTAGTCCTGGAGGTCGAGGACTTGCACGTAGATAACGATAAAGGTTTGCCAGCTCTGCGAGGGGTAACCTTAAATGTGCGCGCTGGGGAAATTGTGGGTCTCGCCGGAGTGGCGGGAAATGGACAGCGTGAGCTGGCACAGACAATCGGCGGAATGCGCGCCTGCACCCGGGGGAAGATCTTGCTGAACGGTGACCCGATCGACAACCGTAATCCGCGTTACAGCATTCAACATGGGCTGGGCTATGTACCGGAGGACAGGACCCATACCGGCAGCTCACCCAACCTGAGCGTCACTGACAACGTCATTATGAAGAATTATTATAAAGAGCCGATCGCACATGGATGGGTGCTGGATGCCACGTCAGCCAGTCACTTTGCCGAAGAGCTCAAGACTGCCTATGATATTATCGTCCCTAATGTTGAAACCCCTGTGCGCTTGCTTTCCGGCGGCAATCTGCAACGCGTGATCCTGGCGCGCGAAATATCTGGTCAACCTTCTTTTTTGATCGCCGTACAACCTACGCGTGGGCTGGATGTAGGCGCAATCGAGGGTATCCAGCGCCTGCTTCTGGCACAGCGCGAGGCTGGAGCAGCGGTGCTGCTGATTTCTGAAGAATTAGAAGAGCTTTTCTCATTGAGCGACCGGGTTTATGTGATTTATGAAGGCCGCATTATGGGAGAAGTACACGACAGCAACCTGGAGAACGTGGGGTTAATGATGACCGGGACACCCCTGGACCAGATCCAACAGAAAGGATCACCAGCCGATGACTGAAACTGGCAGCACGACCATCAAGCCGAAAAAATTCCCCTACCGGGTCAAATTTGAGCAACGCCTGACTGAAGTACCGCGCTGGTTTCCCGCTGCTGTCTCTGTTGGGGCAATTGTCGTGGCTTTACTTCTAGGCGCTGTAGTAATCGCCTTTGCCGGAGGTGACCCCTGGCGTTCTTATGCCCATATTGCCAGGGCTTCGTTTGGCAGCCTGGGCGTTTTCTCCGATACATTGGTCAAAGCAACCCCACTGATCTTAGTCGGCTTGGCTTGTTCGGTTGCCTTCCGCATGAAACTGTGGAATATTGGCGCTGAAGGCCAGTTTTTCCTGGGAGCATTTGGCGCCAGCGCGGTTGTGCTCGCGCCGCTTCTCCCCGCAGAGACACCTCGCTGGATCTTTATCCCCGTTATGATGCTCGCCGGTATCCTGGCTGGCGCGCTATGGGGTTTTATACCAGGCATTCTCAAAGCCAAGCTCAATGTGAATGAAATCATTACCACTCTGATGATGAACTACATTGCTGTAGCGTGGAACAACTACTTTATTTTTGCTATCTGGACGGAAGGCGGCTTCCAGATGTCACCGGTGTTTCCAAAGAACGCCTGGTTACCCCGTCTGGCAGATTACGCCATTCAAGTCCCACTCTTTCGCGGATTGACTGTGCACCTGGGGTTGATCATGGCGCTGCTAGCCGCAGTCCTGGTCTGGTTCATCCTGTATCGCAGCCGTTGGGGTTATGAAATCCGCCTGATCGGCGATAACCCGCGCGCCGCCAAATACGCCGGACTGAACATTACCCGCAATATGGTTTTGGTGATGATGTTATCCGGCGGTCTGGCCGGCCTGGCAGGAATGTCGGAAATCACGGGGGTCGTGCATCGCCTGCAAGGGGCCATCTCACCAGGCTACGGTTTCACCGGGATTATTATCGCCTGGCTGGCTAAGCTCAATCCATATGCTGTGATCCTGGTATCGGTATTGTTCGGAGGACTGATCCTGGCGGGACGCGAGATCCAACCATCTGGCATTCCCCGCATGATCCAGGGAATAATCCTGGTTTGTTTGATCGCCAGCGACTTTTTAATTCGCTACCGGGTGCGCATAGTTCGAGTAAATGGAGAGGCATAATTCATGGATTTCATCATTATTCTCCAGGCTGGCGTTGCAACCGGCACCATTTTACTCTTTGCCACAATCGGTGAGATCCTGACCGAACGATCAGGGGTAATGAACCTGGGTGTTGAAGGGATGATGCTGATGGGAGCAATGAGCGCCTTCAGTGTCGCCGTTAAGACTGGCAATCCCTGGCTGGGATTAATTGTCGCCATGCTGGTCGCTGGTCTCTTCAGCCAGATTCATGCCTTCATCACCATCACCCTGCAGGCAGATCAGGTTGTTAGCGGACTTGCTCTGACGTTCTTGGGCACAGGGATCAGTCTTGTTTTAGGAGAGGGGCTGAGCAAAGCCGGGGCGATTTCGCTGCTGCCATCCTACACGATCCCCCTGCTCTCGCAAATCCCTGTCCTCGGGCCGATCTTCTTCACCAACCAAAGCATTATGGTTTATCTCGGTTATTTGTTAATCCCCCTGGCCTGGTATTACATCAACCGCACCCGCCCAGGCATGCACCTGCGGGCAGTGGGAGAATACCCGGCTGCAGCAGATGCAGTGGGAATCAATGTCTATCGCTTGCGCTACTTTTATGTCTTTGTAGGCGGTATGTTAGCCGGGCTGGCAGGCGCCACAATCAGCCTGGCGATCTCGCCAGGCTGGTTTAGCGAATTAACCACCGCCGGACAAGGCTGGATTGCCATCGGCCTGGTTATTTTCGCCCAGTGGGATCCTGTGCGAGCAGCTGTCGGCTCCTATGCTTTCGGTGCTTTGCGCCGTTTGATCCTGGATATTCAGGGTCCTACCATGCTGCTCGGATTTGCCAATCCTTTCTACTATAATCCCTATTGGGGATTCTTCCTGCAAATGCTGCCTTACGCATTTACTGTGATCGTTCTGGTGATCGGCTCGCGCGAAGCTATGCGCAAACGCCTGGGCTCACCGGCTGCTCTGGGAAATCCATATATCCGTGGGGAACGAGGCTTATAACACTATGGAAAAGTTTTTTGGCTATCAGTGCTCGGTCTGTGGGGGTCAATACGGACCCAATGAGATCACTTATACCTGCCCCAAGGATGGTGGGAACCTGGATATCGTTTTAGATTACGACGCTATCCGCAAATACGTCAAACCTGAATTGATTTTCCGCCAGGATGAGCCCTCGCTTTGGCGTTATCTGCCGCTCCTGCCTATTCAGGACCCGGGTGGGCATGGAACTCCCCTACACGCTGCAGGCTGGACACCGGTCTTTAAGCCCCCCCGTCTGGCTGCCGAACTGGGGGTCGATAAGCTATGGGTAAAAGACGAGAGCCGCAATCCAACCGCCTCCTTTAAAGATCGCGCCAGTGCAATCGTCGTGGGGCGCGCCCGAGAAATCCACGCCGAAGTCGTAGTGACTGCTTCTACCGGAAATGCAGGCGCAGCCCTGGCAGGCATGTCTGCTGCCATCGGTCAAAAGGCGATTATTTTTGCCCCCAAAACCGCCCCGCCGGCCAAAATAGCCCAGCTCGTTGTGTTTGGCGCTCAGGTGATCCTGGTTGATGGCACTTATGACGACGCCTTTGACTTGACCATCCAGGCTGCCCAGGAATTTGGCTGGTATTGCCGTAATACGGGCTATAACCCCTTCACCGCTGAAGGAAAGAAGACTGCCGCGTTTGAAATTTGGGAGTGGATGCTTGTAGATCAGATTCCACACAGTCCATCCAAACCACTGACCGTCTTCGTGTCGGTTGGTGATGGTAATATCATCTCTGGAATCCACAAAGGCTTCAAAGACCTGCACGCGTTGGGCTGGCTGGAAAGCATGCCGCGCCTGATCGGCGTCCAGGCCGAAGGCTCAGCAGCCATAGCCAATGCCTTCAAAGCTGGCAACGAGCAGATTATCCCGGTTCAGGCAACCACCCTGGCCGATTCCATATCGGTCGATCTACCGCGCGATGGGCTGCGCGCCGTGCGCGCTGCCACGCAAACCGGCGGCGCGTATATCACCGTCAGCGACCAGGAAATCCTGGCGGGGATTGCTGCCCTGGGCCCATGTGGTATCTTTGCGGAACCCGCGGGTGCGACCGCTTATGCAGGGTTGGTAAAAGCCCTGCAGTCCGGTCTTGTTCAGCGCGACGACTCTATCCTGGTGCTTAATACCGGAAGTGGCCTTAAAGATGTCAAAGCTGCCATGCAAGCCACCCAACCGGCCCCAGTGATCGAGCCATCCCTGGCAGCTGTTAAAAATCTACTAAGATAGGGGATTATGAGCGAACCAACATTTTCTATCATCGCCCCAATATTCAACGAGCGCGAGAATCTACCTGAGCTCTACCAGCGTGTGAAAAACGTCATGGATCAGTCTGGCGAAGCCTGGGAGCTATTGCTGATCGACGACGGCTCAACCGATGGATCTACCCAGATCATCAACAACCTGGCAGACCAGGACGAGCGTGTGCGCCCGTTGATCTTCGCCCGCAATTTCGGACATCAGATTGCTGTCACCGCCGGATTGGACTACAGCCACGGTCAGGCCATGGTCATTATCGACTCCGACTTACAGGACCCGCCCGAGGTCATTTTGGACTTGATTGCCAAATGGCGCGAAGGTTATGAGGTCGTCTATGCCGTGCGCGCAGAGCGTGAAGGCGAATCCTGGTTCAAGCTCTTCACGGCCTCCTTGTTCTATCGCATTATTTACCGCATTACAGATGTAAAAATTCCACTGGATACAGGCGACTTCCGCTTGCTGGATCGCCAGGTGGTGAACGTGCTCAACCAGATGCGCGAGCGGCATCGCTTCTTGCGCGGCATGTCTGCCTGGGTAGGTTTTAACCAGGTTGGAGTGCCTTACCGTCGCGCTGCCCGGCATGCTGGGGAGACCAAATATCCCTTTAAGAAGATGTTCCGGCTGGCGCTAAACGCCATCACCGGCTTCTCTTATTTCCCGCTTCAGATGGCAACCTATATCGGGTTCATCTCCGCCGGCATCAGCATCCTGGCCATTCCGGTGGTTATTGCCACACGTCTGGCGGGCTCGCAAGCTTTCTTCGGGCAGGCAACTACCCTGATTGCAGTGCTTTTTCTGGGTGGTGTACAATTGATCTCACTGGGTATTCTGGGCGAATATATCGGACGGCTGTACGATGAGGCCAAAGGCAGGCCGATGTATATTGTTCGCCAGGATAAGCGCCAGCCCTCCCCCGAGCAGCTTCCTTCAGAAAGCCAGTCATCCGAGGCCTGACCGCGATTTAACCAACTATGCTTCCCCCTCCCACTGCACTCGTCCTGGTCGCCGTTATTAACCAACCCCGAGATCTTGAGATCGCCCGATTACTGGGCTGGTACCGTATCCCCCTGGCAAAGGCTCCCAAGGTTGTGGCAGTGGATTACCTGGCTTTTTACCAGACTGCTGCTTTCGGCGCAGAAAAATGGCGCATTCAAACCATCGCACCTGTCCTGGGGCACGAGCTGACCACGCGTGCTGAATTGCTGCGCGACGAATCCGATCACCCCCGCGCCCAGGCCACTTACTACAAACTTCAGCTTGGCCCACTGCAACAACTGCCCCGCCCGATTCTGGCAAAAAGCTGGCGGCAAATCACCTTCTTCTACACGACCGGAGAGTACTTGCAGCATGCCAATACAGTAAATGATCTGGTGCTAGGGATAGAAGAACGCCCAACTTTATGGCAAGCATTACGCGAGCGGGTCTGCCAGAAACAGCATTATGGAAATCAAGAAACGAGCGATAACCCCCCGCTGGATCTGGACCCAGGGTTACTGGCTGCGCTGTTGGGGTTGAGTCATGCGAACCCCGAAATAAAAAATTCTGGCGGTAAATTTTAAAGTGATCTTCATCTGAGATTTCTGGAGTATATTCATGGCAGATTCAAATATGCCACCCGGCGAGCGAGCAGATTCAGCCTCAAACCCTGACGATTCAAACGATAGCAGCTCACAACAGGTATGGACTTTTCGAGGTTATAAGCTAAGCCCCAGCGAATTTACCACTGCAATGGTGCACCAGTTCCGGGCTGAGGTGCAGCGCGCCAATGTTTGGCGGCAACGCCTGGATATGACCACCAATTGGGCTGTAGTTACAACCGGCGCCGTCATCTCGATCGCCTTCACTGGAGAGGGCGCACCTCATCTGGTCATTATTCTCAACCTTTTATTGGTGACTCTGTTTTTATCGATAGAATCCCGGCGCTATCGTTACTTTGAATTATGGAGTTATCGTATCCGCCTGATGGAAACGGACTTCTTTGCGGCCATGCTGGTGCCTCCCTTCCATCCCTCAGCCGACTGGGCCGAATCCCTTGCAGAAAACCTGCTCCATCCGCACTTCCCAATTACTTTCACGGAGGCCCTGGGACGCCGCCTGCGGCGCAACTACCTGTGGATATTCACCGTTATTTATCTGGCCTGGTTTGCCAAGCTCTGGTTGCAACCCACAACGGCAATAAACTGGGCGCATGTTGTCCGGCGCGCCGGTGTTGGCGGCCTTAGTGGAGAAGTAGTTATGGGTGGGATGATCGGCCTGGGCATCTTTTTAGCCCTGTTTGCCCTGATCACAATTCGTTTGCAAGAAGCTTCTGGCGAGGTCCTGCCCCGCTATGAAGGTTTGCCCGAACAGGTGCTGGCTGCATTTGGGAAAAGCGAAACACCCCACCCGATTGAACATGCCTGGTATCGAAAAGCTAAACGGCGGCGCCAGTTTTTAACTTTAATCATCACAGATCAGTCGCAGGCTGTCTCAGCCCGCATCATGAAAGATATGGCGCGCGGCGTCACGGCGCTATCAGGCAAGGGAATGTATACGGGAAAAGAGCATCAAATCCTGATGGTGGCTTTGACGACCACGGAGATTCCTCATCTAAAGGATCTGGTTCGCTCAATAGATGAGAATGCCTTTGTCATTGTCACACCCGCCCAGGAAATATTAGGGCGTGGGTTTCTACCCTTAGAGGAAATTAAATATTAAATGTTATTTGAGGAAGCACTATGAAGACCCTGATTAAAGGCGGAACCCTGATAACGGCTGCGGAGACATTCGTTGCAGATATCTTGATCGATGGCGAGCGTATCCTGGAACTCGGCGCTGACCTTCACGCTCCGGACGCTCAGATCATCTCAGCACAAGGCAGGCTGGTATTACCAGGAGGCGTGGATGCCCACACCCATTTTGACCTGCCCATGTTCGGCACCGTCTCCAGCGACGATCACTACACCGGGCATAAAGCCGCCGCCTTTGGTGGTACAACCACGGTGATCGATTTCGTCTCTCAGGATCTACCTACCTTGCGCGGATCGGTCGAAGCCTGGCACGCCAAGGCTGACCCTAAAGCAGCCATCGATTTCAGTTTCCACATGAATATTTCCTCGCTAGATGCTCAAATTGAGGCTGAGATCCCAGAGCTGCCTGAGATGGGCATTACCAGTCTCAAAGTATTTACCGCCTATAACAACCGCCTGCGCCTGCAAGATGATCAAATCTTTCGGGTGATGCGTATCGCCCGACAGCATAACCTGCTGACCATGGTGCACGCCGAAAATGGCGATATGATCGAATTACTGGTCGCAGAGGCGCTGCAAGCCGGACACACAACTCCCGAATGGCATGCCCGAACCCGCCCAGCCTGGGGTGCAATAGAAGCCAGCCTGCGCAGTGCCGCCCTGGCTGCCCAGGCCGAAGCGCCGTTATATATCGTTCATATGAACGTCGGGGGCGAGGTGGACATGCTGGAATATGCCCGCCATCAGGGCCTGCCGGTGATGGGGGAGACTTGCCCGCAATATTTATTCTTCTCCATTGAGAATTTACAGCGTCCCGACGGATCGAAATGGATCTGCTCGCCACCTATGCGCACGGCAGATGACAACGCCCGTCTGTGGAAAGGACTGCAAAGCGGTACGATCCAGGTAATCGGCACCGATCACTGTCCCTTCTTTTACGATGGCAGCACTCCTATCCAGTACGAAGGCCAGTCCGTCGCGATTCCTGGCAAGGAGCTAGGTCGGGATGATTTCACGCTTATCCCCAATGGCTTACCAGGAGTAGGGGATCGTATGCCGGTGCTATGGACCTATGGCGTGCGCTCTGGGCGCCTGACCGCCAACCAATTTGTGGCTTTGAACTGCACCAATCCAGCAAAGATCTTTGGCCTCTATCCCCGTAAAGGGGCGTTACTGCCCGGTGCAGATGCGGATATTGCAATTTGGGATCCCGAGCGTCGCTTGACCTATGGCGTTGCGCATGCGCAGCATCGCACAGACTACAACCTCTACGAAGGCTGGGAGTTGGTCGGATACCCCGAAAAAGTATTTCTCCGCGGCCAGTTGATTGTGGACAATGGAGAATGGCATGGACACGCAGGGATGGGTCGTTATATCCACCGGCAGGGAGTCGCTGTGCTCTAGTGTCCACACCTGGAAATAATTTACTTCGCGCCTCCTTACCAGCACGCCGGCCGGCAAGTTTTCATGCGTTGTGGCCTACTGGCCTGGTATTGGGTGGACTATGCCTGTTGCTCACCCTGCTCAGCGGCTGCCGCCCAGATGCGGTCTCCCCTACCCCCAGCCGGCCGGCGCTGATCTATCCCACCGACACCCCTGCGTTAGTGGTAGTGGATATTACACCCAGCCCACCGGTTATTAATCCGACCCTGACGCCTTTGCCGACTGCTTCACCTACACCAGTAGTAGCAATCGTCGAAGCAGACTCCAAGCCACCCCTGCAATATGATCTGGTCTATCTCACGGACAATCGCCTGATGCTTTGGGATCATAGCAGCATGAGCCAGGAGGCATTGGTCAACCAAGTTATCACCTACACGCTCAGCGCGGATAGCAGCCAAATTGCTTTACTGCGCTCAAAAGGCATCACTGCCAACGGGATTGAAATGTTTGACCTGGAACGGGTAGAACTGGCAACCGGTCAAATCCAGATACTTGTCGATGACACCCCGCGGATTAGCAGCCTGTCGTTCTCACCCGACCAGCAATGGTTGGCGTATTCTATCCCCGGTGATGACTATACCATCCATCTGACGGCCAATACTGGCGACCTGACCAGGCGCACTCTGGCCTCCTGCCAATCGATTCACCCAACCCAGTGCACTGAATTGATCTGGTCAGCGAAAAGTCGCGATCTGGCATGGAGCGACCGGGAAGGGTTATGGCTATATTCGTTAAGCAGCAATGCAACACGATTAATTCTCCCTGCCCGAGCTACGATCCCTGATCCGCGGGGTAGTTCAACAGAAGTCTCTGTACGCTACCAGAACATAAACTGGTCCCCCTTTGGAAGGTATATCCTGTGCGAGGTAGTTGTGCCATCTTCGGACGTACGTTGGTGGGGGATCGCCGACACTGTTCAGGATCGTCTGGCGCTATTGCCAGATTCATTTACCACTCAACCCCCGCGCATCTCGGTCGTCTGGGCGGAAGATGGTAAACTCTTTGTCACCCAGCCCAGTCATTTCGTGGAAAATCAACAACCAGCGATTGAGCTGTGGAACGTCTTGCCCACTCGATCCGACCTGTTATTACTGGATCAAAGATATACACTCCCACCCATGGAGATTTACACCTCTCAGCAAACAGTTGGCCTGCCTGATTTTTCTCTGGAACAGCCCTACCAGGCCAATGAATACTTTTTCTATCTGGCTGCCTACACCACCGGGGTACCGGTTTTATCGGCTCTCGTGCGGTTTGATCTGCGTTATGGGATTTTGGAAAAAACCAACGACCTGCTCATTGAGGAACAAACCATCCAGTGGGCCCCAGATGGAAGAAGTCTTTTGATTGGTAATCTCGAGCCGAAATGGATTGTTACCGGGGAATCAACCCTTTACGATCTCCGGGCTGTTTTTGGCGCGCAGAGCTGCTGTTTTACCTGGTTGCCAACCCGTTGAGCGACAACGTGTAGATAAACAAAAAAGCCCCAGCCCAATGAACGCTCTCTTACCCCTGCTACCATCTACCATTTTGGTACTCTCCGCCTTAATCCTGCTGGTTATGCGGCTGGTCCGGCCCAATTTCCGCTATTTTTGGCTGGTGGCTGTCAGCGGTAGTCTATTCGGTTGGGCGAGCTTGCTGTTCTTGCGTTTTTGGTTGCCGGCCACATTTGACTTGCTCTCCTGGGAGCCTACCAGCCTGTTCCCCGTCTCGCCGGTTTTATTGCTGGATCGCATTTCCTGGCCTTATGCCTTAGCCCTGTCAACCCTGGCGCTGGCAGCCATTCTGACCGACATCAGCCGCTCTACAGAGACGAACCGCCTGACGTGGGCAGGCAGCCTGGCGTTCACTGCACTGGGTATCCTGGCTGCGATGGCAGGCAACCCACTGACTCTGATGCTGGCATGGGCAGCCCTGGACTTGATCGAACTGGTAATTATGCTCGTGCGCGTTAAGCCAGTCGAGCAGCGCGAACAAGTCGTGATCACTTTTTCTGCACGGGTAGCCGGAATCTTAGCCCTGGCTGCCGCTGCTGGTCTGAGCAGCGAGATTCCCATATCTTTTAGCCAGATTGCACCACAAAGCAGCATTTTTCTTTTGCTGGCAGCCGGGTTGCGCCTGGGTGTATTCCCTCTACACCTGCCTTTTCTGGAACAAGCTCCGTTACAACGTGGACTGGGCACCTTATTTACCCTGCTCCCAGCCGGAACCAGCCTGATGCTGCTTACCCGCGCGGCCGCCGCAGCCAGCAGCGGACCGCTGGATTCAGCTATGCTATTACTCACCGGTCTGGCAGTGTTATATGCCAGCGGCTCCTGGTTAGCCGCAAAAGATGAGCTTGATGGCCGGCCATTCTGGATTCTAGCCTTTGCTGCCCTAGCGATTGCAGCCGCATTACATGGTGAACAGATCGCCAGCCTGGCCTGGGGAATAACAGCACTGTTATCCGGTGGGTTACTTTTCCTTTTTTCTGCTCGCCAACGCAATTTGCTCTTCTTGCCGCTTTTAGGCTTGATTGGGGCGACCATGCTTCCGCTCACACCCAGCTGGCAAGGGGTACGATTATACACACTACCGATGCCAGTAACTCTGGCGCTGTTTTTCCCCGCCCACGCCTTATTATTGCTAGGCTACATGAGACACGCCGTACGCCAGACGGAGCCTCCCAATCGGGCTGAACGCTGGATCTGGATTTTCTATCCACTTGGCCTAGCCCTGCTGCCTGTCACGCATTTACTGATCGCCTGGTTTGGCAACCCACAGAGTGGTTGGGAAACCGATTGGCCAGCCATATTGGAATCCTGGCCCGGCCTGGTCGTGCTGATACTCGCCGGCGGGATGCTCCTGGCATACCGGCGCGGGTTGCGCGTGCCAGGTGGGGCTATCCAGCTATTTCGTCGCTCCCTGTCTTTGGGTTGGCTGTATCATCTCTTATGGAGCATCTATCGATGGTTGGGAAAGTTCCTCTCACTGATCAGCCAAATTCTGGAAGGTGAGGGAGGGGTATTATGGGCTTTGTTGATATTAACCGTTCTGCTGACGGTGCTTGCCCAGCAGAGTCTGGGAGGATAGATGCTTGAAATAGACTGGCTGCCCCTGATGGGGGTCCTTCTGGTTATTGCTAGCTCATTTACCCTGCTCATCAATCCAGCCTGGCAAACCAGCCTGGTGGCATTATCCATACAATATTTAGGTGTTTTTATCCTGGTCAGCAATGTTTTGCCACTGGGAATAGCCGCAGTTAAGCTGGTAGCCGGTTGGATGGCGGGGATTGTCCTGGCAATGTCAATATCCGGGTTGCTTCGGCGAGTGGCTGTGCTGCCAGACGGGTCTGCAATACCGAGGGACTCGTTGGGGCAATCCGACAGCCTGGCAGGTTCACCTGGCTGGCAAACGCGTTCAGGGTGCGCTTTTCGCCTGCTGACCGGCCTCTTAGTCGGGATGGCTGGTCTTTCGCTTGCCCCACAGCTCACCGTTTGGGTGCCCAAATTGAGCAATGAACAAGCCTGGGGAAGTGTGATCTTGTTGGGAGTTGGGCTGCTCCAATTGGGTTTCACCATCCAACCTTTGCGCACGATCCTGGGACTGCTCACCTTCCTGGCTGGGTTCGAGATCATCTACGCCACCGCAGAGCCATCTGCCCTGGTAGCCGGGCTACTGGCAGTTATCAACCTGGGTCTGGCGCTGGCAGGCGCCTATCTCTTAATGGTTGACGCGCTAGAGGAGAGCGCATGAATAGCGCTACCATCTGGATTCTGGTGCCGATTTTTGTGGGTGGGGTTTTCTTTGTCCTGCAGCGATTTGAAAAAGCGCTTGTACTTGCCGGCACGGGACTGGTTGTACTGCTGGCGCTCATGGCCTGGTTTCTGCCCATCGGGGAAGCGCTGCCATTTTTACCATCCATCACGATCCAAGACACCTTGTTCGTCCTCGGACGGCAATTCATTCTGAGTGATACGGATCGCCCTTACCTGTTCCTTATTTACCTGATGGTAGCCATATGGCTGGGAGGTTCTGCGGCAGCCCGCAGCGGGAAATATCTTGTACCAGTAGGTTTGATCGTCAGCGGTTTGCTTACTGCCGCCCTGGCTGTTGAGCCTACCCTCTATGCTGCACTATTGATCGAAATGGCTGCACTGGTTTCTATCCCTGTGCTAGCCCCACCGGGCAGACCTGCCAGCCGAGGAGTATTGCGCTTCATCACCTTTCAGACTCTTGGAATGCCGTTTATCCTATTAAGTGGCTGGTTATTACCGGGAGTGGTCAGCGACCCTCCGAGTCAGCCCGTAATGACTGCAATCGTCCTCCTTCTGCTGGGATTTGCTTTACTAATGGCGATATTCCCCTTCCACTCCTGGTTGATTAGCTTGGCAGGAGAAGTTAATCCATACAGCGCGGCTTTTATTTTCTTTCTCATATTGAGTACTGTTTCTATCTTTGGTGTTGATTTCATTAACCGCCTCGAATGGTTGCGAGGCTTCGCCCCGCTATATTCAATCTTACGCTTGCTGGGCATCCTGATGATCTTTACCGGGGGTCTGTGGGCAGCCTTTCAGCGCCACCTGGGGCGCATGTTGGGCTACGCAATGCTGGTAATCGTGGGTAGCTCTCTGCTGGCAAGCAGCCTGGGTGCGCCGGTTGCTGATCTGGGAGCAAACGCCTCAGCAATTGCTTCCCCGGCTACCGGCCTTTTCTTTGCGTTTTTTCTACCAAATGGGCTTGCTTTAGCTACCTGGGCCCTGTCACTTTCGATATTTAGAAATCAAACCGAAAACCTGACTTATCGTAGCGTTCAAGGGCTGGCATATACTTTGCCGGTCGCCAGCGCAGGTCTACTTGCAGCCCATTTTTCGCTTGCCAGCCTGCCGTTACTGGCAGGGTTCCCACTATATTCGGCTATGTTTTCCAGCCTGAGTCATAGTGCGCCATCGGCTGTCTTTTTAGCCATGCTTGGGGTGGGCGGATTGTTGGCTGGCGCCCTGCGCACTCTGGCAGTATTGATCACCTCCCCCAACGAGAGCCCCGCCTGGTCCATGACAGAAACCCGCTTACAGGCCATCTTAATCGTAGCGGCGATAATACTACTCTTTGTGATGGGCTTATTCCCCCAACTCTATTTACCTCTATTAAGCGAATTGATCCCCTGATCATCTTATGACAGGACGATCGCAAGCGCGTGAGCCGGGGTATTGTGCCAGCCCCCAATCGCTCGCCACAGACATGCTATAATCTCCAATAAGATGAGAGTCCTAGTTTGGATTCTGGTTGAACTTGAAACGAAGGAGACCGGCCGATGGAATTAGAGCAAATCTTCAAACAGGTTGAATGGCTGGACGATGAACGACGCAAAGATAAAACAACCATCGGATCCCTGGAGGAACGCTTAATTGCGCTGGAAGGCAATTTTATCCCTCTTCCTAACCAGATCAAAGACCTGGGTGGAGAAATTACACGCCTGACAGCTTTACTGGCGCGCATGGATCATTTCGATGAGGCGCTGCTCCAGCAGCGTATCGAGTCCAAACAACGCCTGGAAGAAATTGAACGTGATTATAAAAAACGCCTGGAGGAAAGTGAGCGACTGCGCAGGGTGGAAATGCGCTCTCTGGATACCAGCCTGGCTGAATTGCGCAAAGAACTAGAGGCTTTCCCAGAATTAAGGCGTGGGCTTAAGGCGCGCGTTGACGAAGAAGCGCGCTTGGCTAAGATGATCGATGAAGTGCGCGGGCGAATTGAAAATGTGCGCCACAGCGAAGAAGAGTATACGCGATCCTTCCGCTTGCTGGATGATGGACGCCGCCAGGATTCCAAGCGCCTGACGGACTTACAAGGTGAGATGGCTGCCATCCGCAAACGCGTGGATGAACAGCGCGGGCAAAACGAATTAATTAACTCGACCGTGCGCAAGACCGAGACACGCCTGAGCGAGCTGGCTTCTGTGGAAACAGAGCGGCGAGAAGCCCAGGCGAAATTCCTCGAATCGCAGGCCCTGCGACAGGTGGAGCGCGACCGGGTATGGAAAGAGTGGGCCGCCCGGTTCGAGGCCATTGAAAGCCAGACGGCTGAGATTGAAACGAATTTACAAGCCCTGGACACGACCCACCGGGCTGTTAAACGTTCTCAAGAGGCTGTTGAAGAAATTACCCAGAAAGTCGAAAGGCGGATCACCGAAATTACCGAGATTCAACGCCTGGCCGAAGAACGTTTCCGCCAGGAGTGGGTGACCTTCAAAGCGGATGACCAAAAACGCTGGACCAATTACACGCTTACCCTGGAAGAGCAGCGCAATGAAACCGCTCGCCAATTTGAGCGCATCCTGGAGCGCATCACACAGCTGGAAGACAACGCCCAGGAGATCCAGGATCTAATCGCCCAAATGCGTGAACAATCGGAGAAACGCCTGCAATCTCTGCTGTCGATGGCACATGAGTGGGTAGCCTCGCATGAACGCAGCCTGGGGCGCAGTCGCTAATTGCCACGGCCCCTATTGGTCTGATTCGTAACGAGGAAATGCATGCGTACCATTGGAACTGCCGGCCACGTCGATCATGGGAAATCCACCCTGGTTCAGGCCTTGACGGGCATACACCCGGATCGCTTGAAAGAAGAGCGTGAGCGGGAAATGACCATCGACCTTGGCTTTGCCTGGATGACCCTGCCAGGGGCTGATGGCAGACCAGACGAAGAAATCGGAATCGTCGATGTGCCAGGGCACCGTGATTTCATTGAAAATATGCTGGCAGGCGTGGGTGGGATTGACGCGGTATTATTCGTGGTTGCAGCCGATGAAGGGATTATGCCGCAGACACGCGAGCACCTGGCAATCCTCAATATCTTGCAGGTACAGGGTGGCGTGGTTGCTCTGACCAAGATCGATCTGGTTGAAGACCCAGGGTGGCTGGATCTGATCGAGGAAGATCTACATACCGCTTTCCAGGACACAATCCTGGCAGACGCGCCTATCGTCCGTGTATCCGCGCGCACCAGGTTGGGAATCGATGACTTGCGCAGCGCTTTGCGCGATTGCCTTGCGAATCGCGCTCCCCAGGCTGATATCGGCCGGCCGCGCTTACCCGTAGACCGGATTTTCACCATGGCAGGGTTTGGCACCGTGGTCACCGGAACCTTGACCGACGGCCATTTACAACTGGGAGATGAGGTTGAAATCCTACCCAGAGGGCTGCGCGGGCGCGTGCGCGGGCTGCAAACCCATAAACAAAAAGAAAGCCTGGCAGTCCCTGGCAGTCGCACGGCGGTCAATATTTCAGGAATAACGGTCGAAGAAATTCAACGCGGCGATGTTGTCTGCCACCCCGGGAGCTACCGCCCCACCCGCCTACTGGATGTCCACTTTAGCCTGCTGGAAGACGTCAGCCAGCCTATCAAACATAACACCAGTGTCAAGTTCTTCACCGGCGCGGCCGAAGTCGTAGCACGCTTGCGCTTGCTTGGCGCCGAGGAACTGAAACCAGGCGACGCAGGCTGGTTGCAATTAGAACTAAACGAGCCGGTGACCGTTGTGCGGGGGGACCGTTACATCCTGCGCCGTCCATCCCCTGGAGAAACCCTGGGCGGTGGAGTGATCATCGATCCTACCCCCAAGGGGCGCCATAAACGCTTTGCACAGGCAGCCCTGGAGCGCTTGGAAGCCCTGCATCAGGGTACTCCAGAAGATATCCTCATGCAAGCCATGCTGGCGCTGGGTGCGGCTCCTGTTCGAGATGTCCTGGCTCGTTCTACACTACAAAAGGATATTGCCGAGCAAGCGCTGAAAAAACTGCTTGAGGAAAGCCTGATCCTGACTCTGGAAGGCGCTGATGCGCCTCAAATAACCCCAGAAACCCATGTGATCAGTCGCAGTTACTGGGAGCAACTTCGCGAACGCACGCGCCAGGCAGTAGATCACCACCACCAGAGCTTCCCGCTGCGTCCGGGAATCCCGCGCGAAGAGTTAAAGAGCCGCCTGAAAAATATGCCAGCCTTCACACCGCGCCTGTTCAATACTTTATTGAGCAGTTTGTCAGCAGCCAATGAGATCGAGGAGAAAAGGGCCCTGGTGATGCGCTGTGGGCACCAGATCCAGTTTACCCCTCAACAGCAGCTGCGCGTGGATACTCTGCTCAAGAGGTTTGCCGCCGCGCCTTTTGCACCGCCGTCTGCCAAGGAGTGCGCGGCAGAGATCGGTGATGATTTACTCGATGCTCTGGTAGATCTTGAGATGTTGGTATCCGTAGGGCAGGATGTCGTCTTCCAGCGCGCGGATTATGAGCGCCTGGTCAATGATATTCGCCGCCTGTTAGAAGCACGCGGCACCCTGAGCGCTGCAGAAGTTCGCGATCATTTCAACACCAGCCGCAAATATGTCCTGGCTCTACTGGAACATCTGGACGCGATTGGAGTCACCCAGCGCGTTGGCGATGTGCGGCGTTTGCGTGCATAGCGTGCAGGTGCTAATAAAAGTAATGGCCAACGGATGTTATAATCCAATTGGTGGACAAATTTGAGAAATAGCCCGGGCTGCAGGTTATCCCAGATCGCGTAGCCAGGGGTCACAGGTGGTGCGTCCATGAAACGAGCAGAGAATTCAGTTATTTTGAGCAGAATCTTTATCGGCCTGCTGGTGGTATTGATTACCGGCAGCTTGGTCTGGCAGCCTGTTTCCATCGGCCGCGCCGCTCCGATATTAAGCATCGAGCCATTGACCTGGAATATCTTCGGCCTGGATGATGAGGATATGAATTTAGGCCCCAACACCTACCCAATCGGGGCGCGAGTGTGTAATTCGGGTGACGAAGCTGCCCAAAATGTGGAGTTCAGCCTGGTATGGGAAGAAGAGAACCTCAATATTAGCGAGATCGGCCCCGCCAGTTTTAACCTGACACAGCTGGATGCCACACAATGCCGGGATTTTTACTTCCAGGTGATGGTTAACCGGACGCTTGCTTCTTATAATACCAGCCGCGAATTTCATTTCAGGCTTGTCTCCAGCAATCACTCCACCATCGAGACAGAAGCTCCTACCGAGATTTATGTCCAGCCATATCTGAACGAAGAAAACCAGCCTAATGACAACATGAGCAGTTTCATCATTGCTGGTCCAAGCACCATAGAGCTTGGACAGACGGTTGAGTTCACTGGTACCAGCGCCGTGGCATCGCCTGGTATGCAGCAATTAATGCACCTGATCGAGCTGCCCACTGACTTGTTCCGCATTGTGACTGTAGAAACCAGCTATACCATCCCTAGCGCCTTATCGGTTGCCTCTAATTACGCCGATGCCTGTGGCTGGAATTCGGATGTTACCAGCCCCACCTACCGGTCTTGCGATGGCGGGGATGACGATAAATATCCGGGTGAGTTTGCTGGCGGAAATACAGTAGTGACTTACACGGTCGAAGCCATTGGAACTGGTATTGCCACAATAAATGGTGCTGTATTTTCCTATGACTCTGATGCATATATCTACCAACCCAACGCAGCAGGTGGTGCGCTGGCAGTCACTGTTGTCGATCAGCTCCCAGATACTGAAACCCCTACCCCCACCGAAACGCATACCGCCACCGCCACAATCACCGGCACCCTGCTCACACCGACCGAAACTGCCAGCCCTACGATTACAGGAACACCACCCACCGCAACCGCCACCCTGACGGCTACAATCACCGGCACACCACCCACCGCGACCAGCTCGCCTACCATCACCGTCACGGGCACCCCGCCCACCCCCACCCGCACCACCACGCCTACCATCACCGGCACCATTACCCCCAACCCTGCCATTACCAATGCCGTCAGCCCGAGCGAGGCGCGCACAGGTCAGAATTTCACATTTACCATCCGGGTTACCAATAATGGCAGCGCGGCTGCCACGGACGTGACCGTGCGCAGCTCGTATTCTACCTACGAGACCATCTCCAGCGCCAACAGCACCAAGGGCACAACCAGTACCAGCACCTCCACGCGTACCGTAACCGGCAATATCGGCACACTAAATCCTGGCGAAAGCGCCACGGTGACGGTGGTCACACGCGTGAGCACCTCCGCCACCAGCACAGTTACCCTGACCAATGCCGCTACAGTCACCTACCGTTTTGGTAGCAGCAATTTTTCGCGCACCTCCAACAGCGTCACATACCGGGTGACAGGCTCATCCACCTTACCCAGCACCGGATTCATGGAATTAGATACCCCTGATGACGGCCCTGCGGTCACCGCGGCCCTGATTGGAGGCTTGCTGGCCCTACTAGGTTTTGGTGCCTTGCTATACAGCATGTACGCTCGCCAGCACAACCCCTATTGGACAGATTGGTTCGTAAAAACTGGAGCCGTCTTGCTGGTCGTTGGATTGATTTTTGGGGGAGCAGCCTGGAGCTTGCGCCCTATTCCCGATGCAGCCCCACTGGCGCAGCAACTGGCTACCCCACCAAGTGATCTGTCGCGGTCTCCGTATCGTCCGAATAACCCGCCGGAAGCGCCCGTAATCGACCATGAATTCCCGTTTCCAGGTGGTCCGGATGAGCTGGAGAGCCTGCCTGAGTTCACCATCCCCACACCTACCGTGGTCATTACTCCCGCAGCGGTTGGGTCAGCGGTAAAGCCGCCGGATACCAGCGCCATCACACGCCTGGTGATCCCTGCCCTGGGCGTGGACAATATTGTGAAATATGTTCCCTACGATGGAGCATCCTGGCTGATCTCGGGGCTGCAAGATGAAATCGCCTGGATGGGAGACACCTCCTGGCCTGGGTTAGGCAGTAACACCGCCCTGGCGGGGCATGTCACCTTGCGTGATGGCTCGGACGGCCCGTTCCGTTATTTGAAGGACCTGATGTATGGTGATCTGGTCAAGGTCTACACGGAAGAAAATGTATATACCTACCAGGTGCGCGAACAACGCCTCGTTGAGGATTTTGATCTATCGGTAGTGGCTGCCAGCCCAGAATCGCAATTGACGCTCATCACCTGCGCCGGATGGGATACGGAAATTCGGCTGTATGTCTCGCGGTTGGTGGTCGCCAGCGATCTGGTAGAAGTCAATTCACTGGATCGCGCTGCAGCCGGTAATTGAGCCAGGCAAATAAATTAAATTCCCCGGAGCGTGTCTGCTCCGGGGAATTTTTTATTTTCACAGGATTTATCATTTAATCAAAATTTCGATAGACCCACTCACCGCCCAGCATGGTCCCAACCGGTTCCAGATCAGCCAGGGTTTCAGGCGCACAGTTGAGGGGATCTTCATTCAAAACAACCAGATCAGCATGGTAGCCGGGGGATAGCCGGCCCAGTCTATCCTCCCAGCCAGCCGCATAAGCTGGACCGGTCGTGTAAGCCTGCAAGGCTTCTAAGAAGTTCAAGCGCTGTTCAGGGTACCAACCCGGCGTACCCGGGCTGCCATCTACCCGACGGCGCGTTACTGCCGCGTGCAGCCCTAAAAACGGATTGGGCGACTCCACCGGCGCGTCCGAGCCAAACACCAGGGTTGCCCCAGCCTCCAATTGTGTGCGCCAGGCGTAGGAAAGCGCCGCCCGGCTGCCCCAGAAACGATCCGCCATCAGCATATCCGAGGTGGCATGGATAGGTTGCATCGAGGCGATCACACCCAGCTGGGCCAGGCGTTGGGTATCCTGTGGATGGATGACCTGAACATGCTCGATCCTATGCCGCAAGCGGCGCTCCGGCAGGTAGCCAGGCATACCTGCTTCAATTTCACGCAATTGGGTATAAGCCTTCAGGACTTCATGGTTGGCGCGGTCGCCAATGGCATGCACCGCCAGGCTCAGGCCGTTTTCAACTGCTGGACGGCCGCGCTCAAACAGCTCTTCGGCGTCGAGTAGCAACATGCCCCGATTGTGTGGCTCACCTTCATAAGGCGCCAGCATAGCCGCAGTTTGCGGTCCTAATGCGCCATCTGCAAAGCCTTTGATCGAGCCAATCGTCAGATATTCGTCCCCAAATCCGCTTCGCAAACCCAGAGCTACTGCATGCGGAAGATCTTCAAGAGGCAAGCCTTTGACCACGCGCAGCTTAAGTGCTCCGCGGGCACGCAGATTTTGCAGAGCCATAAAACAGCGCCGGCGATCAAAATCATGTACCCCCGTCAGCCCACTGCGCCACAAACCGGGTAAAGCCGCCTGGATGGCCGCTTCAACCTGGCTGATTTGCGGCGCGGGGATGGCGCTCTCAAGCAAGCCCATGGCATTTTCAAACAGGATGCCAGTCAACTGGCCGCGCTCATCGCGCCCCAGGCTGCCGCCAGGCGGATCGGAGATCACTGCAGTCAGGTTTGCCCGCTGCAAGGCAACGCTGTTGGCCCAGGCTGCGTGCAGGGATTTGGCTGTCAGGTAGACCGGGTTCTGAGGGGCGACCTGGTCTAAATCTGCGGCAACCCCGAACCCCCCCATCCAGTTGTTTTGATTCCAGCCATGCCCCAGGATCCATTCTCCAGGGGCGCTGCGGGCAGCGCGTTCCGCTACACGCCTCAGACATTCTGCTTTGGAATCTGTCTCACAATTTATTTTTTGTAATCCTAGCGCATACTGTTCAAGGTGAATATGGGCATCGGTTAAGCCGGGCAGGACCGTGCGCCCGCCCGCATCTACCTTCTCCACGGCGGTCATCCCAGCAGCCTGTTTATCCACGGCTTCCCCAGCCGCCAGGACCCGTCCACGGCTGATTAACAAAGCCCGGACAGACGGCTGGCTGGCATCCAGGGTAATGATATTGGCGTTGGTTATCCACAACATGGGGTTACGCCGCTGTCAGACGAAGTTCAATCATTTCTGACGATCCGCTCCACCAGAGCGTCTAGCTCTTCATCTGAGTAATAATGGATCACCATTGTCCCGCCCTTGCGGCGGCGATTGAGGGTCACGCGCGTGCCAAGACTGGCACGCAGGCGTTCTTCGAGCGCCAGCACTTCCGCCCCTGGACCTGGTCTTTGAGGGCGATTAATCTTGTGCCCGCTCATCAAGCGCACCAGCTCTTCCGTCTGGCGTACATTGAGCTCCTTGGTCAGGATGGTTTGCAAAGCAGCTTCCTGCGCCTGAGGGGTTGGCAGGGCTAACAAGTTGCGTGCATGTCCTTCGCTAATGCGTCCGTCGGCTAGCGCCTGGCGCACTATAGCCGGGAGGTTGAGCAGGCGCAGAGTGTTGGTGACGGTTGGGCGTTTCTTGCCTACCTGCAAGGCGATTTCTTCGTGGGACAGATGAAATTCCTCCGCCAGCTGCCGGTAGGCTTCGGCAGACTCTAGAGGATTCAAATCGGTGCGTTGAATATTTTCAATCAGCGCCAGCTCCAGGCTCTCCTGCTCGCTGGCCTCGCGTATAATCACCGGCACGCGGCTCAGCCCTGCCTGCCGAGCTGCCAGAAGCCGGCGCTCTCCGGCGATCAGGATATACATGCCCGGTTGATCGGCCGAGCTCACGATTAACGGCTGTAAAATGCCATGCTCACGAATTGAATCAGCCAATTCTGCCAATGACGCCGGGTCGAAATCCGTGCGCGGCTGGCGCGGGTTAGGAGCTATGTGGTCAATTGCTACCTGCTCCACACCGGCGCCCCCCGGAGCATTATCACCTCCAGGGATCAAGGCATCCAGGCCACGACCAAGACCAGTTCTACGGGACATAGTACACCTGACTCACGCTTGTGGGATCGGGATTTGCAGGCCATCCCCGGCCAAAACTTCCCGGGCCAGGGCTGAATACGCTTCAGCACCCGTGGAAGACGGTGCATAAACACTGATCGGCTGCCCGTAAGACGGCGCCTCCGCCAGGCGTACACTGCGCGGGATGACTGCTTTGAATACCTGGGTAGGAAAGTAAGTCTGCACTTCCGCCACCACATCACTCGCCAGTTTGGTGCGCGCATCAAACATGGTCATCACGACCCCGCGCACGCGCAGGTCTGGGAAAAGAGCGCCGCGCACCCGATTCAGGGTGTTAGTGAGCTGGCTCAATCCTTCCAGTGCCAGGTATTCACACTGCACCGGAATGATCACCCCATCCTGGGCAGCTACCAGGCCGTTCAGGGTCAGCAAGCCCAGCGATGGGGGGCAATCCACCAGGATATAGTCATAGCGCTCCATCAGCGCCGCGGTGGCTTTCTTCAAGCGGCTCTCGCGCGCCAGCTCCGAAACCAGCTCTACTTCCGCACCCGCCAGGGCAGGTGAGGCAGGCAACAGTGACATTTTTAAGCGCGGGTTGTGCAAGATATATGCACCAGGCAGCGCATTGCCAATCAAGACATCATAGGTGCCGCCCCGCACGGTATTTTTATCGATTTTCAGGCAGGAAGTAGCATTGGCCTGGGGATCTAAATCCACCAGGAGTACACGCTGCCCATAATAGGCCAGATAAGCGCCGAGGTTAATGGCCGTGGTCGTTTTGCCCACGCCCCCTTTTTGATTGACGAATGTGTAGATACGTGCCATAGCCTCACTTAGATAACTTGTATCAGACTTTCTTCTATTTCCTGCAGAGTGGGTATGCCCTGCAAACCAGGGCGGGTAACGGAGGTAGATGCCAAAATGGTCGCGAAACGAGTGGCTTCCCACGGATCCCGGGTAACATACAAGCGAGCAAAAAAGGCTGCCGCGAAGACATCCCCCGCGCCCGTCGGGTCCACTTCCTGAACCTGGGGCGGACGGAAGCGGCGCACATCTCCATTCCAATACAGGCGGGCGCCCTGGGCAGCTTCAGTCACCGCCAACACCCGGCACGAGGCAGCGATCTCTTCAATCCGTTCTTCATCATAACCAACGTCTTCTACACTTAATACGGCTGCCCCACTGCGACTGAGCACAAAATCGGCTTCAGGCCACTCAGCTACCTGGACACGACCAGCTTGATCCCAGGCGCGCATCCAACCCTGTGGGGTAACCCCCACCAACGCCGAAGGGAAGCTGCGCACCAGGGTCGGCTCTACTTCCTGGGCCACCGGTGCAAGGTGCACAATGGGCGCACTGCGCCAGACCTCAGGAACCTGATACAGGTCGAGCGGTGCAGCCAGATGAAGCACGGTCTGCTCACGCCCCTGAGGGGTATACTCATTCCGGAAAGTCGTGCTATGCTCAGCAGGATAACTGGCAACCGGGATTTCGCTGAGCGCCCCCAGTGGAATTTCTTCTGCCCAGCTAGTGACAATCCCCACCCGCAAGCCCAAGGCGCGCGCCGTCAGTCCAGAGTACAGCGCTGTACCACCCAGACGCGGGCCTTCCTCAGTGAAATCAACTGTCAAATGACCAATAATCAAATAGTCGACCGTTTCGAGGGGCTTTAGGTTAAACATTGGTGTATTATACCGTGAGAACAGCCCTGGGTCACCCGCCTGAAGCACTTGATCTCCAGCAGAGTTAGATAGTTGAGAAGAAATCAGGAGTTTAAAAGTGCTTTCCAAATCGCGATGCGCATGGTATAATTTCAACCCGTGCCGCCCAAGGCGGCTTTGTGGTGTATAGAAGCTGACAACCGATAACACACCGATCATCGTGCTGGTTTTAGCAGCAATTTTAAATTTATGCAAGGAATGATTTAACATGAGCGACCTACTGAAAGCCGTTGAGGCACCTGTAAATACCAATATCCCTGAACTAAGCTCTGGCGACACGGTGAAGGTTTTCCTGCGCATTAAAGAAGGCGCAAATGAGCGCATTCAGGAATTTCGTGGCACGGTCATCCGCAAGCGTGCTGGCTCGAATGGTGGCAACTTCACCGTCCGCCGGATTGCCAGTAACGGCGTCGGCGTAGAACGCACATTCATGCTGCGCTCGCCACGCATCGAAAAAGTGGTTATCGAGCGGCACTCTGCTGTTCGGCGCTCCCAGCTATATTTCCTGCGCGATCGGCGTGGTAAGAGCGCCCGCCTTAAACAACGCTTTTCCTAAGGCATCTTTTCCGTATGTTGGACTAATGGCGCAGCTCCGCGAGGTGTTGCGCCTTTTGTTCGTTCCCAGCTAAAATACACATCCAGGATAGCTTCATGCGCCAACCAATCATTGGAATCACGACCTCTCGCACCACAAGTTCGCTGGGGGTGCCTTTGTTTTCTGCTGCACAAGCCTACGTGGAGGCGGTTACGCAAGCGGGCGGTGCACCGGTGCTGCTCCCCATGGGAGTAGATGAAAACACATTGCAAACCCTCATCAACCGCCTGGATGGCATCCTGTTCTCGGGCGGAGGTGATATCCAACCCGAATTATATGGCAGCCAATCCCATCCCAAGGTGGATGAAGTCGACCACGACCGCGATCGTGTCGAGCTATGGCTGGTGCAGCAGGTTCTCCGCCGCAAACAGCCGTTTCTCGGCATTTGCCGTGGGTTCCAGGTAATCAATGTCGCCCTGGGCGGGTCACTTTATGAGGATATCCTGGACCAGCATCCCTCTGCTCAGCAGCACCAATTTCTCCCCGGCCACCCGCGCAATCACCTGGCGCATTCCGTCCAGGTGCAGGCAGGCAGCCGGCTGGCAACCATCCTGGGGGCAGAAAGCTTGCAGGTAAACAGCCTTCACCACCAGGGAGTGCGGAATTTGGCTCCTGCTCTCCAGGCGAATGCCTATGCACCCGATGGCATTCTGGAGGGGCTGGAAATCCCGGACCATCCTTTTGGGATTGCTGTACAATGGCATCCAGAATGGTTGCGCGACGATCCCGTCATGCAGCGCATCTTCCGAGCCTTTATCCTGGCAGCAACCAGCAGCCAGGCGCCAGACCTGCCCGTCGTTGACTGATTAGCATATGCCATCCGACAATCCTGCCCAAATTGGTATTTTCGACTCTGGTGTAGGAGGCCTGTCGGTACTGCGCGCCATCCGCGGCGAGCTGCCCACACAAAGCTTGCTGTACCTGGCAGACCAGGCGCATGTGCCTTATGGACCCCGCTCGCTGGAAGAAGTGCGTGAGTTTTCACGGGAGATCACCCGCTTCCTCATCCAACAGGGCGCGCAGCTCATTGTGGTCGCCTGCAATACCGCCTCAGCTGCCGCATTGCACGATCTGCGCACCACTTTTCCAGAGATCCCCTTCGTTGGCATGGAGCCGGCGGTCAAACCTGCTGCCGAACACACCCAGACTGGACGAGTAGGAGTGCTGGCGACGCCAGCTACTTTCCAGGGGCAGTTATACGCCTCAGTGGTTGAGCGATTTGCGCACGGAGTGGAAATTTATCAAGATACCTGCCCGGGCCTGGTGGAGCAAATCGAGGCCGGCGCGCTGGACAACCCCGCCACACGCACCATCCTTGAAGCCGCATTACAACCCATGCTGGCCCGTGGCATTGATACGGTTGTGCTGGGCTGCACCCATTATCCTTTTGTTATTCCCCTCATTCAAGATATTGTGGGAAAAGACGTGCGAGTGATCGACCCTGCGCCTGCCATCGCCCGCCAGGTGCGGCGTGTTTTGGAACAACAACACAGCTTACCCGAAAATGCTCCCCCGCTCTCCCTGAGCCAGGCAGCCCGCCTGTGGACAACCGGCAGCCCTGTAAAAATGCATAGGCTGCTGGCAGGCTTCCTGAGCGAAGAGCATGTGGTTGAACCGTTATGCTGGTATGCAAATGGGCTGGTTTTCTGTTAGTCAGCAGGCATTACACCGGCGTCTTCAAAGTTAAATTTTATCCCCTCAAAATTCTTAAATACCAAATCGTGAAACGGCCAGTGATTTAATTTGCGCAGTTGCTGGAAGAGGTCGGTATAACTGGGTGAGACGCCGACTTCCCAGTTCAACCCGAGTGCAACGCTGACGGAGCGGATTGTCGCTGGATCCGGCCCTTCAATTTCGCAAAAATTCCCGTAAGGCAGCTCGTCCAGTTCCACCTGGCAACCCATAAAACGGTAGGAAGCGCGATATTTTTCATAGATGGTATAAACCTGGAAACCCAGCGCTTCCAGGAACAGGCGCGCAGAATTAAAGTCGCTAACGGTAAATTCGATTTCCTGGCGGGTACGTACGCCATCCTGAGTAATCCCGGGGCCCTTGAAGGTCAGGCGCGCCAGATTATCCCGTCGCAAGCGCAGCACCTGCTGTTTTTGCGCCAGGGTTCGATTGCGACGATCAAAACGCAAATTGACTTCCATCTGGCGGGGTTGGATCAGCTCAGCGCCTAGATCTTGCAGGCGTTGGTCCAAACCCGCTAGGTCATGCACATGCACCTTAATCTCGATTTCGGTATGATTATCATTCATTTATGGTCTGGTCCTTGTAGTTATATACCCGCCTTCAGCTCACTGTCAACAGGGTCTGGTGTTGGTCTACGCTATCGCCAGTTTTGACGCGCAGGCGAGCTATCAGCCCTGCACGCGGCGATTTGAGCTCGTTCTGCATTTTCATTGATTCCAGCACCACCAATACATCCCCTTTTTGTACTTCCTGCCCCTCGCCCACCGGGATCGCCACCACCAGCCCAGGCATAGGCGCTCGCAGGTGAAAATCACCGCGCTCGGCAATGCGGCTGCCCGATGCTGCCCGCAGACGTTTTTCGCGCTCGTCTTCCACCATCACCGGAAACATACGCCCATGCAGCAATACCTGGAACGTCTGTTCATCCTCATACACATAGGCTTCATAGGATTTGCCATCTACCAGCAGCGAAACCACCGGCTGGCCGCTGACCGCGTCAAAATCCACTTCGTACAAAGTCCCATCGACACTGACATGGTGCTCGTCCACCACTTCAATGAGGAATTCATGATCACCCACACTGGTAATATATTTCATCGTCCAATATCTCCCAACTTACACCCTAACGCTGCAGGCGCTCCCAGCGGCTCAACCACTTCCAGTTACTGGTATCACGCTCACCGCGCTGGACAATCTGGGCTGCCCGTTGCGTGTTGCGGTGAGCGACCAGCGTGGCAAGGATGGCAGCAATGTCCACAGGCACCGATTTACCCTCCTCAATGGCTTCCATGGAGAAACGCTCTTCGACGAAGCGCGTATCGAATTGCCCGCCCATAAAGCGATGCGAGTCCATCAGGTTTTGGTGGAAGGGGATATTGGTGCGCACACCGGCAATTTTGTATTCCTCCAGTGAGCGGCGCATGCGCAGGATGGCTTCGGCGCGCGTTTCGCCCCACACGATCAGCTTTGAAATCAAAGCATCGTAATAAGGTGAAACCTCGAATCCCGGGTAGACGCCTGTATCAACCCGCACGCCTGGTCCGGTGGGCATCAGACTGTGGGTAATACGTCCGGTGGACGGCATGAAATTATTATAAGGATCTTCGGCGTTGACGCGGCACTCAATCGCCCAACCATTCATGCGGATGTCGCCCTGGGTATAACGCAGCTGGCGACCACGGGCAATGCGGATCTGCTCCTTAACAATATCCACACCGGTGACCATCTCCGTTACCGGGTGCTCAACTTGCAAACGGGTGTTCATCTCCAAGAAAAAGAAATTCTTATCTTTATCAACCAGGAATTCGATCGTCCCGGCGTTGACATACTCCACTGCCTGAGCGGCGCGCACTGCCACCAGGCCCATGCGCTGGCGCAATTCCTCATCATCGCCCACGAAGGGAGAGGGGGCTTCTTCCAATAACTTTTGGTGGCGGCGTTGTAAAGAACACTCACGCTCGCCCAGATGCACCACCGATCCATGTGTGTCCGCTAGAATTTGGATTTCGATATGCCGGGCGCCTTCTACCAGCTTCTCCAGGTAGACATTACCATCGCCAAAAGAGGCTTCCGCTTCGCGACGGGCGGCGTGCAGCAAGCCAGGCATCTCCTCCAGGCTGTGGGTTTCGCGCATGCCCTTGCCGCCGCCCCCGGCAGTAGCCTTGATCAACAACGGAAAACCGATCTGCGGCGCCAAACGCAGCAGGTCTTCATCTGCAAGGGCGCCTTCCCCCTCGGTCCCCGGCACAACCGGGATTCCTGCGGCGGATACGGTACTGCGCGCCACGGCTTTGTCACCCATGGCAGCAATCGCAGACGGTTTAGGGCCAATAAATGCCAACCCAGCATCCAGGCAAGACTGGGCAAAATCAGCTCGTTCAGCCAGGAATCCATAGCCAGGATGAATGGCGCCTGCTCCACTCTGGCGGGCTATATCGATGATCTTATCCCCACGTAAATAAGATTCGCGCGAGGGCGCCGGCCCGAGACGATAGGCTTCATCTGCATAACGTACGTGCAGGGCCTGGCGGTCAGCATCGGAATACACCGCCACAGTCTGCATACCCAGCTCGCGGCAGGCACGGATAATCCGCACCGCGATTTCTCCACGATTTGCTACCAACACTTTTTTAAACATTACAACCCTCCAACGATCTTGCCGGGCGCCTCTAAGCCCGCCTCTAAAAACGCCAGCATCCGGCCATTGAACAGCTCATCAGCCTCCTGGGGCAGCATATGCCCCACTCCAGGTACCAGCCATAGCTGCGCCCCAGGGATCGCCGCGGCGATATCTCTGGCATGTTGTGGGCTGGCATGCTCATCCTGCAGGCCTTGCACCACCATGACCGGACAGGCAATCTCTCCAATGGCTGGACGCATGTCCCAATACTCTCCCGGATGATTGCCAACCGCCAACCAGCCATCAAACCAATTGGCGAAGACCTGGTCCGCTTTGGAGCCATGCACCTTGTGCATCTTGCCCCGAAAATCGGTATCCTGAGCATAGTTTTGGCGTACTTCCTGGATGCCTAAACCCATCTTTTCTTCAACATAAATATGGGTTGATACCAATATGATGCGCGAAACCTTCTGCGGATGGCGCAGGGTGTAAAGCATGGCGATTTTGCCGCCATCGCTATGCCCGACCAGCGCCAGCTTGTTAATTTGTAAATTAGCCAATAATTGCTCCAGATCAGCCAGATCGGGTGCGAAATCGGGCAGGCTCAGGCTGGGACGGGGGTCGGACTTGCCGTATCCCCAACGGTCATAAGCGATCACCCGCCAACCGCGCCCCCCCAAAGCCGGGATCTGCGCCTTCCAAGAACGCACCGCTCCCAGACCGTGATGCAATAGCACCACCACAGGCGCGTCTGGAGAACCATGATCTTCCAGGTAAATTTTATGACCGTTGACTGAAACAAGCTTCACAGACATCATTTCATCTCAACTGGCGGCAAAGGCTTCCAACTGGGCAAGATGGACACGCTCATCCTTGAGCTCCGCTTCCAGCAGGCGAGCAATAGTGATTTTATAGCCTCTGATCCGGATGCCCCGATCTTTGTAAAGCTCCTCGGGCTGCAAGGCCGTGATGATTTTCAACAGGGTCTGTTGAGTCGCACGCACGAAATTCACAAGTGTATCCAGTTCATCCATACGATATTTCGCCACCAATTGTGCGTTGTAAGCTCGCCAATCTGGACTGGCATACTGGTAGAACTCAGGCACGCTCCCGGATCGGATTTGTTCAACAGCCTGGATATTGGTGAAATCCCATCCGGCAAGATGTGCCAGCATGCCATAAATATCCCATTCACCCAGATAAGCTACATTCTGTTTTTCCAAAGGTAATGCACCAGCGAGGTCTAAAATCTGCCTGCGTACTTCCAACAAGCCAGATAACAGCTGATCTTTTTTCTGCTGGGCTGTCTCTCTCACAATACCCTCTACAAAGGTATACACCCATGCTTTTTGGCCGGGTTGGAGTCGCGTTTATTGCTCAGCATCTCCAGAGCGTTGATCAGGCGCGGGCGCGTTTCGCGCGGTTCAATCACATCATCAATATATCCTCGCGAAGCGGCTATATAGGGGTTTGCAAACTTGGCACGGTACTCCTCAGCCAACTCTTTCTTGCGCTCGACTGGATCATCGGCTTTGGTTAATTCCTTGCGAAAGACGATATTCACCGCCCCATCCGGGCCCATAACGGCAATTTCTGCCGTAGGCCAGGCCAGATTGAGATCACCACGAATGTGCTTGCTGCTCATCACGTCATAAGCGCCCCCATAAGCCTTGCGCGTCACTACCGTCAGCTTGGGAACGGTGGCTTCACAATAGGCATACAGTAGCTTGGCACCAGAACGGATGATGCCACCATGCTCCTGGCCTGTCCCAGGCAGAAAACCGGGCACGTCTACAAAGGTGATAATGGGCAGATTGAACGAATCACAAAAGCGCACAAAGCGAGCAGCCTTTTCGGATGAATTGATATCCAGAACACCCGCCTGTACTGCGGGCTGGTTGGCCACAATCCCGACGCTATGCCCTCCCAGGCGCGCAAATCCCACAACAATATTCTGGGCATAGTTTTCCTGGATCTCATAGAATTGCCCATCATCCATGATCATACAGATGGCGTCTTTCATATCATATGGTTTGCTGGGATCGGCCGGCACCAGGCTGTCCAGCGCTTCATCCATGCGTAGAGGGTCATCTCCATTCGATACAAAAGGCGGATCTTCCATATTATTCTGGGGCAGGTAAGTGAGCAGCTTGCGGATCAAGTAAAGCGTATCGGCTTCACTATCCACGGCCACATGGCACACACCTGAGATCTCAGAGTGTACGCTGGCGCCGCCAAGCTCTTCAAAGGAGACATCTTCGTGGGTCACCGTTTTGACCACTTCCGGACCGGTGACAAACATATACGATGAATGGCGCACCATGAAAATAAAATCCGTCAAGGCAGGTGAGTACACCGCCCCGCCCGCACAGGGGCCCATGATGGCGCTGATCTGAGGGATAACACCTGAAGCCAGGGTATTGCGCAGGAAAATGTCCGCATAACCGCCCAACGAGACCACACCTTCCTGGATACGCGCCCCGCCCGAATCGTTCAAGCCAATCACCGGAGCGCCATTCTTGACCGCCATATCCATGATTTTGCAGATTTTTTCGGCATGCGCTTCGCCCAGGCTGCCGCCAAAAACGGTGAAATCCTGCGAGAATACATAGGTCAGCCGCCCATTAATGGTGCCCCAGCCGGTGATCACACTATCGCCCAGGAATTTTTGCTGGTCCAGACCAAAGTCATGGGTGCGGTGAACAACAAAGGCGTCCACTTCCCGAAAAGAGCCTTTATCCAGCAGCAGATCCAGGCGCTCGCGGGCAGTCAGCCGCCCGCGCAGGTGTTGGGCTTCAATGCGTTCCGCCCCACCTCCCAGGCGACCCTGAGCGCGCAGCTCACGTAATTGTTGGATTTTCGGATCAACGGTCATTATGTTCTCCAAAATAAGTTCGATTGCGCGGTTGCGATAACATCCAGAATATCCACCCGCCGACCAATACCATCAGCCCCAGGATAAAAGGCCAATTTGTCCAGCGTTCGGGAGCATGCTGGATCAGACCTCGATCCATCCAGAAATACAAACTATAGGCAAGTACCCCCAGGCGGGCGTAACCCGGCGCCCAACCCGCCCCTTTAAATATCCCCCAACTCAGGATTAAGGCAAACAGCCCCCATACCAACCCGCTCAGCGCCAGATAAAGCGGCATCACAGCTGGCAATCCAGCCAGAAAATCCCACTGGCGTAAGGCCTGGACCAGTCGTACCAGGTTGAGGCTCGCAATGATTAACACCCCCCAGCCCAGCATGGTTACGCCTGGAGGTCGTTTTGAAGCTTGTGGGGAGGTCAATGCGTTTTCAGCCATCTGTGTTTACGCTGAAATATCCAGCACCAGCTTGCCCAATTGCTGCCCCGAGGCCAGATATTCCTGAGCCTGGCGAGCCTGCGCTAAGGGGTACACCCGATCTACGGGCACACGCAGCCGGCCTGCGAAGATCAAGCCCATCACCGTGGAAAAATCGTGATGCGTGCCCATGGTCGAGCCAATCAGGCTGAGGTGTTTGCTGAAGATAAAGCGGTTATCAATTTCAAACACCGCTCCGCCAGTATTGCCGACTGTCAGAATGCGCCCACCTTTGCGCGCCGCCCGAAAACTGAGCGGGAAGGTCGTCCCCACATTATCCACCACCACATCCACGCCGCGCCGGTTGGTCAACTGGTAAATAGTTTTCGCCCAGTTGGCTTCCTTAGAACGATCGATCAAATAGTCTGCCCCCAGAAAGGCCGCAAAGTCCAGCTTGCGAGCATCTGAGCCAACCACAAAGGTGACTGCCCCGGCCAATTTGGCAATTTGCAAGCAAGCCGTATTGACCCCGCCGGAAGCGCCTACCATCAGCACCTGCTCGCCCGGTTGCAGCGCCCCGCGCGTGATCAGCGAATGCCAGGCAGTGTGATAGACCAGCCCAGCCGCGGCCGCAGCCTGGAGATCAAAGCCCTCCGGGATCCGCAGCAGGTTACCGGCAGGGACGACCATATACTCAGCATAAGTACCCCGGCGAGTCTCTCCCAGTAGCTCCCAGCTACGGCAGCGATTGTCCTGTCCAGCCAGGCAGGCCTCGCAACGCCCGCAGCTCAGATTGGAATTGATCACAACCCGCTCCCCCACAGCCCAGCCTTCCACTCCAGTTCCTAAAGCCGCCACAAAACCGGCTCCATCGGCGCCGGGGATATGCGGATATTGCAGCTTGATTCCAGGCCAACCTTCTCGCACCCATAAATCAAGGCGGTTCAAAGCAGCCGCATGTAAGTGAACCAGCACTTCACCCGCGCCTGGAACAGGTGCATCAATATCGGTATAAGATAAAACCTCCGGCCCACCGTGTTGGTGAAACAAAATAGCTTTCATTAGGGGGCTCCTGGATCCTGCTTTAGGTCGATTTCCCACAGATGTACATGCCCTGGTTCGCCCTGGTTGACATCGCGCAGCTCCAGGCGCAGCCTTTGTGCCGGATAGGACTTCGGAAACAGCAACTCAACGCCTGGTTGCTGGACTGAGCCGCGCACTATATCAGTCACAACGACCGGCTGGCTTTGCGCTGGATCATACAGGTGCAGGGTAACCTCTATCTGCGCGCTGCCGATAACCAGCTCAATTCCACTTATGCTGCGCAGTCGGGTAAAGCCGATTTCAATCACCATCGGATTGGCTTCCCAGGTGCGCAGCAACGTATTCGCATCCCCATCTAAGGCCTGTTCAATGGCACCGATATCCAGAGTGGAATAGCGAAACTCCACCAGCTCCCCGCCAATTAGCGCTTCCGCAGTTTGCAGCTTACGCCGCTCAGCCAGCTCTACCGCCAGCATTTCTTCAATATTGGGGACATATTCCAGGCGTACAAAATAAAAGCCATCCTGCCCATTTGGATAAGGCAAAGTACGCTCAACCTGAATATTGACGAATTTTTTGCTTTGCAGGGTCTCGTCATATTCAAGAGGCGTCATCACAAACATCGTTTTGCGGTCGAGTATTTTAATATCTTGCATATAGCCTGTAATACTGCCCAGTTCTACGGGTAGGGCATCCGCCAGAAAAAAACGCTTCAAGATATCTGCGCCATTTGCCCAGGTTGGGGATACCACCATGCGCGTTCCCGGATATTCCGTCAAATAATCCTCGACAGATTCAAAGACCTGCCTGGCGCCGTACTGCATGCCACTCATGCCATAATCTGTCGTCCAGGTCGGGCCATTCCACAATGCATCGCGCAGTAAACCAAAATTCGCCCCCACCAGGAATATAAACAGACCACCCTCCAGAAGAACAGCCGGCCAGCGCCGCTGGCGCAGCCAGCCCAATACTGCATCAAAACCCAGGCTGGTGAATAACGCAGCCGGAATGACCATGCCCAGCAAACGGGTGATGCCCACCTGCACCAGGGCAGCCCCCAAAGGGATCACCATGAGCGTCACCAGTAATGTGCGATAAGCCGGCACCAGCGCATGGTGGGTGAGCGCCCGCCATACTGCCAATGCTAGGCCAAGCATGGTAAAGGGGAAGGCCCAGCGGATCAGATAGGCATAGTCCTTCAGGTTATGGCGCGCCAGCCCGCCCTCGTCAGGTACGAACCAGTAAGCCGGATTCAGGCCACGCAAGTATTCCAGTCCAGTCAGGCGCAGCTTTTCAGCCAGTGGCAGTGGTTTAGCCCAGGGAGAGCCTAGCGCTGCCAGGCTGGTGATATTTTCTTGACTGTGGGCAAGCACAAAACGCAGATAAGGCAGCCCCAACACCAACACCAGCCCAATTGCCCAGCCTGCCAACTTGCGATTTTCCCAGTGATAGCGCCAATCCAGCAGGACTAAGAGAATAAAACTGGCAGGCACAATGATCTGGAAGGGACTGTAAGTATAAAAAGCCAGCGCTCCAAAAAGCAAACTCCCGTACAGACTGCGCGGTGAGCGCATGCGATAGCGCAGGTAAAAATAGATGCTGGCAGCATAGAAAGCCACCGCAGCAGCACACTCGAAAGCGGTGCGAGAATGTAAAAACCAGGCCGGCGTGAGGGAAAGAAACAGCGCCCCTGCCCACCAGATGCGCAGCTTAAAGAACTGGTGCAACGATAATCCCACGGCAGCAGCCGCCAGGAGCGTGACCAGGGCCGAAACCGCGCGTGTCACAAACACCGACTTGCCAAACATGATATAAGGGATGACCTGCAAATACACGGAAACGCCCAGGCGATATTTGCCGCCGTTCTCAAAAAAGGTGGGCAGAAAATCTCCGGCATAGTTTTTCAGACCATCGCGCACCAGGTCGGCTGCCAGGACAGTTTGCGCTGCTTCGTCGGTGAAGAAATATATCGGGAAGCGCTCCAGGCCAACCAGACGCACGACCAGGTAAACGAGCAGTCCAAACACAAACAGGTAGCGTCCAATAACTACTTGCTGAGCCTCCCAGGCCTGTCCCGAAAGCACACCCCCCTTGCCGGACTTCACGGGCGCAGACGGATTAATCTCTGCCGCCGGCAGGGGGAGAGGGACGGTAATAAGCCCTGCTGCACCAGGTGGAGTCTCATAAACAAACGGCGCCTGCCCTGGTTGTGGTATTGAACCATCTTGCGAGAGATTTTCAACCGTGACGCGCAAACGTGTCCCCGGCGCCACATCCAGCGTCAAGCTCGCTTGCGGATTCTGCTGCTCTGACGCTTCCCGCCCCATCTATCTCAAACCGGTCTCCAGGCGGGCAATCACCAGGCGCTGAATTTCGCTGGTGCCTTCATAGATCTCGGTGATTTTGGCATCCCGGAAGTAGCGCTCCACGGGCAGCTCTTTGCTATAACCCATCCCGCCATGGATTTGCACCGCGGCGTGGGCCACGAACATGGCCGTCTCGGAGGCAAACAGCTTGGCCATCGAAGCTTCCAGGGTGAAGCGGCTGCCATCCCGTTTGGATTTTTCTTTCGCCAGAGCCGCACTGTAGACCAACAGGCGCGCTGCCTCGATGCGCGTCTTCATATCCGCCAGTTTAAAAGAAATCCCCTGGAATTCGCCAATTTTTTGCCCAAAAGCCTCACGCTCGCGTGCATAAACCAGGCTGGCCTCATAAGCAGCTTCGGCAATCCCCAACGCCTGGGCAGCAATCCCAATCCGCCCTGCATCCAGCACCACCATGGCAATTTTAAAGCCCTCGCCTTCCTCGCCCAGGCGATCTTCCAGCGCGGCCTGGTAATTCTCAAAGACGATCTCGCTGGTCGCCGAAGCGCGGATACCCAGCTTGGGCTCTTTCTTGCCCACCGAAAAACCTGGCTTGCGCGTATCGATCAAGAAAGCAGTAATGCCTTTATGCCTTTTCTCCGGCTGGGTCATGCAAAAGAGTACCATAAAACGAGCTACCGGCGCGCTGGTCACCCAGGATTTGCGCCCATTGATTACGTAAGTATCACCCTGGCGCTCAGCCCGGGTGCGCATGGTCCCGGAATCCGAACCCGACATGGGCTCGGTTAGCGAATAGGCCCCAATAGCCTCCCCAGAAGCGACTGCTGCCAGATATTTTTGTTTCTGGAATTCGGTGCCATACTTGAGCAATCCATAGCAAAACAGGGAATTATTGACCGACATGATGGTGCCATGGGAGGCATCCACCTTGCAGATCTCCTCCAAAGCCAGCACATACGCAAGGGTATCCATGCCTGCCCCGCCATACTCTTCGGGCACTTCAATCCCCATAAAACCCATGGCGCCCATCTTTTGGATCGTCTTAGAAGGAAATTCGCCCGTCTCGTCGAACTCCGCGGCGATTGGGGCGATCTCATTTTGGGCAAAATCTCGGGCCGCCTGCCGAATCATCTCGTGCTCGGCGGTCAAAGCAAACATCTCATTGCTGGTCATCTTTTCCTCCGGTGTGATTGGATGGCGGTTTGTTTCATTATAGCATGGGTGAGGTATGGCTTATCTTTTTTTCTGGTGAACCCTTCAAGCAGTGTTAGAATAGGACGCAGTTTTGAATACGATTGGCAAGGAAAACAAGCATGAGCGATGAAATCACACGCGAGATTTTTGATCACATCGTAAGCCTGGCGGCGCTTGAGTTAGATGAGACTGAAGCAGAGTACCTGCGCCAGCAGCTCAATAACCAGCTCAAAGCTATCCACGAATTAGAAGCCATTCCGCTGGAAGGCGGCATCCCCCCCACCTCGCATGGCGTACCCTACAGCCCTGAGATCAAACCAACCGTGCGAGCCGACAAGTGGCATCCTTACCCCAACCCGGCGGAAATCCTCGCCCAGGCGCCAGAAACCGATGACGGCTATATCCTTGTGCCAGATATCCCCCATACTGACCTGGACTAGAGCCTTACCCATCCAATATTCAATCCAATCTAAAGACACACATGAGCCCTATGAACCTGAGTGACCTGCCTGCAATACAAATCAGCCAGATGATCCATAGCGGTCAAGTATCTGCCCGCCAGGTAACTGAAGCAGCCCTGGATCGGATCGCGGCCATCGATGGGAGCCCTCCCAGCCTGGCACCTGACGCTGAAACCAGCCATGAGACAGACAAAATCCACGCCTTCATTACCGTCACCACCGAGCGCGCATTGGAGCGCGCGGCCGAGATTGACCGCCGGCTGGCAGCCGGTGAAGACCCTGGAACTCTGGCGGGCGTGCCATTTACAGTCAAAGACATTTTCTGCACGCGTGGTGTGCTGACCAGTGCGGGCTCGCGCATCCTGGGGAATTTCATCGCCCCCTACACTGCCACACCGGTGGAACGCATGGAAGCCGCCGGAGCAGTGATGTTGGGCAAGCTCAATATGGATGAGTTTGCCTATGGCTCATCCAGTGAATCGTCCGCCTTCCAGCCCTCCCCGCGCAATCCCTGGGATACCAGCCGGGTGCCTGGCGGCTCATCGGGCGGCAGCACAGCCGCGGTGGCGGGCGGGGAAGGCCCGCTCTCCATCGGCACCGATACCGCCGGTTCTATCCGCCAGCCCGCCGCATTCTGCGGGGTGGTGGGGGTCAAGCCAACTTACGGGCGTGTCTCGCGCTACGGCCTGATCGCTTTTGGCTCCTCTTTAGATTGCCCTGGTCCGGTGGCGCGCAATATCTCCGACGCAGCCCTGATGCTAGGTGTGATCGCCGGGGCTGACCCGCGTGACGCCACGACCCCCAATGTGCCCGTGCCCAATTATCTGGAAGGCCTGGAAAAGGGTGTACGCGGCATGCGCATCGGCCTGTCGCCTGATTACTTCCAGATCACATTCCCTGATCCACACACCGGAGAGCTACAGCGCGCCCCCATCGCACCCGAGATCGAAGCCGCAGTGATGAAAGCTGCCGGACGTTTAGCCGAGTTGGGCGCTGATATCGTTGAGAATGTGCCCATGCCGCACACTCCATATGGCATACCGGCTTATTTTGTCATCTCACGCGTCGAGGCAGCCTCCAACCTGCACCGCTACGATGGCGTCAAATACGGCTACCGCACTCCAGAGATGGTCGACGAGCTGGCGGAAATGTACCGTAAGACGCGTGCCCAGGGCTTTGGACTGCAGCCCAAGCTGCGCATCTTGATGGGCATGTATGTGAGCGCGGCACAGTACAGCGAGCAGTATTACAATCGCGCCCAGCGCGTGCGAACACTGCTACGCAAGGATTTTGTGCAGGCCTTTGACCCGGCTGGCCCTTACCGCCTGGACGCTCTGCTCACCCCCACCACACCCACCACCGCTTTCCCGATTGGGGATGTGTATGGTGACACGGTACTGATGCAGTATGCCGACCAGCTTACGGTGCCCGCCAACCACGCTGGCATCCCCGGAATTTCTCTTCCCTGTGGGCTGGATTCTCAGGGGCTGCCCATCGGTCTGCAGTTACTCGGTCCGGATTTCTCCGAAGCAACTTTGCTGCGCATCGGTCGTGCTTATGAAATGGTCACAGCCAGTGATAGCTGGCGCTCGATAAAACCAGCCGTGCTACGCAGCCTGGCTTGAGGAGATAACCATGAAGATCTTAATTGCCGCGGATATGGAAGGCATCACCGGTGTGGTCAACTGGGATCAGGTCAATCCGGCGCACAGCGAGTACAGCCGTTTCCGGCGCTTGATGACCCAGGATGTGAATGCCGCCATTGGGGGCGCTCTGGCATCCGGCGCGACAGAAATCGTGGTCACCGATGGACATTCAAACGGCAACAATATCCTCATCGAGGAGCTGGACCCGCATGCGCGCCTGAACAACGGCAACGGCAGCCCGCTCAGCATGGTCCAGGGTATCGATAGCAGTTTTGACGGTGTATTTTTCATCGGATACCATGCCTGTGCCGGGTCGAAGAACGCCATCCTCGACCATACCTGGTCGAGCGCTACGGTTAGCGGAGTCTGGCTGAATGAGTTGCTGGTGGGTGAGGCAGGCTTGAACGCGGCTGTATGCGGGCATTTTGGCGTGCCGGTGCTGATGATCTCCGGCGACCAGACTGCATGCGGCGAAGCCAGAGCGCTGCTGGGCAATCTGGAAGTCGCGGTTGTGAAGCAAGCCAGCGGGCGCATGTCTGCCGAATGCCTGCCGCCCGGCCTGGCGCATGAGAAAATCTGTGAAGCCGCCGCCCGTGCGGTCCAGAAACAGTTCAGCCAGCAATCCCCGCCGCCATTTCTCCTGCCCGCCCCGATCCAGATGCGCGTGGCTTTTATGAGCTCAGATATGGCCGACCGCGTCAGCCTGCTGCCTGGCATTGAACGGCTGAATGGACGCGAGATCAGCTTCTCCAATCCGGATATGACCACCGTTTACCGGGCATTTCGCGCCGCCGTCAGCCTGGCGCGCGGCTGAGACAAATCTCCTATGAGTGCTTCCATCCAAGCCGTCCTGGATCGCCTAAAGACCTTGTCGAATCCTGATAATGTGGCTGGGATGGCGCGCTTTGGCATCAATCCACAAAACACTCTAGGAATCTATGTGGCTACATTACGCCAGATTGCCAAAGAAATCGGTCGGGACCAGACCCTGGCATTGGAACTCTGGAACAGCAGGATCCATGAAGCGCGCCTCTTAGCCAGCTTTATCGCCGACCCCCATCAGATGACAGAAGCTCTACTCGAAGATTGGGTAAAGGAATTCGACTCCTGGGATATCTGTGATCAGGTATGCGGATTGTTTGCCCGCACACCGTATGCCTACGTCAAAGCACAAGAATGGAGCAGCCGCCCCGAGACTTTCGTCAAACGCGCCGGCTTTGTGCTCATGGCAACCCTGGCAGTCCATGATAAGCGCGCCCCATATGAACACCTGGCGCAATTTCTACCTGCTATCGCCCGCGAAGCCGGGGACGAGCGCAACTTTATCAGGAAAGCTGTCAACTGGGCTTTGCGCCAGATCGGCAAGCGCAGCCTGACGTTGAACATCCAGGCGATTGAGACCGCCCGCCAAATCCAGCATCTGGACAGCAAAGCTGCCCGTTGGATCGCCGCCGACGCGCTGCGCGAGTTGACCAGCGCACCTGTTCAGACCCGCCTGCTGGCTAAAGCCAGCTCGCGGCAGCATCAAAACAGCCTAATAAATGATTGAGGCCCTGAATGACCGAATTCGAAGCCATTATCGGGTTAGAAACCCACATCCAGCTTAATACCCAGACCAAGATCTTCTGCAGCTGCAAAGCAGATTCGTGGAACGACGCCCCCAACACCAATATTTGCCCGGTTTGCACAGGCATGCCTGGCGTTTTACCCGTGTTGAATCGCGCGGTGGTCGAAAAAGCGGTCCTGCTGGCTGCAGCCATGCACGCTGAGATCCCGCCGGTTTCTTTCTTCGATCGCAAAAACTATTTCTACCCCGACCTGCCCAAAGGCTACCAGATCTCTCAATACGATCGCTCGCTGGCGAAAGGCGGTTACCTTGATCTACCCATGCCAGAAGGGTATATCCGGCATGTTTCGATCCACAAACTGCACATCGAAGAAGACGCCGGAAAAACCAAGAACGAGCATGGCCAGCGCAAGATTGATTTCAACCGCTGCGGGGTGCCGCTGATCGAGATGGTCACCGGGCCAGACCTGCGCTCGGCGGATGAAGCCGCCCAATACCTGATCCGCTTGCGCCAGCTATTACGCTGGCTGGGCATTTCTGAAGCCGACATGGAAAAGGGGCACCTGCGCTGCGATGCGAATGTGTCCATCCGCCCGGTGGGAGCCGATTACTTAAACCCCAAGACCGAAATCAAGAACGTGAACTCCATCACCGCAGTGCGCGATGCCATTGAGGTTGAAATCGCCCGCCAGAAACGCGAGGTCGCAGCCGGCAATCGCATCGCTGCCTGGACCCTGGAATGGGATGAGGATGCCGGTGTGCTGCGCAAGATGCGCTCCAAAGAAACCGAAGCCGATTACCGCTATTTCCGCGAGCCCGACCTGCTTTCAGTGGAGCTGGATGATGCCTGGCGCAAGGCCATCCTGGCAGAATTGCCCGAGCTGCCCCTGGTGCGCCGGGAGCGCTTTGTAACCCAATACGAGCTGCCCGTATATGACGCCGATATCCTGACCGGGGAGCGCAGCCTTTCGGATTACTACGAGGCTGCTGTCCGGGCTTACGGCGGCGACCCAAAACGCATCTCCAACTGGCTGATGAACGACGTGCTGCGCATGATCAACGATACAGGCATCCCAGCCGGCGAGCTACGCCTGACGCCCGCCTACCTGGCCGAGATCGTCAAGCTGGTGGACAGTGGGACTGTCAACACCTCTACCGGGAAGGCTCTGCTGGAAAAAGTGCAGGCCAGCGGGCTGTCACCGGCAAGCATCGTGGAACAAGAAGGCCTGGCGCAGGTCAGCGACCGGGATGCCATCCTGGCAGCCTGCGAACAGATTATCGCTGATAACCCGGGGCAGGTCGCCAGTTATCGAGGCGGCAAAACCGGTTTGATTGGCTGGTTTGTGGGCCAGGTGATGCGCGGCTCGGGCGGAAAAGCCGATCCACAGATGACGCGCAGCCTGCTAGAAGAGCTGTTAAACCAATAAACAAATTCACAGGTCTTTCTTAATGGTAGATTCTCAATACCCTCAGATATCGTCCTACCTATTGCTGAACGATTTGCGCGTGCATTACCTGCGCTGGGGAGAGCCAGGCCGCGGCCAGCCTGTCCTGTTGCTGCACGGGCTGGCCTCAAACGCCCGCATCTGGGAACTGACCGCCCCAATCCTTGCAGAAGCTGGTTTTGACCTGATCGCCCCAGACCTGCGCAGCCACGGTCTGACGGACAAACCCGAGGGTGATTTGGGCTTTACGACTTACACTCGCGATCTATTGGCCTTGATAACTACCTTGGACCTGGACCACCCCTTGATCGTGGGGCATTCCTGGGGAGCTGCCCTGGCCCTGGACTACGCAGCGCGCTTCGCCATCGGGCCGCGCGCCCCCGCTGGCATTGTCCTGGTAGATGGCGGGGTCATTCAATTGAACGCCCTGCCCGGGGTCACCTGGGAGGAGATGCAGCAGCGCCTCACACCTCCGCGCCTGGCCGGCACACCCCTGGAAGACTTCCTGGAGCGCATCAACCGCCCCTGGGGAAACTGGCAGCCGGACGATCAGGCGCAGCAAATCATCCTGGGTAATTTTGAGATCCGGGAAGATGAAACCATCGCTCCCCGCCTGCGCTTCGAACAGCACATGCAGATCGTACGCGCCATGTGGGAGTTCAGCACCTTCGAGCGTTTCGCACAAATCCGCTGCCCGGCTTTATTGCTGCCAGCTCGCCCCAGCCCACCGGTTTCCCCCCAGGATCAGGATTTCCTTTCGGCCAAGGAAGCCAGCCTGGAAAAGATCATCAAATTGAAGCCAGATGCCCACCTGGAATGGATACTCGACAGCATCCATGATATCCCCCTGCAACACCCGCATCGCCTGGCGCAACTCATTATCCAGTTTGGGAAAAACTTGTAATCGGGGCGTCCTCAACTTCCTCAATACCATGAACCAAGACCTGCAATATCGCCTGCGCCCGGCACGCGCCGAGGATGGCCGGATCATCCGCAGCCTGGTGCGCAAAGAACATCTTAATCCGATGGGGATTCACTGGTCACGCTTCACAGTCGCTGTGGACCAAAACGATGCGGTGATCGGCTGCGCTCAGATGAAGATCCATTTTGATAGCTCGCGGGAACTGGCCTCGCTGGTGGTGGAGGATCGCTGGCGAGGGCAGGGTATCGCCCGCGCCTTGATCACCAGCCTGCTAAACGAGCATCCTGGCGTGATTTATCTCACCTGTGCTGCCCGGTTGGAACCTTTATACCAACACCTTGGCTTTTGCACGCTCTCACCAGACGAAATGCCGCCTTATTTCCGGCGTATCTATCGCCTGTTCAATGGATTGCTAACCCTATTTACCAGGTCTGGCGGATTCAAAGTCATGCGCCATGCTCACTGACCCAGAGCCAGCCTTAGGCGGGATATGACTCATGGCGTACTCCGCCAATGCTGCAATGGTCAGGCTGGGATTGACGCCGGGGTTGCCCGGCATAATTGAGCCATCCACTACATACAGGCCCGGGTAGTTGTGCACCTGGCAGTCCAACCCGACCACACCTTCCTGGTCATCTCTGCCCATCGGGCATCCCCCCAGGATATGCGCGGTGATGGGAATATTCAACAAGCCCTCGTTAACCGACCCGGCGGGAATCCCGTTAATTTTCTCGGCGAAACGACGCGTAACGTGATGCCCGGCATCGATCTTGGAAGGCAGGCTGTGTTCAAGGTCTGGTGTTGAGACCAACCGCTTGCGGAACAGCGTTGATAGGCTGCGTCCCAGGCGCATGCGGACATAATTATCTTCCGTCTGCATAACCAGCAGGATCGTGGAGCGCTGCGCCCAGCCTGGCAGCACATGCGTGCGCAGAAAATCGACCGGATGAGAGAGAATGATCCCCAGGGTTTTCAATATCCTGCTCAGGATGCTGTGCCCGCTTTCAATCAGCGGCGCGGACAGCAGGCGCATCATTGAAGAACCTGCCGGATAGCGCACCGGCTCGATTGCAGTTACCGGGTCGGCGTGGAAAATCGAGGTGATCGCTACTCCCTCAGAGTAATCTGTAGCTGGTTCACGGCTGGTCGCTCCAAGCAGCGATTCCGAGTTGGTGCGCACCAGATCGCCCAGGCGGGGTGAAAGCTTTTCTAGCGAGCCAGAGATATCGCGACAATGAAAAAGCAATCCCAGCGTGCCCAACGATCCGCCGGAGAAGATCACATTATGGGTCCGCAGGCGTCGCTCTGGCCTGACTAACCAGGCAGTGCTGCTGCGGTAAATGATTTCATAGCGCGCCCCATCTGGCTGGCCTTCCACCAGTTGGTGCACATCGCGCGCCTCACATTCCGCCTGGATTTCAGCTCCCCACTTTTCGGCAAAGTAGAGATAATTTTTCACCAGGGTGTTCTTGGCGTTATTGCGGCAACCGACCATACAACCCCCACAGTGGATGCAGGCTGCGCGCATTGGGCCTTGCCCGTCAAAATAAGGATCGGGTACTTCTTCTCCCTCCTGGCAATCATCACCAAAATATACCCCCACCGTCGTTGGGTGAAAGGTTTCCAACGTGCCCAATTCAGCGGCGATCTCGCGTACCAGGCCATCTGCTGGCCAGAGGCGTGGATTTTGGGTCACCCCCAGCATGCGCCGGGCAGTCGCGTAATGCGGTTGCAGCACAGCCTTCCAATCCGCCTGCCGCCGCCAGGCAGGGTTTTCAAAGAGCCGGTCGTCTGGCTGCATCAAGACATTGGCATAACCCAGACTCCCACCGCCCACCCCGCTACCATGCAGCACCCATACATCCCGGAAGGGGCTGATCTGCAGGATACCGAAACAACGCAGGGCTGGCGCCCACAGATACTTGAACACATTCCAGTTTGTCTTAGCAAAGTCCTGGTCCCGAAAGCGTTTGCCGCGCTCGAGAACCAGGACACGATACCCCTTTTCAGCCAGTCGCATGGCTGAAACGCTGCCGCCAAATCCCGAACCGATCACCACAAAGTCAAACACATTCCCAGACATACGCTATTTCTCCTGGGCCAGGCAAATCGGTTGATGGACAGGCTAAGTGTAGTGATAAAATCCGCGCCCGGTCTTGCGACCCAGGTAGCCGGCGTCCACCATCTTACGCAGCAAATAGGCCGGGCGATACTTATCATCACCCAGGTCACGCTGCAGGACTTCCATAACAGATAGAACCACATCCAGGCCAATCAGATCACACAGGGAAAGCGGTCCCATCGGATGGTTCATACCCAGCTTCATCACGGTGTCAATCGCCTCCGGTGTACCAATACCTTCTTGCAAGGCAAAGATGGCCTCATTGATCATCGGGCACAAAATGCGGTTGGAGATAAAACCCGGGGCATCGCGCGCTTCCACCGGTTCTTTGCCCATCAGCCGGCACACATCCATCACCGTGCTGGTCGTTTCATCAGAAGTCGCCAGCCCGCGAATGACCTCTACCAGGCGCATGAGCGGGACCGGGTTCATAAAGTGCATCCCGATCACACGCTCTGGGCGCTGAGTGACGGCCGCGATCTTAGTGATGCTGATCGATGAAGTATTGGAGGCCAGAATTGCCCCCGGCGCAGCCCGTAGATCCAGATCCCGAAAGACCTTTAATTTAATTTCAGGATTCTCGGAGGCTGCCTCCACCACCAAATCGGCCTGCGAGACGCGCTCCAGATCTGTCACCAGCGGGATATTGATCGCCGCGTCGCGCTGCTCGGGGGATAAAATGCCCTTACTGAGCAGCTTTTCCGCCGATTTGCTGATGGTCGCGCGGGCGCGCTCCAGCTGCTCTGGGACGACATCCATTAAGGTGACTTGGAAGCCAGAGGTCGCGGCGGTCTGGGCAATACCATTCCCCATCGTACCTGAACCGACGATAAAAATATGCGTTACAGCCATGTTGGTCTCCTCTTCTGCACCTGAGCTGCCTGTCAGGACTCCAATTCAATCGCCATCGCCACCGCCTCGGCGCCGCCCAGGCAGAGTGCTGCCACCCCGCGCTGCAACCCGTGGTCGCGCAGGGCATAGATCAGTGTGGTCAGGACGCGCGCCCCACTGGCGCCAATCGGGTGGCCCAGGGCAATGGCCCCGCCGTGCACGTTTACTTTCTCCCAGTCCCAGCCCAGGCGACTCAAGGCTGCTCCATTAGCCAGCACCTGAGCGGCAAAAGCCTCATTCAGCTCGATCAAATCCACCTGATCCAGTGTCCAGCCCACTTTTTCCAGCAAGCGCGGCAGGGCATGCGCTGGGGCATCAAACAGATATTTCGGCTCCACCGCTGCCTGGGCTGAACCGACCACGCGCGCCAGGGGTTGGAGCTGGTGCTTTTCGGCATAAGACCGGCTGGCAACCACCACTGCCGCTGCGCCATCATTCAAGCCCGGCGCGTTCCCGGCGGTCACTTTACCGTCCGCTTGAAAAGCGGGTTTCAAGCCTCTCAGAGCCTCCAAAGAACTATCCCGGCGCGGCCCTTCGTCAGTATCACAGATGGTCACCTGCCCTTTGCGTCCTGGAATCTCAACCGGCACAATTTCAGCTTTGAATTTGCCAGCATCGATGGCAACGATCGCCTTCTGGTGACTGTGAAAGGCATACTCGTCCATCGCGCTGCGACTCACATCAAACTCTTCAGCGATAAACTCCGCTGAATTCCCCATCCCCCAATTTTCGAAGGGGTCCCAGAGCCCATCCAGTAACAGGGCGTCGGTAAGCTGGGCATGTCCATAACGCAGCGTACCGGTGCGCCCATCCACCAGGTAGGGAGCGCGACTCATACTCTCCATGCCACCCGCCACAAACAGATCACCATCCCCAGCACGCACGGCCTGGGCTGCTAAAGTAACCGCCTTCAAGCCTGACCCGCATACTTTATTGATCGTCAGAGCCCCCACGCTGGATGGCAAACCGCCATATATCGCCGCCTGGCGAGCCGGGTTCTGGCCCAGACCGGCTGAGACGACATTGCCCATAATTACTTCTTCAATTTCAGAAAGATTTTGAATACCGGCGCGCGCCACAGCCGCGCCCACCACAATCGCCCCCAAACGTGTTGCAGATATCCCGCTCAGGCCACCCTGGAAACGCCCAATTGGCGTCCGGACTGCACTGAGAATCACCGCATCCCCATTGCGCACCCTGCTCATCGGATCTCCTCCTGTACTTGCGCTTGTTGTTGGACCGGGACAACATTGTACAACTATGATTCAGCAGACACACAAAAGCTTATGAGTCCGCCTGCCGTTCATAACCATTATTGATGTGAGATTACTCTCCTTTCCAGCCACTGCTGATCCGCTGGTAGGTTTCTTCCAGGCTTTCAGGAAGCACCCGGGTATCCGCCACGGCTGACATGAAGTTGGTATCCCCACCCCAGCGCGGCACAATATGCAAATGCACATGCTCGGCAATCCCTGCCCCGGCAACCGCGCCGATATTCATGCCCAGGTTGAAACCCTGAGGATGGTAGATGCGTTGCAGGACCAGGATCGCCTGATTGGTTAATTCCATCATCTCCGAGCGAATCGCCGCATCGAGCTCATCAAGCATTGGGCGGTGCGCATACGGAACCACCATCAGGTGCCCGCTGGTGTATGGGTAACGATTCAGGATCACGAATGCCTGCTTGCCGCGCACAATGATCAGGTTTTCCTGTCCATCGGCAGACTGGATAGCATTGCAAAAAACGCAACCTTCTACTTTGTCGTGGTTATTGATATATTCCATACGCCAGGGAGACCATAAATGATTCAAAACAGATACTCCATATTCAGGTAAATTATTGTAGCAAAGATTTCATGCATGGGGAATATCTTTCCCGGTTTTCCTCAGGACATCCTCTCATCCACAGGAGATAAAATAACCCGGTTGACAGCCTTTGAGAAGCAGAGTATCCTCAATCCGTTAACCTGCCAAAGCACAGATATACTTACTCGAACGAAGGACGAATGCTGCAATTACCGCTTTTTGAACCAGCCCACTGGACGGTCAGCGAGCTGACCCGCTATATCCGCTCGCTTTTTGAAGAGGATGCCCAGTTGCAGGATGTATGGGTCCAGGGAGAGATATCCAATTTCTCCCGACCCAGCTCAGGGCATCTGTACTTTACTCTAAAGGATAGCAGCAGCTCGCTGCGTTGTGTGATGTGGCGCAGCCAGGCAGCCCGCCTGCAAGTGCTGCCGCGCGACGGCGATGCCGTTGAAGCGCATGGCAGCCTGAATGTGTACGAAGCCGGCGGGCAGTACCAACTTTACGCAGATGTACTGCGCCCGGTCGGGCAAGGCGCTCTGTACGCTGAATTTTTACGCCGCAAAGCGATCCTGGAAGCCGAAGGATTATTTGATCCCGAGCGCAAACGCTTGCTACCGCGCTGGCCTCAAATCATTGGGTTGGTGACATCCCCTACGGGCGCAGCGTTGCGAGACATTCTAAACACCCTGCGGCGGCGCTATCCAATCGCCCGAGTGGTCATTGCGCCAACGCCTGTTCAGGGTGATGAAGCTCCTGCTGGGATCGTGCAAGCCTTACAAAGCCTGGTAGTGCGCACCCAGGCGGATGTCATCCTGCTGGCCCGTGGCGGTGGTTCCATTGAAGATTTGTGGGCGTTTAACGATGAGCGCGTGGTGCGCGCCATCGCTGCCTCTCCTATTCCGGTGATCTGCGGCGTAGGCCACGAGACAGATTTCACCCTGGCGGATTTTGTCGCCGACCTGCGCGCCCCTACCCCGACTGCAGCCGCCGAGCTGGCTACCCCCAACCGCACCGATCTATTGGCCGGTCTCGGTGAGCTGCAAAACCAGCTCCACCGCAACTTGCGTGCAATCCTGTCCGATCGGCGCTGGGAGCTGAGCCATACTCGCAGCCAGTTAGGGGCGCTGTCACCGCAGGGACGCGTGCGCTCTGATCGCCAGCGCATCGATAGCCTGGCACTACGTTCCAACCGGGCAGCTTTGCACAACCTGCAAATGCAGCGCGCCTACACCAACAGCCTGGGGCAGCGCCTGGCAGCCCTGCATCCTCTGGCAGTCTTGCAGCGCGGTTATGCGGTAGTAACCAGGAGTGATGGACAAGTGGTGCGGAAGACGGCTCAGGTCCAACCCGGTGATCTGCTGCGGGTGCAGGTGAGTGATGGTCATATCGGCGCGCGCGCCATACACCCCAACCAGGATCAGCCTTAATGGAAAATACTGAGGACGAGCTATTTTCCGAGGTGCAATCTGTGGACGATCTGGTTCTGGCTGCGAACCAGGAGTTAGAGGCCAGAGTTCTGCAAGAATCCAACCGGGCATTCAATATGGGCTGTGCACTGTGGCTGATCCCCGGTGGCTTGCTGATCATAGCCATTTTTCTGATCAGCAAAGCCAATTGGGCGATGACCGGGATTACAATCGTGCTGATTGGCCTGGCTGCGATTGTGTTTGCCTTGTTTGTGGCCTCCCGCAGCAAATCCAAAAGTCCAGCGCGTATTTATGAAGGTCAACTTGCCAGTGAGGTGCAGCGCAAGCTCTCTGAGCTGGCACAGACGCCTGAGGCATTTGTACTGCGGGCGCTCGAAATTCTGCCGGACGAGACGCTGCTTGCCCATCACCTGAGGCGGCTTGATATTGAGGAACCTACATCCAAGAATAACTTGCGGGAGGAAGTCTAATGACCACCCAAACTGACCCATCCCTTGAAAATATCCCTTATGAACAGGCCCTGGCGGAGCTGGAACAAATTGTTGCCGCGCTGGAATCATCAGAGCGTTCGTTGGAAGAAGCCCTGGCTTTATTTGAGCGCGGCCAGGTCCTCGCCCGGCATTGCTCTGAACTTTTGGACCAGGCCGAATTACGCATCGAACAAATATCGGGGGATCAGATTCTGCCCTTTGAATCCGACCTCACCTCATAAAGCAGGCTACCCGCATGCATGAAAAATTCACCGCCATCAATAGCATTTTAGATGTTTTTACCAACCGGGTGCTCCTGAGTGCTTTGATCCCGTGGAGCCTGGCGCAGATTGTCAAGGTGCCGCTGGAATATTTCAGCACAAAACGCTGGAACTGGTCATTGTTGCTCAGGGCCGGGGGAATGCCCAGCTCGCATTCCGCCCTGGTTGCCGGGGCATGCCATGCTGTTGGTTTACGCTCGGGGTTTGACTCGCCTCTGTACGCAATCTCCTTTGTACTGGCAATGATTGTCATTTACGACGCGACTGGCATCCGCCGCCAGGCGGGGAAACACGCTGAGCTCATCAATGCCATCATCGAGGACCTGGCAACCGGTCACCCATTACAGCAAGAAAAACTGCGCGAAGTGCTGGGCCATACCCCTCTGGAGGCAGTAGGCGGCACGATTTTGGGATTGCTGATCGCGCAATTGCTCTGGATGGTTGGTTTTTAATCCCCCAAGTAAAATCAACCTTTTCTATTAGCGCCTCAAACGACGCACCAGCCAGTTGAGTAAACCACGCATCTCGCTCACCCCCAATAACAGGCAGACCAACCCATAAATCCCCCCTCCCACAATCACACCCAGGCTGAGCGTCAGCCAGGCTGGGGGTGCCGAAAACCACCCAGGCCCGATCAAGAGCACCGCAGCCATCGCTGCTGAGGCGATCCCCGCCTGCAGCAGGCCTCTTACGATAGGGATGCCTGCTAATCCGCCCAAGCGCCGGCGCATCCATACCAGCAATCCCAGCATTTCCAGGGCGGTCGCCACCGTATTCGCCAGCGCCAGACCGCCATGCGGCATCCAGCCCAACTGCACAAACCAGGCGGAAAACAAAAAGCTGAACACCACGTTCAACCCCATTGCAGCTGCACCGATCAGGACCGGGGTACGAGTATCGTGCAGCGCGTAAAAAGCTCGCGCCAGGATCTCAACCAGCGAATGTCCCACCAGGCCCACACCATACCACAGCAAAGCCCAGGCCACCAGCTCTGTGGAGCGCGCGTCAAATTCGCCGCGCTGGTAAAGGGTGGCAACCAATGGGTAACGCAGCAAAACCAGCCCCACACTGGCGGGCACAGCCAACAACAACACCCCGCGCAGGGTGGCAGAAAGAGAGCTGCGCATTTCAGTTAACTGGCCGCGCGCATATTGGGCAGCAAAGGTAGGCATGGCTGCGGTGGCAATCGCTTGCGCAATGACCGTTTGCGGCATCAGCATCAAGGTGAAAGCATAGGTCACGCCATTCACGCTGCCTTCCGGCATCCCCGATGCCAGGCGCACATTAATCCAGAAATTTAGCTGCACCACCGCCACGCCCAGCAAGCGCGGGCCCATCAGGCGCGCTACTTCACGGACTTCTACCAGGCGCAATCCCAGCGTAGGGGAATAACTCCCACCCTGGCGAATCAAAACCGGCAACTGCACCAATAGATGCAGCCCCGCCCCCAGCAATACCCCCCACGCCAGCCCGTAGATGCCCATCCCTGGCGCCAGGAACAGCACCCCAAAGATCATCCCCAGGGCGTACATCGAAGGCGCCAGGGCCGGGAACAAGAAGATCTGGTGCGAGTTCAGGATGCCCATCACCAGCCCGCTAATGCCAAAAATTACTGCCGAGGGCAGCATTAAACGCACCAGATTGACAGTCAGCTGGAATTTATAGGGATCGTTGACGAAACCCGGAGCCAGGATATAACGCACAATTTGGGGGGCAAATATGGCCGCCAGCAGGCTGGTGAAGATCAAGATCAATAGCACCAGGTTGGCGACTGCAGAAGCCATCTCCCAGGCGCGCCGGCGCTGCTCTTTCGCCAGCAAGCCGGTAAAGGTCGGGATAAAAGCTGAGCCCAACGCGCCGCCGGCAATTAAGTAATATAGAGTCTCGGAGACACGATTGGCAGCCGAAAAAGCCTCCATCTCAGGGGAAGTACCAAATGCGTCGGCTACCAACATCCAGCGCAGCAGTCCGGTCAGGGTGCTGAGCAGGAATGCGAACATCACCGTGCCAGCGGCGCGGGCAATTTGACGATTGGCGGTATTCGGGGTGGGGATCACTGGCAAGTATTATAATCCGAACTGCCTGGCATCCAACGCCAACGGATTAAGCCCGCAATTTTCACCTTGACATAGAACAAATATTCTTGTATAGTAGCTGCTGATCTCACTTTATGATACAATCCAACCTTGCGCGGTTTTGAATTGTATTAACTTTAGTCTTTCTCGCTACCTCGTACTCCAGAAAATACCGCCTCACCTGCCAATCAAGGAGCGCCAAATGGTTCATCAGAGCCTGGAATTTGAGGCCCATTCAAATTATGTGATCTCGGTCATGTATCCGGGGACTGCCAGTGAGCTGGTTACAGCGGGTATGGACAAAGCCATCCGTCATTGGAAGCTGCCCGAGGCAACCCTGATCAGAGAAGTGACTGCCCACGCCAACAGCGTCAACAGCCTGGCCTTCACCCCCGACCGGCGGCGGCTGCTATCTGGCTCGACCGACACCACGCTGCGTGTATGGTCCTGGCCCGAATTAGAATTACAACATACCCTGTCCGGACATAAAAAGACAGTTGCCAGCGTGCGAGTTGCCCCGGATGGCAAGCTGGCGGCCAGCGCATCCTATGATGCGAAGGTGATGCTTTGGGATATTGCCAGCGGTGAGCCACAGGCGACGCTCAAAGGCCATAAACGCAATGTCACCTCCCTGGCCTTCAGCCCCGATGGAAAAACACTGGTCTCTGCCGGTTTAGGTGAGGAGATCTGCATTTGGGATCTGTCTTCACAGACGATGATCAAGAAGCTGTGGGGGCATAAAGACGCCGTGGGCATGCTGGCGTATTCACCAGACCAGCATTACCTGATCTCTCTGGATAATGCCAGTATCCTGCGTCTTTGGAGCGCAGAAGAATTTCAACTCAAACGCGAAATTCAACTTCCGGGTAGCCGGATGTGGTCGTTTGCCTTTCATCCCGGCGGAGAGCTGTGCGCCATAGGCGCTGAGCACCGCATTCTGTTGTGCCATTGGCTATCCGGGGAAGTTGTTGAAGAAATCAACCTGAAACCAGCTGCTGTGGCAGGCCTGACCTTCTCTCCCGATGGAAAACAACTGGCAGCCGGCTTTGCTGATCGCAAAGTGAGGATTTGGGATACCAGAACAATATAGGAGATTGACCGATGGGCTTTACTTCTCCACCCAACCAGGCACAATACTACCAGCAAGTCTGGGCACAGGTGCGCCAGATCCCGGCTGGCAAAGTAGCCTCCTATGGCACGATCGCGGCACTCATCCCACTGCCTCCGCATACCAGTCCAGAGGATTATCGCGCCTGGGGAGCGCGCTGGGTAGGCGGCGCCATGGCCCGCTGTCCAGAGGGTGTACCCTGGCAGCGCGTGGTAAACAGCCAGGGCAAAATCAGCCTGCCACGCGGTGGACCCTACGAGCGCCAGCAGGGCTTGCTGCAAGAAGAAGGGGTTGTGTTCGGAGCCGGTGGACGCATTGATTTGCAACGTTTCGGCTGGACAGGTCCAGACATGCCTGACCCGCAGATAAACGCTGACCAGAGCCAAGAATAAAAATGACTGATACAATCCTCACACGCTGCGCCTGGGCAGGCAATGACCCGCTCTATCTACAGTATCACGATGAAGAATGGGGCGTGCCGGTACATGACGAACGGAAATTGTTTGAGTTTTTGATCCTGGAAGGTGCCCAGGCTGGCTTGAGCTGGATCACCATTCTGCGCAAACGCCCCGCCTACCAACTGGCTTATGCCGGCTTTGATCCCCAACAGGTTGCGCGTTACGATGATGCTAAGGTCGCCGAGCTACTGGCTAACCCGGGCATAGTGCGCAACCGGTTAAAAATTCAGGCCTCGATCCGCAACGCACAGGCGTTCTTGAAAGTTCAGGAGGAATTTGGCAGCTTTGATGCTTATCTCTGGCAGTTCGTGGATGGACATCCCATCCAAAATGCGTGGCACAATATAACCGAGATACCTGCCAAAACACCGCTTGCCGAGGCTCTGAGTAAAGACCTGATCAGGCGTGGCTTTAAGTTCGTCGGACCGACCATCCTATATGCGCACATGCAGGCTACCGGCATGGTCAACGACCATACCGTTGAGTGCTTCCGTTATAATGCGCTGGGAGGTCGGGGCGAATGAACTTCAGATACCCGGGGAACACGGCTGCCGGTAGAATCGATGAGAGCCGGGTACGCCGCCCCCGGCTCTCTCTAAGGAGGAGAAGAAGAGAAATCGCCCTTCGAATATCAGTTTATCAAATGTCTGATAAACCTGCTTGACGCTTACCCTACGACTACCCTACGATCACCCAACAATCTTGACAGTTTTACCAGGAAATCTATGAACCTTGCAATTCGCACCGAAAATTTAAGCCGCATCTACAAGATCCGCGGCAGTAAAAAGCAAGAGGCGAAACAACTCATCGCCTTACAGGATGTCAATCTGGAGGTCAAGCCCGGAGAGTTATTCGGCCTGCTGGGGCCCAATGGAGCCGGGAAGACCACCCTGATCAAAATCCTGACTACCCTGCTGGCACCTTCCAATGGAAAAGCCTGGGTAGCAGGCTTTGACGTCCACCAGGAACCTCAGCTGGTACGCCAGCGCATTAATATGGTCTCGGGTGGCGAATCATCAGGCTATGGGCTGCTCACCGTGCGCGAAAATCTATGGATGTTCTCCCAGTTTTACGGTCTGCCGTCGGCGCTCGCCAACCAGCGCATCAAGCAGCTCCTGGAAGTAGTAGGCCTGGCGGATCGCATCAACACCAAATCCTCCGATCTCTCTACGGGACTGCGCCAGAAGATGAATATCGTGCGCGGTTTCTTGACTGATCCCGAGGTGCTCTTCTTAGATGAACCCACCCTGGGCCTGGATGTAGGCGCATCACGCGATGTGCGCCGTTTCATTCGGGGTTGGATTGACAACAACCCCACCCGCACCCTGCTCCTGACAACCCATTACATGGTGGAAGCTGAGGAGCTTTGCCACCGGGTAGCGATCATCAACCAGGGGAAGGTACTGGCGTGCGACACACCCAGCAACCTCAAACACCGCTTACAGCGGGATGCAATCTTCCGGCTGGAGGTCAGCCCACTCAATGGACTGTCTCCAGAGACGATCCAGGCCATACCTGGAGTGAGCCAGGTGGTTCACTATGACCGAGACGGCTTTTCAGTCCTTGAATTAATCCTCGCTGAAGAATCAGTTCTAGGCGCGGTGATCAATACCCTTACCTCAGCCGAGGTGCGCATCCTCAACCTGCAAAAGCGCGAACCCACCCTGGAAGATGTCTTCGTAGACCTAGTTGGGCGCAGCATGGAAGAGATTGAAAAAGGGACCAACGGGAGCAGTACCCCATGAGCGCAGCTTTTACCCAGCGTGTCCCCAAGCATAGTGGCTGGAAGCTCTTCGTGCAGACCGTGATCGCACGCGCCTACCCGCGCGTGATCGGGCAGCAGCGCGAGAAATCCTGGTTATTCTTTGACCTGTTCCTGCCCTTGCTGGGCATCTCAGCCTATGTATTTGTCTACCGGGCCATCCGCGCCCCAGAAGAGTACGTCGGCTTTGTGGTGATGGGCGGTGCGATGAGCGCCTTCTGGCTCAATATCCTGTGGTCGATGAGCTCGCAGCTCTATTGGGAAAAAGAGACCGGCAACCTGGCGCTCTATATCATGGCGCCCAACTCCATGATGGCGGTTTTACTGGGTATGGCGCTGGGCGGGTTGGTTGCCAGTACGCTGCGCGCCCTGGCAATCCTGGTTTTAGGCAGCTGGTTGTTCCAGGTGCAGTATTCTGTGTCCAGCTTCAGCCAGCTCTTTGCCGTATTTGTTCTTTGTATGATCGGCCTGTATGGCATGGGCATGATGCTGGCCTCGATCTTCTTGCTGCTGAGCCGCGAGGCCTGGCATATCTCCAATCTGGCCCAGGAACCAATTTACCTGCTTTCAGGTTTTTATTTTCCGGTCAAAAGCTTCAACTTTCTGATTGCCGCCGGGGCATCCATCATTCCCCTGACCCTGGGCATGGATGCCATGCGCCAGCTCATCTTTCCGTCTGGCCCCAGCCTGGGCTTTCTTTCGGTGCCAGTTGAGGTGAGCATCCTGGTGATTTTGAGCGTGATTTTCCTGGTGGCATCCAAGTACCTGCTGGAGCATATTGAGAAACTGGCGATCCGCGAAGGCCGCCTGACGGAGAGCCGCCGATGAACCCTGCCACCACGGTTACCACAAAAGGCACCACCGCACAGAGGTTCTGGCATTCTTTCCGCATGGCTGCCTGGTTAGGCTGGCAGATTGAGTCGAACTGGACCGACCCCTTCCTGTTCGCCATTTACTCTATCGTTCGCCCGCTGGCAACTGCCTCAATCCTGGTCGTCATGTATAGTGTGATCACCAATGCAAACTTTGCCGACCCAATGTTCACTTATATCTATCTGGGCAATGCTTTTTATATCTATGTGGGGCAGATCATGACCGGTCTTTCCTGGAGCATTATTGACGATCGCGAGCATTACAAAACTCTGAAATATATCTATGTCGCCCCCCTGGACTTTCCTACTTACCTAATGGGCCGGGCAGTGGCGCGTTTCGTGATCGCTTCTCTATCAGTGTTCATTACCATTCTGTTCGGTGTACTTTTCCTGCAGGTGCAGCTGGATTTAGCCCTGGTGAACTGGGCTCTGTTCTTTTTTACTCTGCTGGTAGGGGTTATCCTATTAGCGATGATGGGCCTGATGCTGGCAGGCGTCATGTTGTTGTTAGCCCACCACAGCTGGGGGGTTGGCGACGCAGTTGCAGGAGCTTTGTACCTGTTTTCGGGGGCAATATTCCCGCTGGAGGTACTGCCAGCCTTTCTTCGCCCGGTGGGATATTTGATCCCGATCACTTACTGGCTGGAGTTACTGCGCCGCGCTCTGGTCGGTGAAGTCGCGCAGACCTTTCCCACGCTCGCCCATCTGAACAACGCTCAGCTCGTCGGCATCTTGCTGGGCCTGACCGCAGTATTTAGCGTGCTGGGCCTGGCTGTCTTCCGCGCCTGCGACCATCGCGCCCGCGAACTTGGCCTGATTGATATGACGACCAATTACTAGGAGCAACCGTGATGAGCACAGCCTGGATTTACCAGATCCCTGATACCCCCTTAGACACCCTGTGGATTGCGGTCACTGAGACCGGCCTGGTCGCCATCGCCTTCAGCCAGACACAGGCCTCCTTCACCGATTGGCTGACCCGGCATGGCTGTGATCCAATTCTGTACAGCGAGGATAAAACCGCCCAGGCCAGGCAGCAAATTCTGGAATACTTGGCCGGAGAGCGCACAGAATTCAGCTTGCCCCTTGACTGGCGTTTTATGAATACTTTTCAAGCCCAGGTCTTGCAAGCCACTCTCGCGATCCCCTATGGATCTACCACCACATACAGCGCTCTAGCAGAGCAGGTGGGCCGGCCGCAAGCACCTCGAGCAATCGGCAGAGCGGAAGCAACCAACCCAATCCCCCTGGTCATCCCCTGCCACCGAGTGGTGGGCAAAGATGGCAGCCTGCGCGGGTATGGCGGGCCCAAAGGCATTCAACACAAAGCCTGGTTGTTGGAATTAGAAAGAAATCACCGATAAGCTTTGATGGACCCATTAAGCCAGCACAAGGCAGTTTCAGCGATAGGTGAGTAATATTTCAAGTCCATAGGCTAGATTTTTTCTGTTCTGGCCCGACTTGCATCGATCTCCTTTACACTTAAACAAAATTTATTAGTCTGATACGATAAGCGCATATCCCACTATCATCCTGCGCTTAGACGAGTTTGCTTACCACAGCGACTCCCAAATCACGGCAGGTGGGCTTGGCGATTAATGTGCTGCGTAGAACTGGTCTCTGAAACGGTGAATAAACCGGCAAATTTTTTCTGGATGTTGTTGAGCAGAGTAGCGCTGAAAGGTATCTGGATTGATGCCAGGTATTGGTGTTTTCTCTATGAATAATAAACCAATTTGTCCATTTACTTGCAAGATATGTTATAATTATTTGTACAATATATTTACATGAATTTGGTATTACACGATGCTTATACACTTGTAATAGCTGAGTGCAGAGCATAATGAACTCTGATGATCGGTTAGGGTAATCAAATGAAAAATTCGCGTTTATTGACTATTTTTGCTATCGTTTTCGTGGATCTGCTAGGTTTCAGTTTGATCCTGCCACTGTTGCCTTACTACGCCGAATCCTACGGGGCAACCCCGGTAATCGTAGGCTTGTTGGTAGCATCCTACGCTGCAGCTCAACTGATAGGCGCGCCACTCTTGGGGCGTCTATCCGATCGTTATGGACGCCGACCCGTGTTACTGGTATCTGTGGTTGGCACGCTTGCAGGATTTCTGCTGCTGGGTTTTGCGGATCCACTTGGACGGTTTCTTTCTACCCTGGTTGCTCCCCAGGCTGCCAACTGGCTGATCCTGGGGGTGCTCTTTGCAAGCCGCATCCTGGACGGGCTAACAGGTGGCAATATTACAGTTGCTCAGGCTTATATTGCCGATGTAACCGACGAGCAGAACCGCGCCAAGGGTCTGGGCTTAATCGGGGCCGCCTTTGGACTGGGGTTTATCATCGGTCCTGCGGTCGGTGGGGCTCTCAGCCAATTGGGCTATAACATCCCCGCCTTTGTCGCCGCCCTGGTTGCGTTTTTAAACTTGATGGCGATTTTCTTTTTCCTGCCCGAATCACTCACCGCAGAAAGACGGGAGGCTGCCTTACTCCAGAAGCGTCCATCTTTCTCACTCAAAGCTCTGACCCAAGCGCTAAAACAGCCAAAAGTTGGGCCCTTACTGCATGTCCGTTTTTTCTACGGCCTGGCTTTTGCCACGTTCCAGAGTATTTTTGCCCTTTACGCCCAATCCATCGGCCTGAGCCCGCAAACTACCGGCTATGTACTGGCCTATGTAGGCCTGCTATCCGTAATTGTGCAAGGTGGGCTGATCGGAGTGCTGACAGCCCGCTTCCGTGAGAACTGGCTGGTGATCACCGGACTGTGGTTAATGGCCGGGTCGCTGCTGGCGTGGGCTTTTACAACCAGTTTATGGCCACTGTTGGTTGTAATGATACCGTTGTCGCTTTCCGGTGGAGTGCTTAATACGGTCATCCAGAGCGCGATCAGTAAATCAGTCAGCCGAGAGGAGGTGGGGGGAATCCTTGGAATTGCAGGTTCACTGGAAGCGGTGACACGTGTGATTGCACCTTCGGTGGGTGGTTATTTACTACAAAACCTGGGTGTGTGGGCGCCAGGTGTATTCAGCGCTCTGCTGATGGCATGGGCAGTCTCTTTTGCTTACCGGCGCATCATTTTACCCACACACCGCGAGCGGCAAGCCGCGCTGATCAACGCCTGAACCAGCAACTACAGGACGTATCTGATGGCAGAAAAACCAATGATTGCCAAAAAGTGGCTGACGATCTTGATCATTTTGTTGGGGGGCTTCGCCGTCCTGGGAAGTTATGTTTATGGCTTTCAGATTCGGCCTGATGTAGCGGATATCCTGTGGGGCGGCGTGCCACAAGAATTCCGCCCGGCCTATACCACAGCCATGTTCCTGGCAGCCGCCGGATATTTTGCCTACACCTATCTGATCCTCTTTCAGCTGGACCCCACAGATGCCCGCGTGTTTGGGAGTTTCGGATACGGAATCTTCAACGTGCTCTATCTAGCAATTCTGATCCCGTCGGCGCTGTGGACACCGCTAACCCTTCTGGCGGTTGAGAACGCCAGCCCTGGTTTATTATGGCTGGTGCGTCTCTGCCTGGCAGTAGTCGGTCTGGCTTCCATCGGGCTTTTCCTTGGTGTGCTAAAAATCCAACCCCGTCCACCAGTTCTTGTCCACAGGCTTGCAATTTTGGGTAGTTTTGTTTTTAGTATCCATACCGCCATCTTAGATGCACTTGTTTGGACAACAAATTTTCAACTGCCTTAGGGCTTTAATGCCCAGATTTTTCGCATTTCAGGGGAGGTCGTGGGTGTAAAACGATACGATGCTATCCAAACAGGAGACATAACATGGATTATCTAACTCAGCATAAATACTTGAATCTTGAAACATTCCGCAAGAGCGGCGCAGGCGTCAAGACCCCGGTCTGGTTTGTCCAGGAGGGCAACACCATTTTCGTGCGCACGATCGCGAATTCCGGAAAAGTGAAGAGAATTCGCAATAACAGCCTTGTAAACATCGCCCCATGCAAGGTGGATGGCGCATTGCTTGGTGATTGGTATCCCGCCATGGCGTGCGAGATCAAGGATGATACAATCCATCCAAAAGTTGATCAGCTATTAGATCGTAAATACGGCCTGATGAAAAAAATGTTCGCCATGGCAGCAGCTATAAGAGGTAACCAATATACTGTCCTGGAAATCAAGCCAAAATTGGAACTGGAGGACTGAGCATGAAAATCGCTAAGCTTATCTCCCTGACCGGTTTACTGGCAATGACCGCTGTCCTGATGTATGGGTTCACCGTTGGAGATTTCTTCGCCGAGGGATCAAAGCTGCTTACCATGCCCTGGGGGATTGTCTCGCTTGTTGACCTATACGTTGGCTTTGCATTATTCTCGGGTTGGATCGTATTTCGAGAAAAAGCACTCCTCCCTTCTGTTATCTGGGTGGTCCTGATGATGATAATGGGATTCTGGGCTGGCGCGCTGTATACATTTCTGGCTTTGCAAAACAGCAATGGGGATTGGCAGCGCTTCTGGTATGGGAAACGCGCCTGACACATCGCTATAAGCCTCATACGCGTCAACGTAGACATGGACGAGTGGTAGAATCAGTCATGCTGTGCTGTGATAAATAGGGTAACTGCCCCAGGTAATCCACCGAGGAGAACAAAAGATGCCTGAAGCCGTCATTATTGATGCCATTCGCACCCCTATCGGCGCCCTGGGGGGTGTTCTGTCTGCGGTGCGCCCAGACGATCTGGCTGCCCACATTCTGAAAGCGTTGGTAGAACGCACCGGGATTGACCCAGCCCTGGTTGAAGAAGTCTATATGGGCTGCGCAAACCAGGCCGGCGAGGATAACCGCAACGTGGCGCGTATGGCGTCTTTACTGGCGGGCTTCCCGGTTGAAGTCCCCGCAGTGACGTTCAATCGATTGTGCGCTTCCGGATTGGCAGCGGTAAATGCGGCCGCGCGTGCTATTCGTGCCGGAGAAGGGGATATGTACATCGCAGGTGGTGTGGAAAGCATGTCACGGGCGCCATATTCTTTTCCAAAAGCAGATAAAGGCTTTGCCTTTGGCAACCTGACGGCATATGATACCGCCCTGGGCTGGCGCTATCCCAACCCCAAAATGGAAGCCTTGTATGGAATCGATTCGATGGGCGAAACTGCGGAAAATATTTACGACTTGATCCCCATCACACGCGACCAGCAAGATGCGTTTGCTTTACGCAGCCACCAGCGCGCTATAGCTGCCATCGACTCGGGCAAGTTCGCCGAAGAGATTGCCCCCGTGCTGATCCCACAGCGCAAAGGCGACCCGATCCGGGTCGATACTGACGAACGCCCGCGCCGCGACACCAGTCTGGAATCCCTGGCGCGCCTGAAGCCTGCCTTCCGCAAGGACGGCACAGTGACAGCCGGGAACTCCTCCGGCCTGAATGACGGCGCTGCGGTGGTATTGATCACCAGCGCAGAAAAAGCCCGTCAACTGGGATTAAAGCCGCAAGCGCGCATCGTTGCCAGCGCTGCAGCAGGCGTCCCACCCCGCATTATGGGCCTGGCGCCTGTACCTGCCACGCGCAAAGCTCTGGCGCGTGCAGGGCTTGGCCTGGATGATATTGGATTGGTGGAGCTAAACGAGGCCTTTGCCGTCCAATCCCTGGCGGTTATGCAGGAATTGGGCATGCGAGAGGAAATCACCAACGTGAATGGCGGCGCAATTGCCCTCGGCCACCCACTCGGTTGTTCCGGAGCGCGCATCCTTACCACCCTGCTCCACGAAATGCGCCGGCGCGCCTCCCAGGAGAAACGCCCGTATTATGGTCTGGCGACCCTGTGTGTGGGTGTGGGCCAGGGCGAGGCGACCATTATCGAGTGGCTGGATGAGTAAGCCTGACCGTTACCCATTCTTCGCCACCGTACATATTTTTCTATTACGCGGGGAGCAATTGCTCATGCTGCGCCGCTTTAACACCGGCTTTGAAGATGGCAAATACAGCGTGGTAGCCGGTCATCTGGACGGGGGCGAGACGGTCCGCCAGGGCGCCATGCGCGAAGCCCGTGAAGAAGCCGGGGTTGAGATTAATCCAGACACGCTGCAGGTGGTTGGCGTAATTCACCGCAATTCCGATCATGAGCGGATTGACTTTTTCCTGGCCGCGACAGAATGGCAGGGTGAGCCCACTAATCTGGAGCCGCAGTTTTGCGACGATCTATGCTGGGCGCCTTTGGACGCATTACCCGAAAACACGATCCCCTATGTGCGCCGGGCGATCGAAAATTACCTGGGCGGGATTTGGTTCGATGAGTATGGCTGGGATTAATTCCGCTTAATGGATTCGCACAGCATTGATGAAATCTGCCAGCAACCCATACGCGGTGGTGTGTGGGCCAGGATTTTCTTCAATCACCGACAATAAACCCAACACATCGCTCTCGATCTGCAAAATACTGGTAGTGCCGTCTACTCGATACATGGGCGAGTCGGCCATAACGATTTCAGGCCGGACGGTTGCCTGAACACGATCTCCGTGGCATACAGCCGAACAGACCAGCTTGTAGCGCCTACCCTGCGCTCTGGCAGCAGAAATCATCTCGGGGGTGATCTCCCGGATGCCCTGGCGGTCCACCTGGGTTGGTTTGAGCGGCACGCCCATTAATACCGTAGCCAGGGCAGAGATCTTCACCGCCGCATCCCAGCCATCCACATCTCCACTGGGGTCCGTTTCGGCAATCCCGATCGACTGCGCATACGCTACTGCCTGATCAAAGCTTTCGCCATTTTCCATGCGGGTTAGCATCAGATTGGTGGTTGAATTCAACACCCCGCGCAGGCTGCTCACCCGCGCCCCGGGCAGGGTTTCCCGGTACAAGGCAAACACCGGGGCGCCATCCATCACGGTAGATTCAAAATAAAAGCGCACTCCATGAGCCCGGGCCAGCTCGGTTAATTCCCGGTAGGCATGCACCACCGGACCTTTATTGGCCGTGATGGCATGCATCCCACATTCCAGAGCCGTGCGCAGATGATCAATCGCCGGCTGCCCGCTGGCATAATTCACCGGTGAATTCTCAAACAACACATCAGCCCCACATTGGCGGATGAACTCAAAGGCATCGGCCGGCTTGGCCAGGGTAGAAAGGGCATCGAGCGAGCCGCCATTCGCCATAAGATCCAGCGCCCGGGTGAGGTCGATCCCCGCCGGATTGATGGCCGTGCCGTGCCGTCCAGTAGCAATGCCGGTAACGCTGAAATCAATATCATATCCAAAAAGCAGGTCGGCCTCTTTTTGCAGCAGCAGGCGCACCAGGGCCTGCCCAACATTACCAAATCCTAAAAGGGCTAATTTGAAATGGGGCATTTCATCCTCCTAAAGCTGGGGCCAGGGATAAGGCCGACGGTAAGGGTCGGGTGGTGGGAATACAGCCTGGTTGACCAATTGTTCCGCCCTAGTTCGCAATGCTCTGATCTCACCCTTGCTCAGATATGGTTTTAAAGATTGAGCCAGCGCGGACTCACCTTCTGGCGTGTCGACCAGTTTTCCATGGAACTCAGCCACACTGGAGCACAAAACATCTGGCAATGGCTCACCTGTAAAATCCCAGATCACGGTGCGCAGCTTATCCTCAACGTGGAAACACACGCCATGATCGATCAGCCACATATGCCCATCCGGGTCCACCAGCACATGGCTGCCTTTGCGATCGGCGTTATTAATCAGCAAATCAAAAACAGCCACGCGGCGTAAACGCTGGCGGTCTTCCTCGTTAAAAGTGAAATAATGATATTCCGGATCATGCTCAATATATAGCTGCACAGAGCCCGGTCCGATAGGGGCTTGCTTGCGATACACCGTCGGTGGGACGAGCCGCCAAACCAGCGCTTCACTAACCAGATAGGCCGCCACTTCGCGGCGCGCCAGGGTAGCAGGAGGAAAATCCCATAAGGGGCGCTCGCCGCGGGTAGGCTTGTACACGGCCTGAATCGTCTGCTCTGCCTGGGTTATCTGGGATAAAAAAGTGTAATTTGACCCCCACAGGAATTCGCCGCGAATCTCCATCTCACCCTGAAGCAATAATTCCAGGCTGGCTGTATCATCGTTGTGCGCGGGCATTGGGTTCGTGCTCATTCAATCTGTTACCGGTAAGTGCAAACGCCAACCGAGCATTGCGACCGGTTGGATTAATGCTTGTGCCCATTGCGTTTCGGGCAGAAATGCCCAGCAGGGTCCATCGGCTGGCCGCATTGCGGGCACAGCGGGCGACCCTGCGCGGCGACTTCCATTCCCCAGCGACACATGGCGCGTAATTGAGAGCGCGTGCACCAGTAGCGCACCACACTGGCCTCTTCCGCTGGGGTTCCTTCTGCCAACAGTTCGTGTGCCACCAGGACCACCAGGTCTTGATCGATATCATAGCCCAGGCCAATTTCACCTACCCGGAAAAGAGGATCAACTGGAGGCTGGATATGCATCTTATCTTCATCATAATCGGCGCTGGCTTCAGGTAAGTCGGTGTATTTTTCGGAAACCTCAACCAGAAATTGCTCCAGGCCGATCGCCAGTGATTGAATCTGGACCTTTTCAATAATTAACGTAACCGTGCGTTCATCTTGCCACCCCTGAATGTAAAAAACCCGTTTTCCGGGCTGGCCGATTGCATCGGTTGTGATGTGGGTTACCGGTCTCAGTTCAATATCCAATGGCGCCATTCTCGCCTCCCCAGCTCGATCTAGAGCCGTCATTTTTGTTTATGAAGCCAGCCTGTTGCTTTCTCCCATCCTGTCTATCAGGATCTATCTGTGCAGGCAGTCGCGCCTAGTATACCAGAGTCAGGGCTTCGGCAAGCTAAATGTGGGATCATAATTAAGCGTTAACAAGCGACTGGAATCCTCCGCGAGCCACAGCACACTGATCGAACCAGGCCCAACGCTCAGTCGCTGGAACATATCCAGTGGGAGACCAATATAAAACGCCACTGCCAACCGGATCGGGTCGGCGTGCGAAACCAAAGCCACGATATCTTTCGCCTCATACTGCTTGCAGATGCTTTCCAACTCGCCAATATAACGCATCTGCAACTCGGCAAAAGTCTCACCACCTGGGAAACGCATCAACGAAGGGCGGTTTTGCACCACGCGCCAGATCTTCAAGCGGTTCAGCTTTTTCAGGCTCTCCCCCTGCCATTCCCCAAAATTGGTTTCGATCAAACCTGGGCGCGGGATCACCTCGAGACCTAAAGCCTGCGCCAGTGGCGTCGCAGTCTCCATGGTGCGCTCCAGTGGGCTGCTGTACACCGCTTTGATGGGTACATCCGCCAATTTTTCAGCCAGCAAACGCGCCTGCTCCTGGCCTTTTTGATTCAAATGCACGCCTGGCAAGCGTCCTGCCAGGCGGTGTTTCTTCACATAATCGTTCTCACCGTGACGAATCAATAAGATGACCGGCATAATATCCTATGTAGCTTTATGCTTACCCTTGATATCTTTAATGACCTCTTCCGAAAGCTCCGGAAGGGTCTCCGTTTGCGTAATACCCAGGGCTTCAGCCTGAGCGATACGCCAGCGCTCCAGACGCGCCTTCACCTGCGCTTCATAGCCTTGCTCGGAGGGCGCATAGAAATAGGTTCCTAGAAGTGGACCAGGCAGGTATTGCTGGGGCAAATAATGCTCTGGATCGCTGTGTGGGTATTGATATCCTTTTCCATGCCCCAGGGCTTTGGCGTCTCGGGTAGCATCCTTTAGATGCTGGGGAACATCCCCAACGCCTTCAGCCTCAATCTGCTGGAATGCCTTGAAATACGCTCCGGCAGAATTGGATTTTGGCGCAGTTGCCAGGTAGAGCGTGGCTTCGACCAGCGGGTAGATCCCTTCCGGCAGTCCCACATAATCGAACGCCTGAGCGGCGGCGCTGGCAACCAGCAAGCCTAACGGGTCGCCCAGACCGATATCCTCGCCGGCCAGGATGAGTAAACGCCGCAGGATGAAACGCGGGTCTTCCCCGGCATAGAGCATCTTCGCCAGCCAGTACAGGGCGGCGTCCGGGTCGGAGCCGCGCACCGATTTGATGAATGCCGAGATGGTATCGTAATGGGCATCCCCGTCCTTATCGTACAGAACCGCCCGGCGCTGGATCGATTCCTGGGCCACCTCCAGCGTTACTTGGATGGCTGCTCCTTGCCCGGATGCGCTGCTCTCCACCGCCAGCTCGAGGGCATTCAGGGCATTTCGAGCGTCGCCTCCGGCTACATGGATTAAGTGTTGCAAGGCGTCTTCATCGATCTCAACTTGGCGCTTGCCATAGCCACGGTCTGGATCGTGCAGCGCAGCAAGCAAGATTCGCCGCACATCCTCATCCTCCAGTGGGCGCATTTGGAAAACGCGCGAGCGCGAGACTAAGGCTCCAATCACTTCAAAATAGGGGTTTTCGGTGGTCGCCCCAATCAGGATCACCGTGCCATTTTCTACGTGCGGTAGCAAGGCATCCTGTTGGGCGCGGTTCCAGCGATGGACTTCATCCACAAACAGGATGGTGCGTTTGCTATACAGCTTGCGCCGCTCCAGCGAACGCTCGATGACCTCGCGCAGCTCAGCTTTACCAGCCAGGACGGCCGATAGGGTTTCGAAATGGCTCTTGGTCAGGTTAGCGATCACCATCGCCAGGGTGGTCTTGCCTGTACCCGGCGGCCCCCACAGCAAAATGGAGGAAAACAACCGGTCCGCCTCAATCGCCCGGCGCAGCAGCTTGCCCTGCCCGACGATGTGCTCTTGCCCGATAAATTCATCCAAGGTGCGCGGGCGCATGCGCGCCGCCAGGGGCGCTTCAGATTTCATGCGCTCGTGCATGGAATGGGTGAAGAGGTCCATCAATCCAGCTCCTTGAAAGGATTGATCACCTGCACGCCGCCGTAGGCCTGCCCATGACTCAAATCCTCAGACAATAGTTGCTTACAGCCCAAACTTGCCGCGCTTTGCACCACCTGTGCGTCCCAAAAGGAAAGCTGGAGGTCGTGCTGCAAATCTATTGCTTGTAGCAAATCGCTGGTTGCAGGCGCATGCAGCCTCCACTGCGCCAAATCGGCCACAATTTGTCGTGCGGTTTGATGATTCAGCGGCGTGGCGAGCTTGCGGGTCACCGTCACAAAGAACTCTTGCAGCACCTGGACGCTGAGGCAGCCGTTCTCATTTTCCCAACAGCTTTCCATCAGTTGAACAGCCTGCTCGTGTTTCTGCCCGGCGGAGCGGTCATAGGCATAAACCAGGATATTGGTATCCAGGAAATATTGCATCTGTGGATCAACGTTCATGCAATTCTTCTCGCTTCCAAGATACTTGCCCCTGTGTACCCAGGTCAAAACCTCGTTTCAAGAAGGTTAAATTACGCTGGCGCGCCTGCTCATAGGCTTCCTGGTGAGCGACAAGATCAACCAGCGTTTGGGTCAGCAAACCGGACAGCGAGGTGTTCTTTTGCACAGCCAGGATCTTGGCCTTGCGCAGGACTTTCTTGGGAATTGCCAGGGTCACGTTTTGGGTAGGCTCCATCATTTCCTCCAACACAAACCTTTCACGTAAACAAGTATATCACGTATACACGTGAATTACAAACCTAAAGATATATCCTTACCAACCCGGAATTGGATCACAAAATTAGGATCAATTCCTTCTTGGATTTTCCGAACGGTTCTTAACCAGAACTGTTTTCTGGTTTTAATGTCCCTTTTTACGCATATTCCCGTTTAAACATTAGAATGCATTCAATCTCCAATGCCGACGGCGAAAGGATTGGGATTTTGGAAGGAATTACTACACAGATGCAGCCGAATGCTGTCCGTGGAAATCTCTCTGCACTTGCCAATGAAGCGAAGGCCAACCCTTCAGCCTTTGCAGAGCTGTACAACTATTACGTTCAACCGGTGTACCGCTACCTGCGCAGCCACGTCCACACCATCCATGAGGCAGAAGACTTAACCTCGCAAACGTTTATAGCAGCTTATGAAAACCTGCAACGCTATCGAGAAAGAGGTCATTTCTCCGCCTGGCTGTTCCGGATCGCCCGCAGCAAGCTGGTGGATCATTATCGCAAGAGCATGTCAGACACATCCCTGGATGCTGTCGAGAATCGAGCGGGATCAGACGACGTCCTGGATTTGATTTCTCAGCGCGATGAGATCAAGAATCTTACTGCTCTGGTCCAGAAACTGGACGATCACGAACAAGACCTGATACGCTTGCGTTATGTGGCGGATCTATCGTTTGCCGAGATCGCTGAGGTTCTGGGAAAACGCGAAGATGCCGTCAAGAAATCCTTATATCGCTTACTGGCAACCTTGAAAAGCCAGATGGAGTAACCGATGAGTAACACGCACCCCTTCGATGAATTTGAAGATATGCTACGCAAAGCAGTTCACGAACCCGATGCACGGCCCGAGTTTGTGAACCGCTTGGGCAGCGAATTAGCGAGGACGCCTGCCCGGTCGAAACCTCGCCTGGTGTTCAAACCTGCCTGGGCGGTAGGAATTGCTCTTGCCGTTCTTGTCATCACAGCCAGCCTGCCAGGAGTCGCCAGCGCTTTCAAACAATTGCTTGGTTTTATCCCGGGAATCGGTCTGGTCGCACACAATGATCAACTTCGCATTCTCCAGACTCCTGTAACAGTCACCCGAGACGGGATCACCCTAACTGTCGACCAGGTTGTCGTAGATCGTGACAGCATAGAATTAGCCTATTCGGTAAACGGGATCCCCGCCGATCTTCAGAGCTTGACTTCGGACAAGCACGGAGAATTGAATTCAGTGTGCGGTGGTCAAGACATGTACCCGAACCTTCTATTACAAGACGGCACTCTGCTTGTCTCTGACCCAATGCCGCTGGGCGGAAAATGGCTCTCTGATGGCTACATCGCGGGACACTCTTTCGCCACATCCATACTCGCAAGTGAGACACAGCTTACATTCCAGCTCAAGTGTCTGCAGGATGTCCAGCGGGGCGCCGCCCCAGAAGATTGGTCGATCCCATTCACGCTGGCAACAGTTCCGCAAGGTTATGTCGCCGGTGAACCCGTTTATGAAACTGACCAGGCAGTTATGAGCCAGTCAGCCGAATCTGGGATTAACTTCTCCATCGAAGGTGTTGTTCCACAAGAAGATGGCGTGCACGTGTTCTTCCGGATCATGACTGATGCTAATCCTTCAACGTATCTGGCAATCAGCCCTGGTACGATGTATGCGATCGACGCGGATGGATCGAAGATCGACCTGATCAACACCCTTCCGTGGTCTCCTTTTGACAAGGTGGAGGTCTGGGAATACCGCACGGCAACCATGCCAGCGGATGGACCTATGACTATTGTGATCGAGAACGCCCAGATCTATTATCTCGCCCAGGATCTCGTCTTTGAGTTCAGCCCAGGTGCCGGCGCTCAAATGGGGCAGACCTGGAAGATCAACGAGGAATTTGAGCTCGATAGTTATGGGCTTACAGTTGAATCGGCGCGCATGATCGAGCTGGAGGGGCACCCGGGATTTGAGTTCACCATCGCAAGCAACTCCCCGGATATCCTATTGACCGCTGAATTGATGGACATGACTTCCTTTGAGATGTGGTCAACAACTGGCAACCCACAGCCGGCGCAATCGATCACGACAGGATTTGTGTACAAGTCGGATATCCCCGAGACCATCTGGGTGACTTTCAACACAATCGCCATCCAGATCGAAGGCACCTGGCAGACCAACTGGGCCCCACCTGCACAATAGTCAAGGAATATAATCAGGCGCAATTGCAGGGTAATTCCCGGGAATTACCCTGCAATTGTACAGGCGAACACACCATGATAAAACCGAATTATTTATTTGGAATCATTCTGATATTAGGTCTGATCAGCGCATGTACATCATCACCAATTTCTACCCGAGAAGCAAGCAGCCTGGATATTCCTGGGGTGAATGCGCTTACTACTGCCACCTTGTCCGCACCGACATCCACAGGGGTTAATACTGCCACCCTGACCTCTACACCTACTCCATCCCCAACTCTGACACCCATTCCGACCGCAACGCCCTCTCCGATCCCCATACCTACCTACATTGCAGTCCCCACCCACGCCGATGTGCCTGCATTGACAGTCTTTTCTTCCCCCAGCATCCGCGTGCTGGAACAGCCCGTTGCAGTCGTACGTGACGGAATCACCCTGGCTGTAGAACAAATGGTGGTCTACCCTGAGCGAATCGAGCTCGTCTATACGATCAGAGATATCCCTCAATCCGCCCTGCATGATCCAATAGAAGATGACGTGAGTCTCAGCTGCGGCGGGCCAGCGAGTTATGCTAATCTGCGATTACCCGATGGGACAATCATCTATCCCGAAAATTATCTATTGGATGGAAAAGCCTTTGATATGTTTGAACCCTATTCCTGGGGATATATAATCCATCTTTACCAGGCCTCCATACCCCAGGATGTTAGCGAAATCACCTTTGTCCTGGAGTGTATTGGGGTTGTCAAATTGAATCAGGGACTCGAAAATTGGGAAGTCGCTGTGCGGATCGTGCCGGGAGGATAAAATATCTAGGTCAAGTTGAGGATGTGAATAGGCGTTACCAAAGGGGGTTTAGTTGGCATGTGCTGTTTTATTTAAAGAGATAGCATTTGATTGCGTCACATGCCTGTATGAGGTTTGTAGGTTTCCAGTGGCTGGCCCCATACTCCGGGTTACCGCTGATTCCATTCATATCCGAAAAGGAGGTTTGCCAGTAAGAGCGAAACAGACTAAAATGCCCTTAGTACTTGATCTCGCATAGAATACACGAAAGTCACGCCAAATGACCAACCCGGTAAACCCCATGGCTTTCAAACCAGGCAAACGAATTCTCTATCTGGGGAGTATTTTTGGTACACCACTTGCTATTCAGGGGGTAAACTGGCTACCACTGAATCAGCTGGTTGTTTGGGGGTTTTTCACCTGGAATTCATTCAAAAAGTACACTTCTTGGTCAAAGTTTCAGCATGTAATCCTCGGTGGGTTGCAAATGTTTGTCCTGCTTGGGTCCGAGTGGTGTCACAACCTTGCTCATGTAGCTGCCGCCCGCTCGGTGGGGAAGCCTGTAGATGCTGTACGGATTCTCTTTGGGATGCCTATTCTCCTCTACGATCAACCAGAGCACCCTTCTGTTACCCCTCGCCAGCACATCATCCGCTCATCAGGTGGACCCATCTGTAATACTGTGCTATGGTTGATCTGTAAAATTTTCCAGCGAAGTGTTCCTGCTGGATCCCCCACCAGAGAAATAGTTAATACCGCGACGGGTATGAATGCCTTTCTTGTATCAGCGTCGTTGGTTCCGGTCCCATTTTTGGATGGTGGGCCGATATTGAAATGGTCCCTGATTGAGCGCGGAGCTCCTCCTGCTAAAGTAACCGCAATGATCACCCGTTCTCAGCAAATCACCGGCGCTGGACTGTTAGGTTCGGCAGTAATTGCCATATGCAAACGAAATTGGTTAATGGCCATGCTGATGACCTTTTTAGGAGCTATATCTCTGGCTACCGGATTAGGCAAGTTAAAGTACTAATCTCCGAGTCTGCGGTTTTCAAAGCCACCCACACCACTTCGCCTTATTCAAGCTAGGCTACACAGCCAGCAGGATTATAATTAAGGCTCATGAGCAACCCTTCATCGCTGAATTTAACCCGCTTTGCCTGGCTCTCGATTGGCGCGGCAGTCCTGACCATCGCTCTCAAAATGGGCGCTTATTGGCTGACAAACTCGGTCAGTTTGCTTTCAGATGCGCTCGAATCGCTGGTCAACCTGGTGACAGCCATCATAGCCTTGATCGCTTTAACGATCGCCAGCCGCCCCGCCGATGATGAGTTTACCTTCGGCTACTCAAAAATCGAGTTCTTTTCCAGTGGCTTTGAAGGCGGTATGATCCTGATCGCCGCCGGAAGCATTGTCGCCACCGCCATCCCACGCCTGATCGCCCCCCAACCGCTTGAGCAGGTGGGGTTGGGGCTGATCGTTTCGGCTATCGCCTCGTTGATTAACCTGGCGGTGTCACGTGTCCTGACGACAGCCGGAAAACGTTATGATTCAATCACCCTGCAAGCTGATGCCCACCATTTGATGACCGATGTGATCACGACTGGAGGGGTCCTGGTGGGAGTTGGATTGGTCTCTGTGAGCGGCTGGGAACGCCTGGACCCCCTGATCGCCATTCTGGTGGCAGCCAACATTCTACGCACAGGCTTTGGTTTGATTCGTCAGGCTGGTCAAGGCCTCATGGATAAGTCGCTGCCCGCCGAAGACATTCAGGCGATCCAGGATATTTTTCAAGACTATGACCAACAGGGAATCAAATTCCACGCCTTGCGCACCCGATCCGCGGCCGCCCGTAGATTCATCTCGATGCACATCCTGGTGCCCGGAGAATGGAGCGTGCAACGCGCTCACCATTTAGCTGAACAGGTCGAAAGGCAGATCCGCCAACGCTTCCCCAAGATTGTGGTATTCACGCACGTTGAGCCACTTGAAGATCCCAATAGCTGGGTTGACAGCAATCTGGATCGCGATTAAACAAACGCGTGAGCGCATTTAGAAATGCGATAATCAACCCTGCTTCAAGAATTTAATCCTCATCGTCCGCTTCGAATTCACCCGTAGTGCCGGTGATGGCTGCCACGCCACGCATAAGCGTTTCTCTTTCACCCTTAGAAAGACGCGCATCCGTATGGATGAGGGTATATTGAACAGGCGGCATTTCTCCCTCTCGAAGCACTTCCCCGATTTCGTCAATCTCCTGCTCGCCGCGCCCCCATTCGGAGAAATTTAGCTTGCTGCGGCCTTCATCCACATCTTTCTGTACCAGCCAGGAGGCAGGGGCAATGTTCGTGTACCAGGCCCAAACGGTTTCATTGCTATGACAATCGAAACAGGCGCGCTGGGCTAATGCTCGGGTCTCTGTATCAGGCCAGTCTGGTTCCTGGATCACGGGCGGATTCTGGTGGTTCCGACCGTAGGGGACAAGCTGGATCAGCAACAAAAGCGCCACCCCGGCGAGCAATAAAAATCCGATGACCTTCTTCATATTTTCCTCCATCGAAATGGAACACAGATCAACCTGAACGATTTTCGAATCGTATCACTAACCAGGTAAAAGTGTGCTTCAGACATTCCTGGTTGGAACGAATAGACACAGGTTGTCTCTCGCGCACCCAGCGGACCACACACTACCATCGCACCAGAACTATGTATAATCGTCATATGGAATATAAAAACTATAATCTCGCTACCTGGCTTGCACGAGCTGTGGTTGGGATTGTATTTGCGGTTAATGTTTGGTGTGCCTTATCCTATATTCTCCAGCCCCAGGTCTACTCCGGGAATTTCGAGCTCACCAGCCTTCCCGGAGAAATCGTTATGCAAAGCTTCGGCATTCTCTTCCTGATGTGGAATGCCACCTATCCGCCCGTTATGCTCCGGCCCAACACTCACCGAACGCTATTTAGCATTATCCTGGTCCAGCAATGCATCGGACTGGCCGGAGAGACCTGGTTATTGTTCAAATTACCTGCCGGACATCCCGCGCTTTATTCAACCGGACTAAGATTTATAGTATTTGATGGAGTGGGGTTGTTAATGATGGGAGCAGCATTCATTTATCTGAGGGTATCTGCTCGTCGAAAAACTCGTGAAGGGTCCTAACAATGAACATTCGAGCTGAAAAACCTGGAGGTCGGATCGGGTTCAACGAGACCCGAGATGTGTTGGCCTACAGCAAAGACTATGCTTGAATTCACTCGCCAACAGGTCCTTGCTTTCCGCCTGCACCGGCAATATCTGTCGGAGCGAGCCGCACCCGAGCAGCTCCTGCAGGTAGCCAGCCTGGGCATTCAGAACACGCCTCCCGGTTCGGCGCTATTAGCCAGCGGAGCACGCCTGGACAACTTTAGCCCCGCGGAGTTTAGCCGGGCGCTTCACCAGCATAAGACTCTGATCCAGCTCTGGAGCTTGCGCAGCGCCCCATACATTTTCCCGGTCAGCAGCGCGCCGACCTTTACAACCGGGTTGCTGCCTGATGATGAGACTTCAGCCCTGCATTTTATGCGTGGAGCAACCGCACATCTAAAACGGTTCAATCTGAGTGCGACCAAAGCCATTGAACTGACTGGCGACGCCCTGCAAGAAGTCCTGGCAGATGGCGCAGAACTGACCAAAGATGAGATGGGGGTTCGCCTAGCGGAGGAGATTGCCCAATCTCTACCTCTAAACCAGCGCCAGCAGTGGGACGAACCGGATGGCCTCAGAAAAAACACTTATGGGCAGAGCATTGTACGCTATGCACTGAGCGTTGTTTCTCTTTTTGGCACGCTGTGTTTTGCACCAGCACGTGGATCGCATGCAGCGCGCTTAACTCTGACCGAAAAATGGCTCGGCGCGCCTATTTCCAAAACAGATACCTCGCTTGCCAGGGCTGATCTGGTGCGCCATTTTTTACATTATTTTGGACCCGGCAAACCGCAAGGGTTTGCTATCTGGTCAGGCGTCTCCCTGGAGTATGCTAAAACTTCCTGGTCGTATATTGTGGATGAATTAATCTCCATTTCCGTCCACGGGCGCAAGCTCTGGGTGCTGGCCGGCGACCTGGATTTCATCCAAGATGCGCCTTTCCCTGGAGGCGTGCGCTTGCTCCCCCCCCACGACCCGTATCTTTCCACACCCGACAAGATCATGTTGGTGCCTGATAAGATCTTACGCCAGCGCATCTGGCGCAAGGTTGGCAGTCCAGGTGTGGTGCTGATCAATGGTGAAATCTCTGGAATCTGGCATCCCAAAAAGCGAGGCGGCGTCCTTTCATTAAAAATTGAATTATTTTCTTCTATCGATGAGGTCTTGCGGGAGCACATTCAAGAAGCGGCCGAGCAGATCGCACTTCTCCGCCAGACCAGGCTGCTCTCCGTCAATTACAACATTTTTGATGGCAACGATGATTAGTTGACTAAAGGTTCGACATGTATTTTGAACTATCCATTAATGTCAACCGGCCTCCAGCCGATGTATTTACTTTTTTGCGTGACAAGCATGCATACCCCCAGGAACCAGGCTCCCCTGTTCTCATTTTAGACAAAACCAGCCCAGGCCCAGTCAGATTGGGGACTCACTATCGAGAAGTTGTCCAGATGTTTCCAGGTATACGTGGCGAGATTCTTTCCGAAATTACCCGTTATGAGCCTTACAGTCATCTCGAGGAAGATTTCCACGGAGCAGGGATGGAAGGTCACCTGGCTTATGAGTTCATCCGTGATGAGAAAGGCACTCAGCTTATCCAGCGCTATACGCTCCACGCGCGCGGCTTACTCAAAATCATCAGTCCTTTGATGCGCTGGATGCTTGCGCCACGCCTGCTTAAACGGCTTGAGACGATCAAGTCAGTCCTGGAAAGCGGCTGGCAAGCACAACCATAAAATTTTTGGGCAAAATCCTCGCAACAAGACCAGAATTGCAGCTACCTGTTCCGGCAAGGTATATATAATCTACTTTCATCCTCCCCTACCCATCAGGCTCGGTTGGGTTACAATAATTCATAAAAAAAATAATTCAAGACTAATATCCTATAAACCTGAGTACATATTACCCACTCCACAATCAGGACCGTAAAGTAAAATACTTGTTTGTGAATTCAGTTACAATTTGAGCTGTCATTAAACTAAATATACCAGCTAGCCGGAGCATTGTTTAACGGAGAAAACCTATGGAAAAACCCGTCCTTCCTAATTTCGACCCATCGCATGATGTTTTACATTACGAGAGCCAGGCGCTCGATGCTATTTTCACCCCCAAGAACGTAGCTGTGATCGGCGCTACAGAAAACCCAGGTTCGGTTGGGCGCACCCTGTTGTGGAATCTGATCAGCAGCCCCTTTGGTGGAGCTGTGTTCCCGGTCAACCCCAAGCGCGCCAGCGTGCTTGGGATCAAAGCCTACCCAACCGTTTCTGATATATCCGAAGCGATCGACCTGGCGGTGATCACGACACCCGCCAAGACGGTACCTGGCATTATCAAGGAATGCGTCGAGCGTGGCATCAAAGGCGCCATCATTATCTCTGCTGGTTTCAAAGAAACTGGACCTGAGGGTGTGGAGCTAGAACGCCAGATCATGGAGCATGCTCGCAAAGGCAATATGCGCATCATCGGACCTAACTGCCTGGGGGTGATGAATCCAGTCAGCGGTCTAAATGCCACCTTCGCCACCCGCATCGCACGCCCTGGCAATGTCGGCTTTATCAGCCAGTCCGGCGCGCTGTGTACGGCGGTTCTGGATTGGAGTTTGCAGAACAATGTTGGCTTTAGCTCTTTCGTATCGATCGGCTCGATGCTGGATGTAGGTTGGGGAGATCTGATTTATTACCTCGGCGATGATCCGCAAACCAAGAGCATCGTTATGTATATGGAAACCATCGGCGATGCGCGTGCCTTCATGTCAGCAGCCCGTGAAGTGGCCCTCACCAAACCCATTATCGTCATCAAACCGGGGCGTACCGCTGGCGCAGCTAAGGCAGCCGCTTCCCACACAGGCTCGCTGACCGGCTCTGACGAAGTACTGGAAGTGGCTTTCCGCCGTTCTGGCGCCTTGCGGGTGAACACAATTGCCGAATTGTTCTACCTGGCAGACATGCTCTCCAAACAGCCCCGCCCGCAGGGCAACCGGCTCACCATCGTGACCAACGCCGGCGGCCCAGCCGTTCTGGCAACAGACGCACTGATCACCAACGGCGGGCAGCTTGCTGAGCTATCTGAAGAATCCATGCAGGCTTATAACGAGCTACTGCCGGCAGCCTGGAGCCATAACAACCCGGTGGACATCTTGGGAGATGCCAGCCCAGAGCGCTACGCAGCCGCTCTGGAGATCGCCGCTAAAGATCCGAACAGCGATGGGCTGCTGGTCATCTTGACCCCACAGGCAATGACCGACCCAACTGCCACAGCCGAGAAGCTGGTGCCGTATGCCCAAAATCTTGGCAAGCCTCTCCTGGCAAGCTGGATGGGCGGCGCAGATGTCGAAAAAGGGGATATGATCCTGAACCAGGCCAATATCCCGACCTTCACTTATCCAGATGCCGCGGCGAGTTTGTTCGACTACATGGCCCACTACGCCACCTTTCTGCGTTTGCTTTACGAAACGCCCATGCTGCCATCCGGCGACGCCGAACCCCAGCGCGACTATGCAGCAGAGATCATCCAGCATGCACGCCAGACGGGGCGAACCATCCTGACCGAGTACGAATCCAAACAGCTCTTAAGCGCCTATGGCATCCCGACGGTTGAAACCCGGATTGCCCATTCGGCAGACGAAGCTGTACAAATTGCCAATGAAATCGGATATCCCATCGTCGTCAAATTGCACTCCGAAACCATCACCCACAAGACCGATGTTGGTGGGGTAAAGCTGAACCTGAACGACGCCGCTGCAGTACAGGCTGCCTACGAGAGCATCTCTAAGGCGGTAAGCGAAAAAGCCAGCCCTGAAGACTTCCTGGGTGTCACAGTACAACCCATGCTGCCCCTCGATGGCTATGAGCTAATCCTGGGGAGCAGTATCGATCCCCAATTCGGTCCAGTGCTGTTATTTGGTATGGGAGGTGTACTGGTCGAAGTTTTCAAAGATCGCGCCCTGGCCTTGCCTCCCCTGAACACCACCCTGGCCCGCCGCATGATGGAGCGCACAACGATTTACAAAGCTTTGAAAGGTGTGCGCGGGCGTAAATCTGTCGATCTACAAGCACTCGAGCAGATGCTGGTGCGCTTCAGTCAATTGATTTCTGAGCAGCGCTGGGTCAAGGAATTGGATATCAACCCACTGCTGGCTTCAGAAGAGCGTCTGTTGGCCCTGGATGCCCGCGTGGTTATCCATGATGCCAGTGTGACCGAAGACCAATTACCTCAATTGGCTATCCGGCCTTACCCCAGCCAATATGTTGGCTCCTGGACCGCAAAAGATGGCTCACAGTTCACGATCCGCCCCATCCGAGCGGAGGATGAACCAAAGCTGGTTCAGTTCCATGAGACGCTTTCCGATCGTTCGGTCTATATGCGCTATCTACACCCCATGTTGCTGAGTGAGCGGGTGGCGCATGAGCGCCTGGCGCGCATCTGCCACTGTGACTATAACCGTGAGATCACCCTGATTGCAGAACAAATCCTCGACCCTGAAACGTGTGAAACCGCCATCTGGGGAGCTGGACGTTTGACGAAACTTCATGGCACCAACCAGGCCCGTTTTTCTACCCTGATCAGTGATCAAGCTCAAGGCAAAGGCATCGGGAAAGAGTTGGTTAAGCGCCTGATCGATTTGAGTCGCGGCGAAAAACTTGATCGCATCGAAGCACTTATCTCGACTGATAACCAGGCCATGCAAGGCCTGTGCCAGAAACTTGGTTTTCAGCTCAAGCCATTGCCGGACCAGAATATGGTCATGGCTGAGATGATGCTCTAGAGACTCACCCAGCCAGGATTAAAATGAGTGTGCCCGGGATCAATGGGCGCACTCATTTTTTTCTAAAAGCTATGTCTCATCTTTGCGGGCGATGTAAATAGCGCGGACGGGTCATGTTCTCTGGCAGAAGCAGCTCGTCCAGCTCTTCTTTTGTCAGATAGCCTTTTTCGAGCACAATCTCCACCACCGATCGACGGGTTAGCAAAGCTATATTGGCAATCTCGGTAGCACGCTCATAACCAATGACCGGGTTCAAAGCCGTCACCAGCCCAATGCTATTCTCGACCATCCACCGGCACACTTCCCGGTTAGCAGTGATCCCATCGATACAGCGCTCAGCCAGCGTACAACAGGCGCGGCCTAACATATCAATGGAACGGAAGAGATTAAAGGCAATCACCGGCTCCATGACATTCAACTCAAGCTGACCCGCTTCAGCAGCCATGGTCACCGTGACATCATTGCCAATCACCTCAAACGCCACCTGATTGACCACCTCGGGGATGATTGGATTCACCTTGCCAGGCATAATCGATGAACCGGGAGCCATACGTGGTAGATTGATCTCGTTCAAGCCAGCGCGCGGCCCAGAGGAGAGTAAACGCAAGTCATTACAAATCTTGGAGAGCTTCACCGCCACCCGCTTCAACACTCCCGAGAGCTGCACATAGGCACCGGTATCCTGGGTTGCTTCAACCAGGTCACTGGACAGGACTACCGGCACGCCGCTGATCTCTCGTAGATAACGTGTTACCAGTTCGGCATATTCGGGATGGGCATTTAGCCCGGTTCCGATAGCTGTGGCGCCCATATTGATTTCGCGGATCAAAGATTGCGCTTCTCGCACCCGCTGGCGATCTTCGTCAACCATGGTGGCGTAGGCGCTAAACTCCTGTCCGAGGGTCATCGGCACTGCATCCTGCAATTGCGTGCGCCCCATTTTGATCACATCGGCAAATTCCAGCGCCTTTGCGGCCAACGAACGCTGCAAGGTAGCCATCTGTCCTTCTAATGCATCCAGTTTACGGCTTAAAGTCACCCGTAAAGCGGTCGGGTATACATCATTGGTGGATTGCGAGCAATTTACATGATTCAACGGATGGACTACATCATACCTGCCTTTATCCAAACCCAGGTATTCCAGGGCCAAATTGGCAACCACTTCATTGGCGTTCATATTGGTGGAGGTGCCAGCCCCGCCCTGGATCACATCCACAACAAACTCTTCATGGCAGCGTCCAGCCAGGATCCTGTCGCATCCCCAGGCAATCGCCTGGGCGGTCTCCGGAGCCAACAGCCCTAAATCACGGTTTGCCAGCGCTGCTGCTTTCTTAATAAACGCCAGAGAGAGAATAAGCTCCGGATAATGCGAGATCGGGATCCCTGTAATGCAAAAGTTTTCGAGCGCCCTTAATGTCTGAATACCATAATAACGGTGCGCAGGGACTTCAAGTTCTCCAAGCAGGTCGTGTTCTAGCCGGGTAGTTTTCATATTAGCAGCGCGTCATCTCCAAATACATTTTTGGTTCATCTATGATCCATCTTACCAGAGATCGACAGGAGTTGTATTATAGCAAAAAGCAAATTTCCAACTGCAAGTTGCACCGGTAGCTTTCATGTTAAACTTGAGCGCAACCTGCATCTTATAGGGGAATTAATGGAAGAACATTTAAATTTTTCACCATTGCTACTGGTCACTTTGATGGCCTTCATCGTGCCATTAATTCTGGCACGCGTAAAATGGCTGCCTATTGTTGTCGGAGAGATCCTGGCTGGCGTCATCATCGGAAATTCTGGTTTCAATTTGATCGCTGAAAATGCCACCCTGGATATTTTTAGCAATATCGGCCTGGCTTTCTTGATGTTTCTGGCTGGCTTAGAAATCGACTTCAATAAGATCTTCCCACCAGCTAAAAACTCTCGTGCCAGCATGTTGTCTGGGGCCAACACCCTGGGCTTGCCGCTAATTGCTTATCTTCTCACATTCGGGTTGGCTATACCAGCGGGTTTTGCTTTGAATCGCCTTGGCTTGGAGGCTAATCCCTGGTTATTGGCCTTTATACTCACCGCCACGTCACTGGGCGTACTACTTCCCATGCTTAAAGAACGGGGGATGATCGCCAGCCGGACGGGGCAGTTGATATTCTTCACTGCCATGCTAGCAGATTTCCTGACTGTTATATTACTGACTGTATTTATTATTCTGCTCAATCAAGGACTGGATCTAGAAATATTTTCAGTCGTCTTACTCTTGTTCGCATTTCTACTGGTCTATCGATTAGCAACCTCGTTCTTTCGACTGGATTGGGTTCGTAAGCTGGTTGAGAGATTGTCGACTGTAACCGTGCAAATCAAAGTGCGTGGGGCTATCGCAATCCTGATCTCATTCGTAGTCCTGGCAGGCGCGCTCGGTTTAGAATTAATCCTGGGTGCATTTTTAGCCGGGATGATCATTTCTCTTTTGAAAACACCTGACGATACAGATCTGGTCAACAAGCTGGAAGCGTTTGGGTTTGGATTCTTTATCCCGGTATTCTTCATTCAGGTCGGTATCGGGTTGGATTTAAAGAGCCTGGCTGACGCACCTGAGAGCTTGCTGTTACTCCCTGCCTTATTAGGATTGTCTTTGCTGGTGAAGGGATTGCCCACCTTGCTGTTCCTGCGGCAGATCTCCTGGCGCGAAACTCTTGGCAGCGCCATGCTGTTGAACACACACCTATCGCTGGAAATTGCGGTAACTGTCATTGGCCTGCGCCTTGGTTTACTATCACCTGCGGCCAATGTGACCATCATTCTATTTGCCGTCTTGACGGTCTTCATGATGCCTGCTTTATTTAACGTTATCTTGCCGCCTAAAAAAGATGAAGCCCCAGCGGTTATGGTGATCTTTGGCGCCAATGATCTGGGGTTGCAGGTGGCAAAAGCCCTGCAAACTTATGGAGAACGAGTAAAAGTGATCGATCCCGAACCACGCCTGGTTGACCAGGCCCAGCGAGCAGGTTTTGAAGCCTATTTGGCAGACAACATCGATGAGTGCCTGGAGCAGACAGTTTATAGTGGGCTGCACAGCCTGCTGGTGCTCAGCGGGGAAGATACCAAGAATTTGCTGGTCAGCCATTCTGCTGCGCGTCACGGCGTGACGCATATTGTTGCCCTTGTCAATGAGCCCAGCCGGCTGAATGAATTTCGCGCCCTGGGCGCAACAACTTTTACCCCCAGCCTGTACCAGCCTACACTGCTGGCACTGCTCGCGCGCAGCCCGGATCTACTGCGCCTGCTAACCAGCACGACCGACGATCAGGATGTACGCGAGATCACCTTGCATAACCCGCTGGCAGAGGGGCAGCGCCTGAGTACTCTGGGGCTTCCAGGCAGTCTGTTAGTTTTATCCGTGGGACGTGCTGGTGAAATACTGGTCCCACACGGCAACACAAGGCTGGAGACCAACGACCGATTGACCATACTGGGCTCAATTGATGAATTGAACAAAGTGGAACAATGGTTAACAACAGTATAAACCTGTACAGACCTTGTGCGTTATTGTTGCAACCTGCGCAGTAAGGCTGGTAATTCCTGCAACGTGGCAACGCGCGCATCTGGCAGGATGGTCTCAGCGTATTCGTGGTTGCCAGGTGAATCGGCGCGCCGGGTTATCCAGATACTGAACAGTCCTGCATTGTGCGCCCCCAGGATGTCTGCCCCCAAAGTATCACCTACCATCGCAGCACGCTGCGGCGGAACTCCCCAGTACTCCAGGGCGTGGTGAAAGATGCGTGGATTGGGCTTGCGGATACCCAGGTCTGCTGATACCAGGATCACATCAAAATACGGGCGCAAACCTGCCTGATCGACCAACGCCTGCACGTCCGGTCCATCTCCAGCATTCGAAATCAGACCCAGGCGGTATCCGTCCTTTTGCAATTCTTGCAAGGTCGCCTGTGTGTCGTGCTCCGTCTCCCAATACTGTTGGGTGACGCGGTAAATTGCATCTACAGCCTGGCGGAGCAGTGTTTCATCCACTTCTGGATAGCCAAATTCAGCCAGCGTCAGGCGTAAGATGTATTGGGTGGTATATTCAATAAACTCCATCTCGCGCTCACGTCGGTAGGCTTCCATCTGCGCCTGAAAGCGCGCCAAAAAAGCTTCCCGTTCCAGTTTTATGCCGGCCCCATCCAGTGTGGTATAGCAATCCGCATATCCTGCCACCAGCACCTGGGAGAAATCCGCGTTGAAATAAATTAGCGTCGAACCCAGATCAAACAGAATTACATCAAAAGGTCGTTTCAAAACTACTCACCGGATTAGCAATTATTTTTCCAGACCAGGTCTAATAACCCCGCTCAGTATCGTACTGATTAAATAAGGGTAAACCGGACACATAGCGTTGCAGGTTTTCGGCAAACAAGGCCGTTGCGCGTTCATCATAGTAGGGTGTGTTCCCCGAAATATGCGGAGTCAGAATCGCATTTGACAGACGCCAGAGCGGGCTATCCGCCGGCAGGGGTTCTTCAGGATAGACATCCAATGCAGCGCCAGCGATTTTGCGCTCGCGTAAGACCGGGATCAGCGCACTATGGTCTAGCACTCCACCGCGCGATGTATCGATCAAAAATGCAGTTGGTTTCAGCGCTGCCAGCTCAGTCGCGCCCACCAAACCCCGCGTTTCAGGGGTCAATGGCACTGTGATGGCGACGAAATCACATTCCTTGAGCATGGAGCGCAATGCCTGGATCGGATAGAGGCGATGCACCATGTCTCCCTGAGGGTCACCCATCCCTTCTGGAGCATAATCCAGGTCCTCGGGATGCATCGCGTCGCGCTTGGCAGCCAGCACCGTTGCGCCAAAAGGCTGCAAAAGGCGAGCGGTCTGCCGCCCAATGCTGCCATAACCAACTATACCCACCACACTATCGCGTAGCTCGCGCGGGCTAAAACGCTCCCAGCGCTCGCGCGGCCATTCTGCGAGGCGCTGCAGGCCAATCAGATCTGGCAAATGGCGACCCAGCGCCAACATCATGCCCACAATATACTCTGCCACCTGTGAGGCCGCCGCGCCACTCAATGTAGTAGCTGTTAATCCAGGTTTAGCCATAATGGAAGCCGTGACCGCATGATCAATACCTGCCCAATGAAACTGGATCCATTTTAGATTTGGCGCCTGCTCCGCCGAAGGCAGCACCCGGTTGGTATATAGCACTTCGATATTTTTCCAGATCTCAGGGTCAATTTCATCTACCTTGCGTGCTTTAACGACCTGAATATGCAGGTTTGGCGATACTTCTTTAAGCTGCTGGATCATTTCATCCGAGAAAGGCAGTGTTACAAGGACTTCTATTTGTTCGCTCATTGGTTGCTTTACACTCCTAACCCACGCGGTGTGGGATAACTGTGGGATATGTGGGATAAATTTGGATCAGTCTTCTTCCGGGTGCGCCAATCGCGCTTCGCCCAGATAACCCAGTTCTGCCAAAGCAGCTAAAACTCTCTCACCCGTGCCCTCTTTAACGACGACTGCGGTCGGGCCAAGCAGTTCTCCTAAAAAGCGCGCCGCGCGTGAGGCGCGCAACTCCAGTAATATTTCTGGTTTACTCACGCGCAATACGGTCAAATGTTCCAGTCGCGCCTGGCTGCCCTGTTCCTCCCAACGCTCCAGGGCCTTCAAAAGAACTGGCGGCACAGCCACATTTCCACGCCGTAGCAAAGCCAACAAATGACTGAGACGCAAGCCCTGCTGGCGAGCACGCGACAAAGCGCCTGGCGTCAGCCGGTAATGGTAAGCCTCTTTGCCGAAACCCTGCCAATCCGCAAAACGTGCCACCTGGTAGCGGAAGGCACGCGCCCCCAGGCGAGGTACGCGCAGGCGCCCATCCGAGCGCAGCGTGGAGAGGGCTGTCTCCGCAGGCAAGTCCGGGGCTTCTCCAGCCAACAAGGCGCTGGCCCACGGAGTATGGCGAAAGGCGGTTGCCTGACGTGGATGCGCGGCTGTGCTATCCGCAGGCATAGCTAAATCAACGCAGCCCAACCAGAACAGTGGACCCGTGATGATGAAGCGGATGATGGCTCCATCCACCTCATCCCAATGCTCAAATCCACGTAAATATTCCACGCTACCTTCCCGGCGAATAAACCAGGAATCATAATCACCCGCCGGACGCTGGAAATCCGGCATCTGTTGGCGTACAGCCTCGACAAAAGCTGGTAAGCTCCACCATTTTCCAGCCGGGATTTGACTGAGAAATCCCAGGATCGCGTGGCGCCCCCGGCGTGGATCATTTTTCCACTCACCCTCGCAAACCAGACTTGGTAGCAAGTGTAATTCATTTATCTTCGGGCTGTTCATCCAGGCCAGAGTTAATTGTGCCAGGGACCGGCCACGCGAGGCTTCCAGAAACTCGCGTGCTGGCTCCGGTATTGGATGCTTTTGAGCATCAATTAATCCACTCTCACTCAGCATCGCCCTCAGGACAGCCGGGGGCAATGGCGGTATGGCTGCCAGCTCTGCACCGGGAAATCCCAAATCGCCTAAAACTTCCGGCCCAAGCCCGGCGCGCAACGCTGCCAGCAGAGTAGTGGCATGGTCTACAATCCAATCGCTACCCGCTAATGGCAGCGCCCGTTCGCCTGTGGAAGCGGGTCGACCGGGAGGTTCCTGCGGGCGAGGCTGGACGTCTGGGAGCAGCTCTAGCAAATCATCCGGAATATAGGCAAATTCTTCTGGTCCGTTGGGCGTATCGAAAAAAGCTCTCCCCACCAAACCACGGTACCACAGCATTTCAGACGCCAGATCAGTATCCAGATACGGCTGTTCTCGGTCACGCCGCGCCGCGCCCATCTCGCGCAGGGCGCCATAGCGGCGGGTGAATAACGCCCAGGGCAGGCGTCCCTGCTGTTCCAACAGGTCATTCCAAGCCTGAAGCGCGGCTGGCGCCAGCCCATCGAGCACGGCTAAAAGATATTTACGAGATAATAATACCTGGATTAACTGCTGGAGCCCGCGCCGTGCATCCGGCGCATTCAACTCTCCCCCCCACAGCTGAGCAATAATTCGTAGATGCCCCAGGTCCTTTCCCTGCAGGCTTTGAACCAGGTCAGGCATAGCTAACTTAATACTGTGATTTCAATTCAGCCACCGGTAATACGATCTGCCCTTCTTGCGGATCGCCGACCAGCTTGATTTCACCAGGATGCAGCGTCGCTTGCCAGGCAGTGTAGGCTGCCACCAGCGCATCCAGCTCGGGCGCCGAGAAGAGTTGTTCAGTAGGCAGCAGCCCGCGCAGCAACTTGTGACGCGTGATCTCTTCAAAAAAACGCATCGGATCGGAGACTTTCAAACGCAGATCGTGCAGCACCATCTGGCGCTGCAAGCGGCCTTCTAATGAATATTTCGGGAATGGGGTAACCCCCAGTAACGACGCATAAGATGCAAACGGGTAGACTTCCAGCATCTGGCAGGCTGCGTCGGCATCGGGATACAAATCATACCCCAGATTCTGTAAGCGGCTGAACAAGGTAAAGCTCATTTGCATCCAATTAGGGGCATTTTCAGCCTGGCCGGGGATCTGCGGAACGCTCAGGCGATGCTGGCGTAACTGGTATTCCGCCAGCCGGAATTCTACCCAGCGCCCAGGGCGAGGAGGTGGGTTCAGGTTCTGACGAATTTCAGGCCGAGACATAACGCCCTGGTTGGGTTGGCGTGGCCCGCATACCGCCACCGCGGCTGCGCGCTGCCCGGCGCAAAAAGCCAGCACATCATCCAGATGACCCTGGCCAAGCGCCAGGAGGTTTAACTCTTGATCCAATGCTGCATACACAAACGGCCGTTGTCCGGCAGTTGGATCGATCCCCAAAAATGTAGTCTGTGAAAAGAGCATATGGGCCCCAATGCTATTCAAAGTGATACGTTTGAAAAAGCCCGCTGTCCGGGCGCACACTCAGTTTAGCTCAAAATCTGTCAGGCTGCAACAGCAAAATGGTGAGCAGTGTCACGTTGGGAAGCATACACCTGTCTTTGACTGCAAGTGCAGGCTGGGCTATACTATACATGTCCTACCTTTACTCTATCCACCTTTCCATTCAGGAGGCGATGCAAATGACCGAAACGTTCAAGCTGACTTATGCCACCATGTTCAATCCACCGGAAGAGCTGCATTTGCGCTTCAATGAAGCACTGGCTGCACTAAAAGCCAATCTCAGCCAGGAATACGGAATGCTCATCGGCGGAAAAGAAGTATATGCGGTAGAAAAATTTGAAGACCGCTCGCCGGCGAGTACTGATGTTGTGCTGGGTGTATTCCAAAAAGGGACTGCTGCTGATGCACAGGCAGCTCTGGCAGCCGCCCGTAAAGCTTTTCCCTCGTGGAGCAAAATGAAGTGGCAGGATCGGGTTGCACTGATCCGCAAAGCAGCCGATGAGATCGACCGGCGGATTTACGAAATCGGCGCCGCGATGGCCATGGAAGTCGGCAAAAACCGCATGGAAGCACTGGGGGATGTCGCTGAAACAGCCGATCTAATCCGTTACGCATGTTATCAGATGGAAAAGAATGATGGCTACGTTGTTGAGATGGGTCGCGATCCCCTGGTGGGTTACAAGTCCACCAACGTGTCCGTCCTGCGCCCCTACGGCGTCTGGCTGGTGATCAGCCCATTCAACTTCCCGGGCGCGCTGACCGGCGGCCCGACCGGATCGGCGCTCGTCGCCGGCAATACAGTGGTCATGAAACCGGCTACCGACACCCCCTGGACGGTCCGCTTGCTGGCCGAATGTTTCCGAGATGCCGGATTACCAGAAGGCGTGTTAAATTATGTCACTGGCCCTGGCCGCACCCTGGGCCAGGCTTTGATTGATAGCCCTGAAGTTGATGGCGTCACCTTCACGGGCTCGTTCGATGTGGGGATGGGCATCTTCCGCGACTTTGCCAATGGCCATTTTGTGCGCCCAACCATCCTGGAATTGGGTGGCAAAAACCCGGCCATTGTCTCCCGCAATGCCGATCTCGAGCGCGCCGCGATTGGGATCGTACGTTCAGCCTTTGGCTTGCAAGGCCAAAAATGCTCAGCCTGCTCGCGCGTGTTCATCGAGGATGCAGTATATGACGCCCTGGTGCCCAAATTGGTCGAGCTGACCAATAAGCTTACAATTGGCGACCCAACCGATCGAGCGGTCTATCTGGGACCCGTGGTAAATAAGAGTTCTTACCAGGACTATCAGGATTTCACTGAAGAGATCTCTCAGGCGGGTAAATTCCTCACCGGCGGCAAGATCTTGACCGAAGGTGCGTACGCCAAGGGCTATTTCTGCCCGCCCACCCTGGTGGCAGACCTACCGCTTTCACACCGCCTGTGGAAGCACGAAATGTTCCTGCCTATCACCACCCTGGCCCGGGTGAGCAGCCTGGAAGAAGCCATGCGCTATGCCAACGATGTAAATTACGGCCTTACAGCCGGTTTCTATGGCAGTAAAGAAGAAGTAGAATGGTTCTTTGATAAGATTGAAGCCGGGGTTAACTACGCCAATCGTCCACAAGGCGCAACAACCGGCGCCTGGCCAGGATTCCAACCCTTTGGTGGGTGGAAAGGCTCGGGGTCTTCCGGAAAGAATGGCGGCGGGCATTACTACCTGCCCCTGTACATGCACGAACAGATCCGGACTCTAGTCGAATAACCATCGAATAACCTGTGCTGGTTGAGAAATTAGCCAGCGCAGGTTACCTAAACCAACCCTTTTCCGGTCCTATAATCTGCCAGTGAGCTCTCAAATAGGTCAATTTTTTCTGATGATCGGGCTGATCCTGATGACCATATTTCTGGTCTCCGATCTGGCGCATGCCCCTGCTTTAGAGTATTTTTGCTTTGGGGTATTGGTGATCATGCTTGCAATTGCTCTGATCTGGCGCGGTCACGAACCGCCGCCTCCCAGCAGGCGCTTTCGCCTGTTCCGCAAACGCGATCCGAAAGAAACCGAAAATCGATTAAAGGACCGGGATAACGTATAACCCGATGCAAAACAAGACAACTGGAATTGCTATGACTGGGAAACTAATTTCTTTACAAGAAGCTATTGCACAACAGGTAAGGGATGGCGATACGCTTTACCTGGCTGGTTTCACTCACCTGATCCCATTCGCAGCCGGGCATGAGATCATCCGCCAAAAGCGTAAAAACCTGACTCTGGCACGCGCCACGCCTGATCTGGTCTATGATCAGATGGTGGCCGCGGGGTGTGCCAGCAAGGTGATCTTTTCGTATATGGGCAATCCTGGGGTAGGCTCCTTACGGGTTGTGCGCACTGCCCTGGAAGCTGGCCAACTGGAATGGGAAGAATATTCCCACTTCGGCATGATCTCGCGCCTGCAGGCAGGCGCCACCGGCTTGCCTTTTATGCCCATGAATCCCACAGCAGCCGGAGACCTGGAACGCAGCAATCCCCTGTACCGCACCGTAACCGATCCTTATTCAGGCCAGCCAGTGGTCGTCGTCCCGGCTTTGAAACCGGATGTGGCGATTGTGCATGTGCAAAGAGCGGACACCCAGGGCAATGCGCAGATCTGGGGCATTATTGGCGAACAAAAGGAAGCAGCCTTTGCAGCCGAGCGGGTGATCCTGACCGCGGAAGAAATTGTGGACGAAGCTGTGATCCGCTCTGACCCAAACCGCACGCTGATCCCCGGCTTTGTGGTGGATGCTGTCTGCCATGTGCCGTATGCGGCGCACCCCTCTTATACCCAGGGCTATTACGATCGCGATAACGCCTTCTACCTGGAGTGGGACCGCACCAGCGCTTCTCCTGATGCAACCCAGGCCTATCTCGATGAATGGGTTTACGGCGTACCCGACCGGCAGGCTTACTGGGAAAAATTAGGCCCAGAAGTACACGCCCGCCTGCAAGTAGCCAGCCGCCTCAGCCTGCCAGCCGATTATGGTGAGTATTAAGTCCACCTGGAAAGCGTGAACAAAACTTATGCAACCAACACAAGCATATTCTTCTTCAGAATTAATGACCATCAACGCCGCCCGGCTGCTGCGGGACAGTGATGTTGTTTTTGTGGGTGTAGGTCTGCCCAACCTGGCCTGCAATCTGGCGCGCCACACACACACCCCTAACCTGATGATGATCTACGAAGCCGGTGTGATTGGCGCCCAGCCAGCGCGCCTGCCGCTCTCGATCGGCGACCCGACCCTGGTCAGTGGAGCGCTGGCAGTCTGCTCCATGTACGATATCTTTGCCTTTTACTTGCAGCGCGGCAACGTTGACGTGGGCTTCCTGGGTGGGGCGCAGATCGACCGCTTTGGCAATATTAACGCCACGGTGATCGGCGATTACGATCATCCCAAAGTGCGCCTGCCAGGGTCAGGCGGCTCGATGGAAATTGCCGCCTGGGCAAACCGCTGTTATATTCTCACCCCACACCAAAAAAGGCGCTTCCCTGAAAAAGTGGATTTCCGCACTTCGGCTGGATTCTTGAACGGTAAAACCGAGCGTGATGCGGCCCAATTGCGCGGGCGCGGACCGCAGGCTGTGGTCACCGACCTGGGCATCCTGGAACCGGATGAAACCGGTGAATTAGTGCTGACCGCCCTGCACCCTGGTAAAACCCTGACCCAGGCCCAGGAGAATACCGGCTGGGCGCTGCGCAGTGCACCCGAGATCAAGGTCACCGAGCCGCCTTCTGCGGAGGAGTTACACATTCTGCGCACCGAACTGGATCCGACTGGGATTTACCTGAAGGGCGGTGGCTAATCCCCTGGCCTTTTGGCTGGCTCTGCTACCCATTGCGCTGATCCTGATCCTGATGGTAGGTTTGCGCTGGGGAGCTGCCCGCGCCGGCGGCGCGGGTTATTTGAGCGCGCTGCTGATCGGTATGATCAGCTTCGGAGCAGGCCCGCAATTGCTCGCTTACACACATGCCCGTGCGCTGCTGCTGTCGATTGATGTGCTGTTGATCATCTGGGCAGCTTTCCTGCTTTACCGGGTAGCCGATGAAGCCGGCGCTATTCGCACCATCGGCGAGGCCTTACCCCACCTGACCGCTGATCGCGGCATGCAAGCGCTGGTGATCGGTTGGGTATTTGCTTCATTTCTGCAAGGTGTGGGTGGTTTTGGGGTGCCTGTAGCAGTCATCTCCCCCATCCTGGTCGGGCTGGGCTTCACCCCCCTGAGCGCGGTGATCATCCCGTCTATTGGGCACGGGTGGGCGGTCACCTTTGGTTCGCTGGGATCATCGTTCCAGGCTTTGCTGGCTGCCACCGGATTGCCCAGTGAATTGCTGGCTGGTCCCTCAGCGCTCTTCCTGGGGATATCCGGATTGCTGGTCGGTTTTTTGGTCCTCCATGCTGCTCAGGGATGGAGCGCTATGCGCAGGCTGTTCATTCCGGTGCTGCTGTTAGGCTCTGGCATGGGCCTTGCGCAATACTTAGGAGCAAAGGCTGGTTTATGGAATATTGCCGGCTTCCTGGGAGGGCTGGCGGGATTATTGATCGCTATTCCGCTGGCGTATCGCAACCGCAACAACCATACAGAGCTCGCCTCACCCGCGCCAACCCAGCGCCTGGAGCGACGCAAACTGGTCATAGCGCTCTCTGGATATGCTGGGCTGATCCTGATCACATTGGCGATCCAGCTCATCCCCAGCTTGAATGATTGGTTAGGGCAGGTGCGCATCCAGGTGCAATTCCCGGCTGTAAGCACAAGCCTGGGATTCACAACCCCCGCCGGAGCAGGCCGCGCAATCTCGATCTTCCGCCATGCCGGAGCAATCCTCTTGTATGCATCTTTATTGGCCTATGGGATTTACCACCGGGCTGGGCTTTACCCGACCAACGCTCCCCACCGTATCCTGCAAGGCACACTCCGCCGCGTGCTATCCCCATCTGTGAGCATTGCATCGATGGTCAGCATGGCTGTTATCATGGAGAATTCCGGCATGACTGACACACTAGCGCGTGGCCTGGCTGAAAGCACCGGGGCTTTGTTTCCCCTGGTAGCACCCTGGATCGGAGCGCTGGGTGCCTTTATGACGGGCAGCAATACCAACTCGAATGTCGTCTTCGGTGCGCTGCAATTGCGCACAGCCGAACTAACTGGCTATTCGGCAGCCATCATCCTGGCTGCCCAAACTGCAGGCGCAGCCCTGGCATCCGTCATGGCCCCTACCAAGGTGATTGTAGGCGCCAGCACCGCCGGCATGGCAGGCAAAGAAGGCGATGTGCTGCGCAAGCTCATCCCTTATACAGGCCTGCTGGTCCTGTTAATCAGCGCATTGACTGCGCTTGGTATCTGGTTGAGTTGAAAAACGAGCAAGTTGGATGAATAGCCTATGATGGACTGGCTTAAAAAACATTCGTTTGAAGCCCAAGCCCTGGTTTTCTTCCTGATCACCCTGCCTGCCGCCGCACTCTACGTGGCAGCGCGCAGCGGGGCAGAGCCGGTGATCTGGTTGTTGATCTCGATGATTGCATTCGGGAATATCCTGGTATTATTTTTAAAATAACAGGACTACGAACCATCACCATGAGCCGCCGATGAAACTCCTCCAACAATTTCAAGAAATTTACGGTAAATCCGCCACGCTGCGCGGGCGCGCCCCTGGTAGAGTGAACTTGCTGGGCGAGCATGTGGATTATAACCAGGGACCGGTTTTGCCCGCCGCCATCGACCGCGAGGTGCACTTAGCTGCTGCACCGACGCAGGATGGACTGATCTCCCTGGTAGCACTCGATCTCCAACAGACCGGAGCGCCTCCGCTGACCTTCCGAGCCTCCGCAGCCGCCGCGCGCGTGGATATCCATGGTCAACCTCTCCCCAGCTGGGCGCTTTACCCGGCCGGAGTTGCCTGGGCGCTGCTGAATGCTGGCCTGACAGTGAGCGGTATGCAGGCAGCTTATACCTCCCAGGTACCGATTGGAGCAGGGTTGAGCTCTTCGGCGGCTGTAGAAGTAGGTTTTGCTGCCCTCTGGCGAGCCCTGGGCGGTTGGGAGTTGGATGGGATGGCCCTGGCGAGGCTTTGCCAGCGCGCCGAAAACGATTATATAGGGGTCAAATGCGGCTTGATGGATCAATTTGCCAGCGCCAACGGAGTTGCCGGACACGCCCTGTATTTTGACACGCGCAGCCTGGACTGGGAGCCTGTGCCTCTGCCGCCAGACACGGTGATCATCATTGCCGATTCAGGCCTACGACGGGAGCTGACCACCTCGGCCTACAACGAGCGCCGGGCAGCCTGCGAGCAGGCAGTGCTGGAATTGCGCCGCTTCCTTCCCCATCTTACCTCGCTGCGCGATATCAAACCCCCAGAATTTGCAGCTTACCGGGAATTCCTTGATCCCTTAGTCCAGCGCCGCGCGGAACATGTGGTGCGCGAAATCGCCCGGGTCGAATCAGCGCGCAGTGCACTATTGCGCCAGGATCTGCGCGCCATGGGCGCCTTGATGTATGCCGGACATGCCAGCCTGCGCGACCTGTATGAGGTCAGCCTGCCTGAATTAGATATCCTGGTTGAGCTGGCGCGCCGGCAGCCTGGTTGCATTGGCGCCCGCTTGACTGGTGCTGGCTTCGGTGGTTGCACCGTAAACCTGGTTGAGAATCAATATACCGAAGCCTTTATTATGAGCCTGGAAAAAGGGTATCAGGAGAAAACTGGACAGCGCGCTCAGGTTTACGTCTGCCAGGCCAGTGCTGGTGCAGAAGCGGCTGAGGTTGGATAAGTACAGGTTCAATCCTGGAGTCCCCATATGTGTAATCGCCCATCCAGATCGCCGCTCGCCAGCCACAATCCATCGTGGCTGAACGTAGCGCTGGTCGCTGCTCCACCATGACCAGAAAGCACCATCAAAGCCTGGTTGGAGATTAAATCCCACAAGCGCACAGTACCATCCCCACCCGCCGAGACCAACAAATCACCCTGGGGGTGAAATTCAACTTGCCAGATCAGGGCGTTAACGCGGCCTGGCTGCCCTGTGTGCTCGCCGGCCACCCGGCCAGAGACATCCTCCCCAATTTCCCAAAGCAGCACCTGGTTAGCAGTGTCGCCGCCCGCCAGCCAGCGCCCATCCGGGCTGTACGCCAGACGATAGATAGGCTCCTGAGCTTGCAGGGTAAGGCCCATAATGCCACTATCGGGCTTCCGCAGGCGGATCAAATTACCGTTGACAATCGCCAGCCAGGCGCCATCGGGGCTGAAAGCCAGGTCTGCCACGGCATACGAACCCCCAATAATCTGAGCAACCGCTTCTCCGCCCCGCACCTGCCACACACGCGCCAGGGCATCATTCCCACCCGAAGCCAGCCACAGCCCGTCCGGGCTGAACACGACCTGATTGGCGCCCTTACGGTGGGCTTCCAAGGTGAAGACCGGTGATAATTGCGCTCCATTCTCCAGGCTGATATCCCAGACGGACAGGCTGCCATCTCGGTGGGCAGCCGCCAGGTGCTGGCTGTCTGGGCTAAAAGCCAGGCCTGCTGCAGCAGCGACCAGATCCACCTGCGCCGCAACCGACCAGGTGTGCGGCTCGACCAGGATAATTTTATTTCCAGCAGCGACTGCCAGGAGGCTTCCGTCTGGCGCCCATTCCAGGCTCAGGATTTGCGACCAGGGACCAAAATCCAGCACCGCCACCTCAAGCAGCCGCCCGGCATTCTGGCTGGTGATAGGCGTATAGACCGGTTTAGGGGTTGCGCTCGGGGTGAGCTGCCAGGTGAGGGTAGGAGTTAACGCCAGGGTGGGCGGGCTAGTGGGCGTGGCTGAGGGCAGAGCTTCAGGAGTAGAGATCGGTTGCGTTGAAACAATGGTTGGAACAGCAATCGGCAAGACAGGCTGGCAGCCTGAAAACAGCAAGGCCACCAGCAGCACCGTATGCAGCCCGCTTCTACGCTTCAATTCCAAAGGTCTCCAGTCGGAAGGTAATTCAGGGGCGGATACCCCACAAGCGCAGGGTGCCATCATAATCTGCGGAAGCAAGCAATTGTGCGTTGGGTGAAAATTCCAGGCTCTCGATGCCGCGGGTATGCCCTTCCAGTGTGCGCAGCAAAGCGCCGCTCTGTACATCCCACAAGCGGACCGCAAAATCCTGGTAGCTGCTGCCCGAAGCCAGCACACCGCCCAGCGGGCTGAAGGACAGCGCTTCAATCACCCCAGCTGTGCTCAGCTCGCGCACCAGCTCGCCGCTTTCAACATCCCAAAAGCGGATCATGCCATCGTAATGCCCGGTCGCCAGAATTTTTCCATCGGGTGAAAAAGCCAGACAATTCACCGCGCCCGTGAATGAAGTGTACAGGGTGTGCATGCGTTTGCTGGTGAGCATATCCCACACCTGGATTGCATAGCGATCTGGCGTGACGGCAAACAGGCTGCTGGAGGGCGAAAAGGCCATATCCAGGGCCACCCTCAATTGATAATCGCGCCGGAACTCCCAGGTAACCGCGTCCCAGACCAGCAGGCGGTTCATGGCAAATTCCTGGCTGGTGAACGCTACCGCCAGCAAAGCGCCATCGGATGTATATCCCAGGCCGCTGATAGGCTGGTCTCTGACATACAACGGACCAATCGCCTGCCAGTCTTCCAGGCGCCAGATCTGTACCTGGCTGCTGCTATCCTGCCCGACGCCTGGCGTGGGGGTTTGGGTGAGCGGAAAGTTACTCGCCGCAGCCAGGTAATGCCCATCGGAGCGGATAGAAACCCCTACCAGGGTCTCATCTGCGACCAGGGTACGCACCAATTGGCGCGTGCGCCAATCCATGAAATTGATCTCATCCGCGCCTGCCACGACCACCTGGCTGCCGTCGGGCAGCCACGCCAGGTCTACAACCGGATGGGTCTTCCATTCCACTAATGCCGAGACCTGTTCTGCATTATCCACTGTCACAGGCGCAAATACATCCGGCAGCGGCACCTGCCCATGAACTAAAAATAAAGGCGTTGGTGTCGGGGTAGCTGTGGGTGAAGGGGTTGGGGTGAAGCTGGCTGTCGGCGTCGGCGTGTCCGTAGCAGTCGGCGCCGGACTGGGCGTTTCCGTCCGGGTCGGTGGGCTGGATGGGGTGGGCGATGGCGGCTGCGGCGCAGGAGCACGGCAGCCACTCAGGGTAAAGACCAGCAGCACAGCCATCAGGCGGATAAGGAATTGGCTCTTCATCATATAAATCTTGTTCAGAATAGCCTAATTGTAGCACTACATCCCGCTGTGAAGTATGCCCGGCGGGTTATAATCATTGGCAGAAACTAAACCTATTTTCAGGAGTGTGTAATGCACGATCCACGCATCGAAAAACTGGCTAAAATCCTGGTCGACTACTCCATCGCAGTTAAACCTGGGGATTGGGTGCTGGTGCGCGCCAATAGCCTGGCGCTGCCTCTGGTCGAAGAAGTCGTGCGCGGAGTTTACCAGGCAGGAGGCCATCCGACAATCCTGATGGAAAGCGATGATCTGGATGAAATTCACCTGCGCTACGCCAGTGAAGCACAGCTGCAATGGGTATCGCCCATCGAGACGCTAGCTTACCAGAAAATGGACGCCCTTATTAACCTGCGCGCCTCCAGCAATACACGCACGCTGAATGCCATCGACCCGCAAAAGGCGCGGTTGAGGCAGGTCGCCCGGCGAGAATTGCAGCACTTGTTTATGACCCGATCAGCAGATAGCAGCCTGCGTTGGGTGCTGACCCAGTTTCCCTGCCCGGCATATGCCCAGGATGCGGATATGAGCCTCAGCGACTATGCCGACTTTGTCTATGCTGCCACATTTGCCGACCAGCCTGATCCAGTCGCCAGCTGGCAGGCGCTGCACGACGAGCAGCAGCACCTGGTAGACTGGCTTAAAGGCAAAGAACAGGTTGTCGTACGCGGCCCGAATTGTGACCTGACACTTTCTATCGCCGGACGAACCTTTATCAACAGCGACGGGCACCGCAATATGCCCAGCGGGGAGATCTTCACCGGGCCAGTGGAAGATTCAGCCAACGGTTGGATTCGCTTTACTTACCCGGCTATCTCCGGAGGGCGCGAGGTAGAGGGCGTCGAGTTGGAGTTCAAAGAAGGCAAGGTCATCAACGCTAAAGCCAGCAAGAACGAAGCATATTTATTGGCTTTGCTGGATAGCGACCAGGGGTCTCGTTATCTGGGCGAGTTTGCTGTTGGGACGAATTTTGGCATTCAGCGTTTCACCCGCAGCATCCTGTACGACGAAAAAATTGGCGGCAGCATCCACATGGCGGTCGGTGCTGGCTATCCGGAGACCGGCAGCAAAAACCAATCCTCTCTGCACTGGGATTTCATTTGCGATATGCGCGATGGGAGTGAGATCCTGGTCGACGGAGAGTTATTCTACCGCAACGGAAAATTCATGATCTAAAAATGGGAGGTGCGTGGGGGTTACTGAGCCAGCTTCGCTACAGTCACCCCTTCGCCGCCCTCTTTTTCTCCACCACCTTCAAAAGAGCGCACGTGTGGGTGTCCTTGTAGAACCTGGCGCACAACTTCGCGCAACCTTCCGGTACCCTTGCCATGAATAATGCGCACAAACGGCAAACCGGTCAGATAAGCTGAGTCCAGATAGCGCTCCAGAGCATCCAGAGCTTCATCTGCGCGCTGGCCGCGCAGATCGATCTCCATGCCAGGTGAAGCAGGCTGGTAGGCGCCTGTCTGGGCTGGGGTGGAATCACTGCTCGAAACTTTAGGAGCCGGGGCTGGCAGGGAAGGAGCCATCTCTGCCGGCGCGGCCGCGCTGGCCAGTTCCAGCTCAGCCAGCCTGGTGCGGATGCGCAGCACCCCGATCTGAACTTCCACCTCGTCTTCACCCAGCGCGGTCAGCACACCCTGAGTATTCAGGGAACGCACGCGCACCTTATCTCCCAGGCGCATCGCCCGGCGCTGTGTGAGCGCGACGTCCGGCGCGTGGCGTTCAACTGGCTTCTGCACCAGGGTTTCCACTTTCTCCACCTGCTCTTCAATTGCCTGCAAAGCTTCTACCGGCTGCCTTGCACGTGTCAGGCTACGCCTGGCCTGGCGTAATTCCTCCTGCACGTCCCTTAGTTCAGCCTCGGCCTCGGCGCGGACCTGCTCAATCACTTTGCGGCGTTCATCATCAATCGCATCCAGGCGGCGCACCAGTTCCGCTCGCAGGCTTTCAGCCTCCTGGCGGGCTTTATCAGCTGCAGCCCGCGCCTGGCGCGAGAGGTCACGCTGGCGATGAATTTCATCCAGCAAATCTTCGGCGCGTAAATCATCCGGGCTGATCTCGCCACGCGCCGCGTCAATAATTTCATCGGGCATTCCCAGGCGCTGCGCAATTGACAGGGCGTTTGAACGCCCGGGTAAACCAACTGTGAGGTGATAAGTCGGGCGCAGCGTTTCCAGATCAAATTCCACGCTGGCATTGACCACTCCCGTCGTGGCATGCGCAAACACTTTTAATTCCGGGTGATGAGTGGTGACCAGGGTGGTGATGTTGCGCGCCAGCACATGGGTCAGGATGGCGCGTGCCAGCGCGGCCCCTTCTTGAGGGTCAGTTCCCGCGCCTAACTCGTCCAGGATTACCAGACTGCGCGGGTTAGCTTTCTCTAAGATGCGGACGATATTGGTCACGTGCCCGGAAAATGTCGATAAGGATTGCTCAATCGACTGCTCGTCTCCAATATCGGCAAAGATATCCTCAAAACAACTCATCTCCGAACCGGAATGCGTCGGGATATGCAGCCCGGTCTGGGCCATCAAGGCCAGCAAGCCAACCGTTTTGAGGGTCACGGTTTTGCCGCCCGTATTCGGCCCGGTAACCACCAGAGCATAGGTTTGCGGGTCCAGCTCGACATCAATGGCGACCACGGTTTGGGGGTCCAGTAAAGGATGGCGCGCCTGTTCCAGGCGAATGACGCTGCCCGGATGGAGGGTTTGCTCTCTCTCCGGTTTGCGCGCTGGAGCCGGGAACTCATGCAGAATCGGCTCATTAGCGCGCAAATCCCCCGCATACTTGGCGCGCGCCAGCACCATATCAAGCTCGGCAACACCATCCAACATCCAGCGCAGCTCTTCAGCTTGCAGCCCGATCTGCTGTGATAATTCAGCCAGGATGCGGCGCTCTTCATCTCGCTCAGCCAGCTGCAACTCACGGTTTTGGTTATTCAGCTCCACCACTGCCAGGGGTTCGACAAACAACGTCGCACCCGAAGAGGATTGGTCGTGGATAATGGAGCGAATACGACCTTTGAATTCAGCGCGCAGGGGCACCACATAGCGCCCATCGCGCTGGGTCACCAGCGCATCCTGTAGCATGGGTGTTGTTTTTGGATCAGTAACCATGCGCTGTAACTTGGTCAACAAGCGGTCACGCGTGATGCGCAGTTCTCGGCGGATGGTCGCCAATTTTGGAGAGGCATCGTCCAGGATATCCCCGCGCTCGGAGATCGCCTTGCTGATGGCGTCCACAATTCCACTGGGAGCAGGCAAACGGCTGACAATCTCAGTGAGATGGGGATACTGGCTGCCAAGCCGCTCAAAACGCTTGGCCAGGTTGCGGGCGGCGACCAGGGTCGATTTCACATCTAGCAGGTCAACCGGCGCCAATACCCCACCATGAGCCGCCAGGTCCACTGCGGCGCGAATATCTCGCGCTCCGCCAATACTCAGGTCGGTATGAGTGACCAGCATTTGCACCGCTTCACTAGTTTCCGCCAGCCGGCGGCGCGCTTCAAAGATGTCCGCAGTAGGGCGCAATGCACGGGCTTTATCTCCCGAGACAGCAAAGGAGGTATAACCAGCCAGCCGTTCCAGGATTTTGAAATATTCCAGGGTGTTGAGGGTTTTGGCGTCCATCGTGTGTAGATTATCCTGATTTCAAAAACAGGTCGAGTTTACCATACAATTTCGTCAGGCCGATGGAAAATCTGGTATAATTGCGTATTCATTATAAATTCATTGCGTTTAGCTATTGATTTTTCTGATCAGACAATCTATACTATAATCACACACTGAGGACGCTCTTCTCTTCCGAGCAGGCAACCTCAACGCCGACCAGGAGAGTGTGTTTATGAGCCATCAATTGAGCAATAAAGGACAGGGGTTGGTGGAATACGCCATGATTATGTTGCTTGTTGCAATTCTTGTTCTTGTGGTTGTGGCGTTGCTTGGGCCAGCAGTCGGGAATATGTACAGCACGATTGTTCCCAACATTTGATATAATTACAATTATGGTCAACATTTTTCACCCACCCCGTTAGACCGCTGCACCTGTTCATGCAGCTCGCGCACCACCTCTTTTCGTTCTCTAGATAGTGGCTTGCGGCGCGTAACGCGCCTTCACCTACCTGCCAACTTCAAGAGAAAGAGGTGTGTGTGTTTTCCCGGTTCATCACAAAATCTTATATTTTTGGTTTGGCCCAGAGCGTCTTCTCACTGTCGCTCGTTTTGCTTTGCATTGAATTCTTCGACGAATTAAATTTCGGCCTCGAAGGAGCAGCTCTGCCTGCCATCCGTAGCGATTTTAAGCTGACCTATACCCAGATCGGTCTGTTGCTTGGCTTACCCCATCTTACCAGCACCCTGATTGAGCCATTTATCATGTTATTGGGTGATACCCGCCTGCGTAAAGGCTTGATCGTAGGTGGTGGGCTGGCCATCGCGCTGGCGTTGGTCCTGGTGGCATACGGGCGCACCTTTCCCGTCCTTTTAATGGCCATGCTGATCGCTTTCCCTGCCAGCGGAGCATTTGTCACTCTGTCCCAGGCGACTCTGATGGATCTAAACCCAGGCCGCCAGGCGCAGCTTATGGCGCGCTGGACGGCTGCCGGCTCGATCGGCAACCTGCTTGGCCCTCTGGCACTGGCGGCTGGGCTGAGTTTCGGATGGGGCTGGCGCTGGGCATTTTTGTGCCTGGCTGGGATGGCGCTACTGTTGGTGTTGAGCATGTCCAGGCACCAGTTCCCCCCTTCCGCAGTCGACCATTCTGCCTCAACTTTATCTGAGACGTTCAAAAATCTTGGTTCGGGGCTGTGGTCTGCCATGCGTAACCCACAGTTGTTGCGCTGGCTGGCCCTACTCGAATTATCTGACCTGATGTTAGATCGCTTTATCAGTTATGTCCCTCTGTATTTTACAGATGTACTGGTGATCAGTCCCGTGCAGGCCAGCCTGGCGCTGACCGGGATCATGCTCGCCAGCCTCTGCGCCGATTTGATCGTTATCCCACTGTTGGAAAATATCCCCGGACTGCGCCTGGTGCGTGCCAGCGCCGTAGTCAACGGAGTGGTCTTCACGGCGGCCTTGTTAGCGCCCTGGCTATGGGTTAAGCTGCTTTTACTAATCCTGGTAGGCATCACCACCTTGGGCTGGTATCCAGTATTGCAAGGGGAAGCCTATGCTACGATCCCTGAGCGTACGGGCACCGTCATGGCGGTCAATTCCCTTACGGGCTTGATCAGTGGTGGAATTGCCTGGTTTATTGGTTGGCTGGCAGAGCAGATCGGCCTGAACAACACCATGTGGTTTCTGCTGCTCAGCCCGATCAGTCTGGTGCTGCTCATCCGCCCCCAGAAGGAAATAACCAGCATGGATCTTCCCAAAGATTGCGAAGAACGGACCTCATAGAGCATAGACTGGATTAGAATATCAGAGACTCTTTTCTTAATAGGAGTCCCGTAGTTCAGGAGAAAATATGCGTAAGTCTTACTAAATATCTGCTTTATGGAGGAAACCTATGCCAGATATCATCGAGTACATTCTCGAATTGGTGCGCCTGGCGGCGACCGACCTTCCGCCAGACGTAGAAACCAGCCTGCGCCAGGCAGTAGAGCAGGAAGAACCCGGCTCGGCTGCCCGCGGAGCACTTGAAACGATCCTGCAGAATGTAGCCCTCTCACGAACCAACAGCACCCCTATCTGCCAGGATACTGGAACCCCCATCTTCTACGTGCAGCACCCAGAAGGCTGGTCCACGCGCAAGATGCGCCAGCAGATCGAACTAGCAGTAGCGGAAGCTACCCAACGCGCCTATCTGCGACCCAATTCTGTCGATTCCCTGACTGGCAAGAATACGGGTAACAACCTGGGGGGGCAGCATTTTCCCACGATTCACTTTGAAGAAGTGGATGGCGATACGTTGACTGTCGACCTGATGCTTAAAGGCGGCGGCTGCGAGAATGTAGGCGCACAATATTCCCTACCCAATACAACCTTGGGAGCCGGGCGTGATTTAGCCGGTGTGCGTAAAGTCGTCCTGGATGCAGTGCATAAAGCCCAGGGGAAAGGCTGCGCGCCGGGCATCCTGGGAGTGGCAATTGGCGGCGACCGGGGCTCTTCGTATCTGGCATCCAAGGAAGTCTTGGTCCGCCAGATGGATGAACCCAGCCCTGATCCGCAACTGGCAACCCTGGAAGAGCGCCTGACTGCAGAGGCCAACCAGCTGGGTATCGGTCCTATGGGCTTTGGTGGGAAAACGACCGTCCTGAACACCAAAATCACCAGCCTGAATCGCTTGCCTGCCAGCTATTTTGTCAGCGTATCCTATATGTGCTGGGCTTACCGCCGGCGGCGGATGACGCTGCAGGGCGACCAGGTCAGTTACCAGTAAACCCAAGGAGGCATCATGCGCACTCTGCAACTCCCAATCCAGGAAGAAGATATTCTTAGCCTGCACGTAGGCGATCCTGTCGCTTTGTGCGGTGTGATGATCACCGGGCGCGACGCAGTCCACAAATGGATGGTAGATACTTTCATCAAAAAAACTCGCTCCCCCCAGGGAGATGATTTAGAAATTTATGCTGCGCTGAAACCATTATTGGATGGAGGGGTAATCTACCATTGTGGGCCGGTTGTGAGTGGGCTGGACAGTGGGGCTTACCGCTTCGTCGCGGCCGGGCCGACAACCAGCATTCGCGAAGAACCCTACCAGGGGGATGTTATGCGCCATTTTCGCCTGCGCGGCGTCATTGGCAAGGGCGGGATGGGCGCCAAGACCCTGGCCGCCTGCCAGGAAGTGCCCGGTGTTTACCTGCACGCCATTGGCGGTGCGGCCTCTCTGATCGCACAAACGGTGGTCAAAGTGCTGGGTGTGTATAAGCTCGATTTTGGCGTCCCAGAGGCCATGTGGGTGATTGAGGTAAAGGACTTCCCGGCTGTTGTCACCATGGACGCACATGGTGAGAGCCTGCACGCAGTTGTAGAAGCTCAATCCCGCGCAGTCCTGGATAACCTGCTAGTACAACCTTAATCAGGATCCTCTTTCATCATAAAATCAAAAGCCCGGCTGTCATCATCCTGACCACCGGGCTTTGTAGTAACGACAAACAGGTTTACCTGTTCTCGCTTTGGATGCGTCCAGCCAGGCAAGAGCACAGAGGATCACGCTCGTAATCACTCTTGCAGGTGGGCAAGCAAAAATATACCGCCTCACCGCGGTAGACAGCACACGGCGTCTCCGCTGAAAATTGCACAATCCCCCCACAAGCAGTAGGAACCGGCTTGCCGATTGCCGGCAATGAGCTGTGGCAAGGGTCGTCAGCGGCGCTCATTTTTCACCTTCGTCTAAATCTTTCAACAACTCCAGGTCCTGGAGCAGATTGCGTTGGCGAACGATCAAACTGATCAGATAGATCAGCATAACACCAAAAATCACGGCATAGCCCGCGATCATATACCCGTTGGTATCAGCAGGTCCTTCTTGTAGTAAATACAAAATTGCAGTTTGCATGGTCTGATCTCTCCTGATGAACCGAGGCAAGTTTTGCCTAGGCCATTGCCTGTAGTTTTAATTGTTCTACTTTTTCAGCAAGCTTGCTCAGGCGTACGCGATGCCAGAGCAGGCTGAGAAATATAAACGAAAAAGCAATCAGGCTAAACATAAATGTCTGCGACATCCTGGAAGTCATTTCAAAGGTGCCGGTGGCAGTTGGATCGCCGGAACCGATCACAATCGGGTGGATCGTGCGCCACAAGCGCGCCGAGTAAAATGTCAGCGGCACGCTTACCACACCAATGATGGCGTACACCGCACCGAACCGCGCCCGTCTATCTGGATCCTCGATGCCAGAACGCAGCATTAAGTAAGCCAGGTAGATCAGCTCCATAATCGTTGCCGTGGTCAGACGCGGATCCCAGGTCCACCATGCATTCCAGATCGGGCGAGCCCAGATTGAGCCAGTGACCACATTGATCAAGATAAAGGCAATCCCAATCTCGACCGCAGCTACACCAAGCCTGTCCCACTTCTGAGCCGAAGTGCGCAGATAGGCAATCCCAGCGCCAGCAGCCACAAAAAATGACAGCATGCCCACCCAACCCGTTGCAACATGGAAATAAAACACTCTTTGCACATTCCCCATCACCGCTTCAGTGGGCGCATAAAAGAAAACCATGGCGGTGGCGACCACAAACAGCGTAATAGAGATGGCATCCAAAATCGTAAGCAAGCGCGGTTTAGCTTCCATAAGTCTATAACTCCATTGATGATTTTTCGTACGACAGGTCTCTTGAGCTGCGTGCTCAAGTCATTCTTCGACAACGTAATCAAAGATCATAAAGGCTATAGCGGTAAAGATGACATCATAACCAATCAGCAGATTCAACCAGGGCTGGATCTCCAACATCTCCAGGCCTTGCAAAAAGCCCATGCTGGCTTTCACGGAGGCTATAAACACCGGAATAGCCACCGGGAAAAGTAAGATTGGCAAAAGGATATCGCGCGTGCGCGTCTGCACTGCCATGCTGGAGAGCAGTGTCCCCACAGCCACATAACCCACTGAGCCCAGCAGGATCACTAATAGCAAACCCGGGTTGAACAAGTTGGTATTATAGAGAACGCTGTACACCGGCAGGACAATCAGCTCAACGATCAGCATAAAGATCAGGTTACCAATGGCTTTGCCAAAATAGATCGCTGCACGATCGACGGGAGCCAGCAGCAAACCATCCAGGCAGCCACGGTCTTTTTCCATCGCCATCGAACGGTTCAAACCTAATGTCCCGGCAAAAGCAAAGGTCACCCAAAGCACACCAGAGGTCACGGTAGCGCGTGTGGAGGTGTCAAGTTCCAGGGCAAAGTTGAAAATCAAAATTACCAACAGGGCAAATACCAACATGGCTGAGAGCAGCTCGCGACTGCGCATCTCTGCTGCCAGATCCTTCCAGATCACTGCGTTCATCGCGCGCAAAAATGCCGTACCATTGCTGGTACGAGCAGCCTGCTTTGCTTTCGGCACAACCAGTGATTGATCTTCCATGCCTTTAGCTTGTCCTCTCCTGAATAGTCGTCCGGTAAAAACCCAACAGGTCATTCGGCTCGATCTCTGCACGACTGACCGAAGCAGCGATTACACCACGCGAGAGCACATCAAAACGGGATGCCAGGTCACCCACGCGTGCCAGGTCGTGGGAGGTCATCACCACCGTGCGCCCACGGGCTGCCACTTCACGCAGGACTCCGTCCAGCATGGCGCAGGCGTCCTGGTCCAGGCCGGTATGAGGTTCATCAAACAACATAACTTCGGGATCGTGTAACACCGCTCTACCAATCGCCAGGCGCTGTTGCATCCCACGCGAATATGTACGCACCAGGTCTCGCCGCCGGGCAGCCAGGCCAACCATCTCCAGCACATCCCGGATACGATCATCCAGATTAGCGACACTGTACATGCGGCCGTAAAAACGCAGATTTTCCTCAGCCGTGAGATCTCCGTACAACAGCGGTAGGTGTGAGACCACTCCCAGGCGCTGGCGCACGGCTGCGGCCTGATGGGGCAAGGCATACCCGGCGATGCGCACCTCACCCATTCCTGGTCGAGAAAGCGAAGACAGGATGCGCAGAAAGGTGGTTTTCCCCGCGCCATTGGGCCCTAATAGAGCCACAAACTCTCCTGCCGCAACCTGGAAATCCAGGCCACGCAAAACAGTCTTCAGACCAAAGCGTTTGACTAATTTACGGACGACGATCACGAGTTTCTCGCCAGCGCCGGTTTCAGCCGACTAATTCTTTCAATCGCGCCTTTAACTCAGCGCGTCGTTCCTGATAAGCCTCTTTTGGCAAACGACCTTCTTGGTAAAGATCGTCCAGAGCTAAAATGGCATCCATTAAGTCATCTGGGGTTTCGGAGGTGCGCACCGGTTCAGCGGCCTCGGGAAATTCATCCAGCTCTTCTTCTTCGTTGGCGCGGTTGCGCATGAACAGCCACACGCCAGCTGCTAAAAGCACGGCCCCGAACGCCCCTACTCCGATCAGCACACTGGTTGAATCGCCCGTGGTGACTGCCAGGCCACTCCCGGTAGGCTTCCCAGTCACGGTCAAGCGCAATTCGCTCCCTGCATTCAGCCCCGACATATTGTACATATGATATTGAGTGCCCTCAACATCGCGCACACCGGCATCTTCGATTTGATCACCTTTGATACTGATCACGCCTTCCGGAACCAGGATAACGACCGCATTGGCTGGAGTTGAGAGTGTCTGAACTAGATCGTATTTGTTATCGTAGGGCATTTCGTAAGCATAGAGCACCTGATAACTGCCCGAGCCAGGTCGAATAGCTGTGGTATCGCCAAAGCCGTTTTCTGTCTCGATAAAACGCTCACCAATAACACCCTCCTGGATTTCCAGGTTCATGGCTCCTTCCGGCAGTATAAAGTCTACCGTCGTCGGATCAGAGCTTCCAGGCACCAGGGTCATGTTGGTCGGATTTGAGATAATATACAATTGGATGATACGCAGCGTCTCTTGATCAACGAATTCAAAGAATAGATGCAACCGGTCGGTGACCAGGATGGAAGAATCGGTTGTGTTTTCATAAATCGTGATCGGCAGCGTCACTTCGCTCTGCTCGGCTTCCACCACAGAAATGTCTGAGCCATAAGTAGCCCCGTCAAAGTCCAGGGTCGCCAGGAACACCCTCCCGGCAGGCATTTCCACATCCTCAAACTTAAAACTACCGTCCGGGGATAAAGCAACTGTCTCCGTAATGACAGCCTGCATGTTGTCAAAACCACGCAAGATCACGGTCGCATCTTCAGGAACTGCCCCGCCGGAAGCATTGGTCACTACGCCCTGCACGACACCTTTGCCAACCGGCAAATCTGCTTGCGGCGTCGCATCTGCGAGCGGAGTCTCATCAGCATTCGCCGGAACAGTTGGCACAGCCGCGGCCGGTTGCCCCGGAACTGCGTAAGACAGCGTGCGCAGGTAATCTGTCAATCCCCACACTTCCGCCTCGCCCAACTGGGCAAAGGCTGGCATGGCCGGCGCAACACCCGCAAGGATCGCCTGGGCCAGCTCGGCAGCCGATTTCTGAGCCATAAATTCCTGATCATTAAAAGCCGTCGGGGGAACTTCCAGTCCAGCCGCGTTCGGGCCATCGCCCAGGCCGTTTTCTCCATGACAGGCAGCGCAATTAGCCTGATAGAGTTCCTCAGCCTGAGCCAGGGCGGCTTCGTCGGTACTCAGGCTAAAAGCATAGGCCACAACATTCCAACGTTCAGCATCCGACAGGCTGGTAAAAGGCGGCATAAAGCGGTCCATACGCCCTTGCGTGACCACCTCATACCATCCCGCTGGAGTTGCCTGGTGCGCAAGCACGGCTGATCCAAGCGCTGGAACTGGGTTAGCCAATTGGGAAGCCTGTGGACCATCGCCTTGCCCGGTCTCGCCATGACAGGGGGCGCATTTTTCGGCAAAGATAGCCTGACCAGCAGCAGGATCCGGTGCAGCATCCGGGAACAAAGCAACCGGAGCCGGAGCTGGGCGGGTCTGCAGCGGTTCACTGGACATGGAGCCAGGTGGGGGAGTAACATCTTCCGCCAGAGAGAACGAACAGGCGGAAAGGAAAAAGAGCACAAGAGCAATGGGCAAGAAGCGTAGATTTTTCATGATGGGATCATTTGAATAATGCTGGATTAATGCGCGAGCGTAGTCCCGCATTTCGGGCAGAAGCGGTCAGATTTTTGGACTGGGCCTCCACACTGTGGGCAGAAACCAGCCGATTTTTCCTGGCGCTGACGGCGGCGCTGAGCTAAAACAGCTTCTAAATCATCATCAACAACTGCGGCTGAACCAGGTGAGCTGATAGGCTCGCCAGCCACAGCTGTACGCGCTGCATCTGCCCGGCGCCGGGAAATGGTTTCTTCAACGCGATCGACCACATCACCAGCTTCACTGCCCGGCGCTTGCATCTGGTCCAGTTTGCGCAGCAGGTCGGCGCCTCGTTGTACCAGAGAAGCGCGCTGGGATGGGTAATCATCGTCTGGAATTTTGCCTAAAACATGGTCAAATTCCAGCTCTTGCAACGCAGTTAAAATCCGGTCACGTTCCGCTAATAAACCAGACAGGTCATGGTCTTCAGCCATTGTCAGGCTGTCCTGTTTGGCTAAACGCGGACTGAAGAATGGGCGTGCGACAAACAGGGCAACAGGTACAAAAAGGGCCAGGATGAGTAGAATCGAGCCAATGTCCATGCAGTTTTTCTTTCAGTGTTTAAAGATTTTTAGCCGTTTGGCAATTTATTGCGCCAACAGCGGTTCAATAATGCTTTTTATTTGTGCCAGAGACCTGAATGGTCCGATTTGCACGTAAGCCAGCTTACCCTGGCGGTCAATGAAATAGGTCTCAGGCACACCACTGGTGCGATATGCTTGCGAAATGCGCGTGCGGAGATCTGGGCCATTGGGATATGTGATATTGAATTTCTGCAGGTAGCCCAGCGCTTCCGGTTCAGTATCCACGTAGTCCACACCCAGGAAGACGACTTGCTGACCCGGTGCATAATCCTGCCAGGCTGCTTCCAGATCGGCAGCTTCCTGCTCACAAGGTTTGCACCACGATGCCCAGAAGTTTACAACCACCACTTTACCTTGCAAGTCTTGTGTATCAATCTCCTGTCCATCAAAAGTAGACAGCACAAAATCCGGGGCATCCTGCCCTACCAGCACCGGACCGCGCTGGGTGTTTACCAAACCCATCGCCAACATCGCCAGGAGAACGATCAAACCAAACCACGCCAGGATGCGGCCCCAGCTTATGCGCGAGGAGGTATCTTTCGTTAAATTGGTGGCTTCAGCAGGATCACTGGTCATGACTCACCCTTCTTAAAGGTACTTGCCTGACGCTTGCGCAACTCTTCTTCGAGTCGAGCAGCATATTCATCCGTAGCGCCAGCAGCAGGTGCCTGTACTTCAGGCTCCAACTCTTCTGCCGGCTTTTTCCATGCGCTAAAAGCCCGGTAGAGAAAATATGCCCCAGCCAATATTGCCAGTGGAGGAATAATGTAGACTAGCCAGTTCAGTCCACGCGCAGGGGGTGTCGCTAGAACACGGTCGCCATACTGATTAACGAAGTATGTTTTAATTTGCTCCTCGTCCCAACCCGCAGCTAATTTCTCGCGAATCAGGCCGCGCCATTGCTCACAGGCAAGCGTAGGGCATACATCCAGGGGAATGTTTTCACACACCGGGCAATACAGTTGTTTTGCAACCGCATTAACTTCATCATCGGTCGGCTGGCGTGGCACACCGTCTTGCTGCCAGGGCGTGTTTTCAGCCGCCATGACCAGGCTATTGCTCAAAAACAAGAGTAACATGACTTGAAAGAAAACCAGGATCGAACGCATTTTCATTGAATTTCCTGCTCCACGATCACGATATGCATAACGCGCTTAGGCGGATCAAACTTCAGCCTGGGCATACCTGCGCGCGGGAGCCCGCACGGCTACCGGCTCCGGATCTTTATCCGGCCAGGCTGCCACCAGGGTACCCAGGATGAAGACAAAACCACCTATCCACAGCCAGTTGATCAGTGGATTATGAAATACTTTAAATGTCACCCCGCTGCTCGAGATCGCTTCCCAGTCAACCAGCAACATATAAAAATCATCCTCCAGGGTGCTGCGCACACCAGGGATGGTCATCGATTGCTGGGATTCATAATAGAAATCTCTCCGGGGATAATACTCGCCAACGTATTTACCATCCTTGAAGACACTCACCACAGACCGGGCGACATTTCGTCCATCTGGTGTATCAAACACATCCAGAGAGTCAAACTGCATGGTGTACGCGCCCAGTTGAATCTCACCACCTCGGGGGATAGTGCCCTGGGTTTCAGTCTGGAAGAGCTCAATACCAATAATTCCTACCGCCATTAATATGACCCCGATATGGATGATATATCCACCGTAACGGCGCCGGTTACGACCAGCCAGATTCCACAAAGCCACCGGTAAGCTTTCACCCGACTTACGGTGGCGCGCTACCGCCCCACGCCAGAATTCATAAAGCGTTACCGAGAGCACCAAAGCACACAGGAAGAAAGTGAGTAAAGCTGGCAGATTGCGGACACCTGATGCTACGATAACGATCGTAATCGCTACTGCAAACACCAGCGGCTTCCAGATCGCCTTACCCAGCGTCTTGGCTGTGGAATGACGCCAGGCCGCCAGAGGCGCAATCCCCATCAGCAGCAAGAGGCCGGCAAACAATGGTCCGGTAGCACGTTCATAAAAAGGCGGCCCTACCGTCACTTTCTGCCCAGTTGCCAATTCCGAGATCAATGGGAAGATCACCCCCCAGAAGCAAATCACCAGGATGCCTAAGAAAAGCAAATTGTTCAACAAGAACAACGCTTCGCGCGAAACCAGCGAAGTCATGTGCGACTCAGATTTAAGGCTCTCCCAGCGATGCAACAACAGCGCCAGGGAAATGATAAATGTAAGACCGATGAAACCAAAAAACAGGGGACCAATGGCGCTCTGAGCAAAGGCATGCACCGAAGAAAGCACACCTGAACGGGTCAGAAATGTCCCGAAGATCACCAACGAATAGGTCAGGATGATCAGGATCATGTTCCAGTGCTTGAGCATACCGCGCTTTTCCTGGATCATGACAGAGTGCAGGAATGCTGTACCGGTCAGCCAGGGCATAAACGCCGCAATTTCCACTGGATCCCAGGCCCAATAGCCGCCCCAGCCGAGTACATCATACGCCCAGCGACTTCCCAGGATCAAACCTAATGACAGAAATAACCACGCTACCAGCGACCAGCGCCGGGTGACCCGGATCCAGCGATCATCTGTGCGCCCGGTGATCAGCGCTGCAATAGCGAAGGCAAACGGAATCACGAAGGAGACAAAACCCAGGTAAAGCATGGGAGGGTGAATAATCATTCCAGGGTGGCGCAGCAAGGGGTTCAACCCGCGCCCATCCTGTTGAAAAACCAGAGTGGCGTTCGCTGGCTGAAACATGCCCAGCTCGATCTGTCCAGTGGGCAGCTGCCAGATGCGCTGAAAAGGATTCTCGAAGAAAATGATCATGATCAGGAAGAACGCCAATGTGACCATCGATACCAGGACCACCCACGGCAAAAATTCACCATCTCGATGCCACTTACGCAGGGTTACGGCGGAAGCAAACGAAGCCAGCAACCAGGCCCAGAAGAGCAGTGAACCCGATTGGCCTCCCCACCAGGCTGTGATCTTCAAATACATGGGCATACTGCTACTGGTCACTGAAGCCACAAACTCCACTTCATAATGACCGTTTACCAATAAATAGATCAGGGCCAGCGAGGAAAGGGTAAGCAGCGGAAAGGTGAGCAGCATCGCTAAACGAGCGCTGTCAATCCAGCGCTGCTCATTACGCCTGGCCCCGTACACTGCAGCGATCGAACCATATATCGTCAGCAAAAAGGTGATGACGAGAGCACCATAACCAAAATTGGCAACCATAAGAACTCCCAGTAGACTATGATCGGCTTTTTAGACAGGAAACGCCCGGCTGCTCAATAAGCGAGCGCCAGACGCTCCAGCAGGGTATTTCAGAGGGTACAGCTCAGGTTAAGTGCGCACAATTTACGAGCCTGCCTGCTCCGCCTGTTCTGGAACCGCATCCTCATACTTTGTAGGGCACTTCAGCAGCAATTCATTGGCCTGGAAAACACCATCATCGCCCAAATGCCCGGTCATAATTGCTTGAGCTTCGTCGCGCAATAAGTCCGGCTTGACACCTGAGTAAACCACATTAATACGCGCCCGGTTTGGATCCGTCACTGCATCATGCAATACCTTCGCCAGACCACCTTGCGCTTCAATTTCATTATTGTCACCCGGGATATCTGCTACCTGGAATCTTAATTCCAGCTTTTCAGCATCATACTGAATGGTATCCCCGATTACAGCGCCAGAAATTCGCAGTTCGCGATCCAGAGCTTCGCTGCCTCTGGCATTCAGCTCGTGGATGGTCAAAAAATATTGGGCGCTGGCCTGAGTGGATGAAACGATCAAGTAAACAACGGCCGCCACGATCAATAAACCACCGATTAAGAATTTAGCCCGATTGGCTGAATTGGCTTGCGGCTTTTCTGTCATTTCCATGTTTATCTTACCTCCCGACTTGCTCATTTAATTGGTTACATTAAGAGACTTCCCAGGGTCATTCTGTCACAGTGAGATTAATACAGCCTGAGAATCCTAGGAATATCCAATGAGAGTAACCACATCAGTCAATAGATATCAATCCAGTGCGAATCGCAAAGCGGGTGAGCTCTGCGCACGAGTGCAGATTGAGCTTGTTCATGATCCGTTCACGATGACGAGCGACTGTTTTATGCGATATACCCAGCTCATCTCCAATTACCGTATTGGTACAGCCCTCAGCCACCAGCTCTAAAACCTGGATCTCACGCCGGCTTAAGCCTTGCAGAGCTTTATCCGTTCCTGGCTCGGACGCGTTATTCTGTTCCTCGGAACTGGCGTGGCTGACCAGGCGCTGGTAATCTTCCAGCAGCCAGCGCGCCAGAGCCGGTTGGAGATAAACATTTCCAGCCGCAACCGAATGAATTGCTGCTACCAGCTCTTCTGCTGCTGCCTGTTTGGTCACATACCCGGCAGCACCACACGCCAACATTTCAAAAAAATACTGCTTATCCTCGTGCACCGTTAATGCAAGCACTTTAACCTGCGGATGAAGCGCCCGCAGCCTGCGCGTGGCCTCCATCCCATCCATTCCCGGCATGGTAATATCCATCACCATCACGTCCGGATGCACCTGCCCGGCAACCTCTATTGCCTGCAAGCCGCTCTTTGCCTCTCCGACGACTTCCAATCCTTCCTGAGCCGCCAGGAAGGTTTTCAACCCAGTACGCACCACATCATGATCATCCACCAATACTAAACGGATCGGATCCACCATTAATGGCCTCCTGTTTGCTGTCATCCGCCGCTACCGACGGTACCGTTAACTCTACCATGGTTCCCGAATTGGGCGAGCTGATGACCTTAAGCACTCCATCAATGGAATCGGCGCGCTCGCGCATTCCTGCCAATCCCCAGCCATCTTCCGGTTTGCTCGCCAGAAGATCAAAACCAGTCCCTCGATCTACCACCTGCAAAACCACGTGCTGCTCTTCATAGATCAAGTTAACCAATGCTTCCTGCACCTGGGCATGCCGGGCAACATTGGTTAAGGATTCTTGGGCAACCCGAAAAAAAACAGTTTCAACTAACCTGTCCAGACGTTGCTGCGACCCAAATACATTCACAACCACCGCCAGATTCAACCGTTGTTTCGTTTCATCAGCCAGATATCTTAGCGCGGCCACCAATCCCAGATCATCCAGCTGGGCTGGTCGTAAATCATGCACCAGGCGGTATATTCCATGTGACATCTGGCGGCTTAGCTCCTGCAGTCGTTCAAGCAATTTTTGATTGTCCTTGCCATGCAGAGGTTGGCTGCGCAAGGTGGCCAGATTCAATGAAATAGCGGTCAGAAGCTGGGCGGTTTCGTCGTGTAGTTCCCGAGCAATCCGTGCGCGCTCTTCCTCCTGAGCCGCCACGGTATAGTGCAGCAAGTTCTTGTTGATAATCGCCCGGGCACGCACCTCGGCTTGCATCTGCTCGAGAGCCTCAAGGCGGGCTTTTTGGGCAGCCAGAAATTCTTTCTGGCGCTCAGCTTCCATAGCCTGAATTGCATGGATCAGGCTAAGCGTAAGCACCACCGCCAGCGCTGCTCGGAGTCCTTGGACTGGAAAACCGAACAGATCAATGAAAACCGATGTATTCCAGATGCTTGCCGTCCACAGGTCACTGGTTGGCACAACAGACTGAGTAAACGCGTAGCCCGCGAAACTATAGGCTGCTATTCTCCAGCCTCTAGCCAGGCTATCAAGCTTCTGCAAATAAGCTTGACGCGCCTGCCGGCGCATAACGATAGCCGCTGTCAGCGCGCCAGGGATCGCCAGAGTGTAGCGGATAAAACCATCCACTCTTGGCATCCAATCTACCAGCACTGGCTGCCAGACCTGGCTCACCCAGATGGCAAGGATCATGAGCAGTACAGCCAGACCGGCCAGCAGCGCATACCAGAACCTCTCCAGTTGAGGCAGGAAAATTCGCAGCACAAATATTTGCAGGCAAAAAAAGGAGAGCGTCAATAAGCCGAGCCGCAGCCACGCCACCTGGTCGGGATGGATGATCTCAACCCAGGCTCTTTGGAGCAACACCATATCCACCCACTCATGGATGCCGTGAATAAAACCAAAGACTGCCAGAGGCAACAACAGGCGGGCTTCATCAAGATAGGGAACTCGTCTGGCTTCGATAAATAAGGCAAGTCCCATGCTAAAGAAAGCCAGACCATAAATAAAAAAGATCAGGAAGATTGAAAAATCCGAAAAGTTGGATGGCATGGGTTCGGCCCTTAATATACCGTAGGAGTTGCGCAGTTTAGAGGAAATCGGGGGTTATTGGGCGTGCTGCGCACGCCCAATAACCCCCATCCTCCAACCAAGTGCGCAAGTCCTAATTTTGGATAATTCTAACCTTTATTACGAATTCTGTTGGTGAACATGAAGGATTTGTAAGGTTATCACGGAGCAATCAGCAGGTATTCTGCCACTCTTTGATAGAATCGTCTGTAAGATGAAACGACTGCCTGAACGGCTCAGAATAGTCTGGTTCCTCCTGACAGGGTTGATGGTTCTTGGAATCGTTAGCGGCCTGTTTTGGCTGACCTACGATCTTCCCCGCCTGGATGAGCTACCTGAGCGCCTGAACACTCCCAGCCTGCGTTTCACCGATCGCAACGGGCAGCTGCTCTATGAAATGCTGCCAGAAACCGGCGGCAGGCACGCGGTGTTACCGCTGGAAACGATCCCCCTGGCGCTCCGCCAGGCCACCATTGCCACCGAAGACCATGATTTTTACACCAACCCGGGTGTGGACTGGCGGGGGGTGCTGCGCGCTGCCTGGATCAATCTGCGCGGTGGGGAAACCCTGGCCGGCGGCAGCACCCTCACTCAACAGGTTGCTCGCAATCTGTTGCTCAGTGAGAGTGAGCGCTACGAGCGCAGCCTGCGCCGCAAGCTGCGCGAGGTCATCCTGGCCTGGGAGCTTACCCTGCAACTAGATAAAGATGAGATCCTGGCCCTGTACCTGAACCAGACCTATTATGGCGGGATGGCTTATGGCGTCGAAGCCGCGGCGCAGACTTTTTTCGGCAAACCGGTTGCAGAGCTGGACCTGGCGGAATGCGCCCTGCTGGCAGGCCTGCCCCAGGCTCCGGCAGTCTACAACCCCTTCACCGATCCCCAGGCAGCAGCCGAACGCCAGAAAGTGGTCCTGCAACGCATGCAAGCCGAAGGGTATATCGACGCCACCCAACGGAAACTAGCCGAGAACGAAAAACTGGTTTTTACAACCACGCCCTATCCCATTGAAGCGCCGCACTTCGTATGGATGGCGCAGGATGAATTATCCAGCCTCATCTCAGACGAGGCGCTCTACCAGTCGGGCGGGTTAATGGTGCGTACCACCCTGGATTTGAGCTGGCAAAAGAGCGCCGAGGCTGCCATTCAGCGCCAGCTCGAGAACTTGCTGCGTAGCGAAGATGGGCTGGGACACAATGTCCATAACGCTGCCCTGGTGGCTATCGATCCCCACACCGGAGAGATCATGGCCCTGGTGGGCAGCCCTGACTTTTTCGATGTCGCTACCTCCGGGGCGATCAATATGGCCCTGGCTCCCCGCCAACCCGGCTCAGCCCTCAAGCCGCTGGTGTACGCGGCTGCCCTCGACCCTGCTCAGCCAAACCCCTGGACTGCCGCCACACCTTTACTGGATGTGCGCACCAGCTTTGTCACCCGCGACGGGCTGGCGTATATCCCGGAAAACTACGATCGCCAGGAACACGGCCCGGTGCTGCTGCGCGATGCGCTGGCATCCTCTTTGAACATCCCCGCCGTGATCGCCATGCAGCACGTCGGCCTGGAGCGTCTATTTGAATTGAGCCAGGACCTGGGTATCACGACTTTCAAAGACCCGGCCCAATATGATCTCTCCCTGGCGCTGGGCGGCGGTGAGATCCGCCTGCTCGAGCTGACCACCGCCTATGGGGCGCTGGCCAGCGGCGGCATGCGGGTTTACCCCCAAACAATCCTGGAAGTTAGCGATTTCTCCGGGAACACACTCTACACAGCCGCTGCCATGCCGCAAAACCGCGTCCTGGATGAGCGTCTGGCGTGGCTGCTCAGCGATATACTCAGCGACGACGACGCCCGCCGGATTGGCTTTAGCACGCACAGCGTCCTCAACCTTGACCGGCCGGCCGCCGTCAAGACCGGCACCACCTCCAATTTTCATGATAACTGGACGCTTGGGTATACGCCCGACCTGGTGGTGGGAGTGTGGGCCGGTAATACAGATTACCGCCCCATGCGCAATGTGGATGGCTTAAGTGGAGCAGCGCCGATCTGGCACCAGTTTATGCGGGCAGTATTGAAAGAAGCACCACCAGGCGAGTTTGTCCAACCGCCCGGCTTTGTACAGGTTGAGGTTTGTAACCTTTCCGGCGGCTTGCCCACCCCTGCCTGCCCCTACCGCCGCCTGGAATGGTTCATTGAAGGCGCGCAGCCCCAGCATGAGGACACCTACTACAAACAGGTTTGGCTGGACCGGCGTACTGGCGGCCTGGCAGATGCAGCTGCACCTGCCAGCGTTCGCGTGTTGCAAACCGTGCTGGACCTGCCTCCGCAGGCGCAAGCCTGGGCGCGCCGCCAGGGTTTCGTGCTGCTCAGCGACCTGCAAGCTCAGGCCACTCAGGTCGAAAGCAGCCTCAATCAAGGCATTCTGCAAATGATCTCCCCCGCCGATCGCAGCGTTTACCGATTGGCTGCGAATCTGGATCCGGCCGCGCAGCGCATTCACATCGCCGCTGCCAGCCAGGCGAGTTTCTCCCAGGTGACTCTCTGGCTGGACGGGCAGGAAATCGCCAGCTTCAGCGGCGCCCCGCCCTACGAGACCTGGGTGGAGCTAACCCCCGGTGAGCACCAAACCTGGGCGGAAGGCCAGATGGAAGATGGCAGCCAGGTGGACAGCCAGTGGATCACCTTTACGGTCGAACCGTGAACAGGCTGCCATCTCCTCTTCCATACACCTCCGGGAAGTAAAATTCCTGGGCGGTGGGCGGGATGGTGCGGAATTCTCCGGCCGTACTGGCGCGTACCAGGTAAGTGTACACATACGTCCCCGGCGGCAGCTCCGTGGCGCTGAGCGCCAGCTTTTCGTCGCGCATCTCCACATGATTGAAATACCACCAGCCCCAGCCTGTACGGGCGATATCCTCACCGCTGAACTGATAGGGAGAAATGGCCTGGGTGCTGGTATTCAACGATCGGTCCACGCCCTCCAGCCCGGCCGGCCAGGGGTCTTCTACCAGCAGGTAATGCAAGGTATTGGGAGCCACGATTGTCAGGCGCGCCAGGAGTAGCTCACCCTGTTGGGCTTCCTCGACCGGCATGGTGGGATCGTCCAGGGAATAGTAGCTGCGCGAGACAACGATGCCCTGGTCGAGTGCCTGCACTTCCTCTACCGGCAGGGCTACATCCATGTGGGCAGTGTAATACAGGTTGCCCGGGCCTTCGTCGCGGGCAATCGCCAGGCGATTGGCCTCGCCCAACAGCAGCGCATTGATATCGACTTTGAATTCAGCCGTCTCACGCAGGTTGTCGGCTGTGGCCGTCCCGTCCCCCAGCTGGTTGCTGTTCAAGGCCACCGCATAGCGGTAGTCCGCCTGCAGCTCACCCGAGGCTGCCATCCAGCGCGTCAGCCCCAGGATCGTCCAGGCTGTTTCCTGGGTGCTGCTCCAATGCCCATTCGAGCGGTGCGCCATCAGCCAGCGTACCGCATTGGCATTTAGCGGATTCCGGGTGTCGATCTCGCTCAATGCCGAGAGGACAATCGCTGTGGTGCGTGTATCGCTGTTCCAGTTGTAATTATCCTCGCTCTCTTCCTCCCAGTGTGTGCCAGTCGCCGAAGTGATCGCAGCCGAGTTAAAGTCTGAGAGCAGCGTCTCCAGGCGCGGGTCGGCAGGATCAATCCAGTACATCGTATGCGTTAAGTATGCCCTGGCATACAGCGCCAGTTCCAGGCGCTGGTCATACATCTGCACCGTAGCGCTTACATCCGGTTGCCCGGCGCGCGCCAGCACGTACAGCAAGAAGGCCTGGCGGTTGATCAGGTAGGGCTGCTCCAGCCGTGTGATCTGGCGAATATTGCGCTGCAGGTAGCTCAGCCCCTTATCGATATTGACCTGGTTTACGGCGTAGCCGGCGTCTTTAGCTTCCACCAGCCCCAACACCACGTAGGCGCTGGTCAGCGGGTCGCTTTTCTGATTGTTCCACCAGCCCCAGCCCCCATCGGCGTTCTGCCAGTTGTAAAGGCTCTGCAGGGCGGCATTCACCTGTTGCTCCAGGTTCGCTTCAAGCTCTGGATCGGAAATGCCTGCTGCCCGCAGCGCCTGGGTGGTAACCACATTAGGCAGGAAGCGCGACACGGTTTGCTCGACGCATTGGTAGGGATATGACTTCAGATAATTCAACCCATCCGTCATGCCTGCCGCCAGGGAGGGAGCTACCCGGACTGTCAACGAACCCGTGTGGGGTTCGCCAGCCTGCCATGTAGATGGTAGATAGATGGCTTCTACCTGTGTGCCGCCCGCCAGCACCTGCCCGGATGTACCGACCGTCTCATGCGCTTCATAACGATATACTGGTAGACCCTGGTTATCCAGGGGGCCAAAGCTGGGACGCGTTGTATCCGAGTATCCCCCGCCCGCGGCGCGGAAGATCAAATCGACCCGCGCAATCGGGCTGCCATCCGCGGCGTAGGGTTCCACCAATGCTTCCCAGGAGACATACGCCTGCCGGCCGGCGTCGATCTCCACCGTCTGGGCGGCCTCGGCAAGCAGGGTTAAACCCTGGACTTGCAGGCTGACATCAACCTGTAAATCTTCGCTCGTATTATTATGTACTGCGGCCCCCAGCAAAACCTGGTCGCCAACCACAAAAAAGCGCGGGGTCTGTGGACGGACCAATAAAGGCAGGCTGCTGACCACATCCACTGTCGTCTGACCCACCCGCGTATCTTTCGTTACTGCCCGGGCATCCATGCGCCAGGTAGTCAGGTTATCCGGCAAAGTGACCGTAACCTGCGCTTCCCCATTTTCACCGGTCACCAGGTAAGCTTCCCAATAGGCTGTATCCGGGAATTCCTCGCGCACGTCGATGACTCCCAGCAAGCCGCCGCCCCCTTTACCGCCGCTGAAACCTTCCTGGGCTGCAGCCAGATCCTCGGTAATCGAGGCATTCCAGTCGTCGATACTGTTATTCAGGGGTACAGAGGTCCACACGCTCAGGGTGCGCTGTGAATAGAAGTAGTCCAGGATTGGGCGGGTATTGCTGGCTACCAGTGAAAGCGTGGCCAGGTCGCTCAACCCGAGGGAGACCTCGGCTGAGACAGGCGTTCCATCCAGGGTGCTGGTCCGCACTGTATAGATTACCTTGCCGCGCGGCTCGACATTGGTTTTATCGGGGATGACTTCCACGCGCAATTCCTGAGCGCTGGGTTCGACTTTCAACTCAACAATGCCCATTTTATAATTCGGACGCGGATTGTTTTCGTCCACCCCTTTTATCACCAGGACAGACACAAATATATTCGGCGCCATATCAGCCGTTACCCGCAGCGGGTAAAGTGTGCTGTTGCTTTCCAGCAAGATCACTTCCTGAGAGCGGATGCGCCCGCGTTCCACAGTCACCAAGGCGTAAGCTGGTCCCTGGAAAGGTGAGGCGATCAGTATTTCAGCTGTGTCGCCCGGGTTATAAAGCTGCCGGTCTGCGACCAGCTCGAATGAGCGATCATTGGTCTGGCGCCAGGGGATGAACTCATCTCCAGCCACCCACATGTAGGCCCCCGAGCGGGCAGGATTGCCCTGGGCATCGATCGTCGTCACACGCGCCTTATAAACGCCTCCATTGGGTGGGATGAAGCTGAACTCCGCCTTCCCATCCGCGGAAGTGATTAGCTCCTCAGGACCTGCCACCAGGATCTCTTCAACGCTGCTTGTCCAGCGGATGCGTCCCTGGGCATCCTGCTCCTGAACGCTGTACCAGCGCCGTTCAACCACTTCAACCTGCATAGCCTGCCCGGCGAGGAGATTGGCATCCCAGTCTACAGCCACCATCTCAAAAGAAGCACTTTTTCCTGCCGTGCCCACATACGAGCCCGGGCGCACGCCGGGATAGACACTGCTGCGGTGGGCAATTACCGTCGTGCGTCCGCTGACCACATTCGCTGAAAGATCCGTTACCGAAGCCTCATAGGTAAACTGGCGGCTGCCGCTTTCCGCATCTAGATTGGCCGGCACAGCGAGCTCGAAACTCCCCGCCTCGTCAGTCACCCCGCTGCCATTGGCGATTACATCACTGTATCCAGCGCCAAACTCAGGCTCAAAATAACGGTCTTCGTCGTAATCCTGGAAACTATAATTGGAAAGCTCCCCCCCTGGGCTGAAGGTATAAGGGGCCGACGCCAGGGTCCAATCGATTTGAGCGCCAGCCACCCCGCCGCCGGAGTAGTAATCCGCCTGGGTGATGAATTGCATATTTTCCCCGGCCAGCACCGCCGGGCTCTGGGCGCGGACATCCACCTGGAACTCCGGGCGGCGGTATTCCGCCACGCTGAAGCTCACACTGCCAATATCACCCGTATCTGAGGCCTGTCCGGGGAAACGCACCCGCAAGCTATAGGCGCCAAGAGCAGCATTGCCGTCAATCTCCCAGCGCCCATCGAAGCTGCCGAACTCGGACAGCGGCAGTGAAGCCCTGTAGACTTCATCTTCGAAGCTTTCGATAATAATTTCTACCTGACTGGCGTCGGGCAACGAGTAATCCAGATCGTCGTCCATACGCAGGATGCCTTTGAAGTACACCGGCTGGCCTGGGCGATAGATCGGGCGTTCGGTGTATACATAGGCAGTGGGTCGATTGGCTGGGGCATAATAACTCCCCCAGATGCCGTAATCATATAGAGAGATGCCGCTGCTCCAAGAACTAGAAGCAAAAGCCAGATGCTCGCCAGCCTGATCAAGATCAGTCATCGCAAAGCGGGCTTCATAGGCATCTGATGGCAGCGGCAGATCGCTAATTTTCACGCTGCCGTCTGCACCGGTCGTGCCACGGCCAATCGGGCTAAAGGAACGGTCATAGACCACCAGAGGGATACCGGAAAGGGGATTTCCGCTCTCGAGGTCGGTCAGCCACAGCAAAATTTCATCTGCAGCCGACTTGAATACCAGATTATCCGTACCGATGATCAGTAAGCGCGTGTCCACATAAGGTCCAGTGTGGTACACACCGGGTGCATTCAAGGCCAGGAAGTAAAACCCTGGCAGCAGTGCTCCGCCACCTTCATCTTCAAACTCAAAGGACTGTAATTGTCGCTGGTTGAGCCGGGCTGTACTGCTCTGTTCCGCTTCCCAGACCAGATTGGTGATGGTAGGCTGATATTCCCAGCGCGAGCGGATGCCGCTTTCCAGTTGGACAAACAATTCTGGAGTCAGCCGGAAGAGCTGCAAGCGCACCGATTCCACATTCCGGTAAGTTATATAAAATTCCTGGGGGCCGTTGGCACGGAAGGTGGCTGGCTCGTAGGGCATCTGTAAGGAGGCCTCAGGCGGCATGGCCGCCGTGGTGAAGCGCAAATCCAGACCACTTTGCAGCTCGTTTCCATATATGTCCAGCATACCCGGCAGCAAGCGGATCGTATATTGAGTCGAAGGCTGCAGGAAATTAGCGCCCAGCGTCCAATCCCACTCGTTAAACCACCACTGAATTTCTTCGGTCGGGCGCGGCGAGACCACGATATGCGTTTTCAACGACTCGATATTCATCGGAGAGGCAAACTTGATCGAAAAATAGCTTGAGTAATTCGTCTGGCGGCTATTATCAGCCGGCTGGGTGGAGACAACCGCCGGCGCGGGGACTGTCGAAAAACGATATTTCAAGCCTGCCGCGAGCGCTCCGCCATCCTCGGCCCTGGCGCCATCTGCCAGGATCAAATTGTACGTTGTATCTAATGCCAGGCGCAGCGTGGGGGTGATGACCAGGGTTTCTGCATCCTCGCCCCACAAAGTTTGCAGCGCCACAGGTTCCCCATTCATGCTGGTCAAGGATAGAGCTGCTTCGGTGCTGGATGTATCCATCGGCTGGCGGAAATACAACCGGAAGAACTCGTCCAGCAGCACGTTATCCTTGCCAAAGGGGGGGTTGACCTCGCCGCTGCCCAGCTCATACGAGCCCAGGCTGGGAGCTGCTGTGGTGAATGACCAGGAATAATCCTCCCCCAGGCTGGAAGAGCCTGTCGCGTCTTGCAGACCGGCTTGAATGGTAACCGAATACACCTCGCCGCCTTTGAGCGGTTTGGTGGGATAAAAGTTATAGACGGATGTACTGACCCATTCCCCGGCGCCAGGCGTCTCCGGCGTGATCGCCAGCGGTTGGGGCAGATCACCGCGCTCTTCGAAGATTTGCAATGCTGTTACGGGACGATTGAAAATTACGGTGATAACTGCATCCCCGGCGACATCTTGAGCAGAATTCGCTGGAAAAACCTGGTTAATCTGCAGCTCACCCACCGTGCTGAACTCGAAACTCAATGGCTCATTGATAGGCTCGCCAGCCGCGCTGAGAGCCGTCAGCCCCAGACTGGCGCGGTATACTGCCCCGGTCTCCCAGCCGCCAGAAGGGATAAAACGCAAGGTGCGTGCGTCGCTCCAGGCCAGCTCACCCTGCACCGGATCACCTTTTGGCCCAAAAACTTGCCAGGCGCTGGCTGTCGCTCCCGGATCCATCGACTGGTCAAATTTAACCTCGATCGCCCCATCCAGAGGCATTTCCCGGCCCCCAGCCGGTTGAACCTCCAGCACCATCGGCGGCAGAGGAGCGCCTTCATCCAGAGCTTCAAAGGCAGGGGTAGCAGATGAGGATGGCCCAACCGGAGCGCTGGTCGGCGTCGCCGAAGGCTTGCCAGTCCGGCAGGCGCTCAGCACGATCGTAGCGAGTGCCAGTAAGCTTATTAAACGCATGACTTTTGACGGTCGGATAAAGATCGGCTTCGGTTGATTTGATTTTGGGGAAAGATTTGAGCGGTTAATCATTGCAGGTCTCCCATATAGATCAGACCAGGCTAACCTGAGGCATGTTCTGGCGGATTCAGCTGGCGGCAAATAAAAGCCAGCCACATTCATACACATCAGACGCTACCAGCGATTGATTCGTTCCGATGGGTCAATTCGAGTATAGCATAAAGGCTAGCGGATAAGTCGAGTGCCTCTGAATAATATTCAGGCTGATCTGCACACCTGGTTTCTCTGCATGGTTATCTACTTGAATGATTGAGAAACGGTTTGATAAAATGGATGACGTGATGGTTGAAATTTACTCGGGATGATGCTGGCAGGGAGTGCAAGATGGGTCAAAACAATTTGATGTTTCTGCACGGATTAGAAGGCAATAGTCAGGGGATTAAAGCCAATCTACTGCGCGGGTTGTTCCCAGGAATCCTGATCCCCGATTTTGGCGGCGACCTGGAAATGCGCATGGCAGCCCTGGAAAAAATCCTGGGCACACAGCGGGGTTGGATCCTGATCGGCTCCAGTTTTGGCGGGCTGATGGCGGCCATTTTCGCCTGCCAGCACCCGGAGCAGGTACGGCGCCTGGTCTTACTGGCGCCAGCTCTGATCTGGCCTGATTTCGCCAGCCAGCCTCCCCCCCCAGTAGATATACCCACCCTGATCTATCACGGGCGGCAGGATCATCTTGTGCCAATCGACATGGTACAGAATCTGGCAAAACGGGTCTTCACCCGCCTGGAATTCCACGCTGTGGATGACGACCATGGCCTGTATAAAACTATTCACAAACTGGATTGGAAAGCAATCCTGGCCGAGTGAATCCCCTGATCCCTTAATACAATTACGCTTTGGACAATACAACTGAGCTGGCCTGGGTTGAGACGAGCAAACAATCCACAACCCAGACCAGACACAAGGGGAGGCTTATTGAATAGCTGCCAGAATGTCCTGCAGCTTTTGACGAGCTTCTGCTGCCAGTGGTTTGGGCTGATGGTTTTCCAGGATATCCTTAACCTTTTGATTTAGCCTGTATCC
>CAYXDC010000002.1:0-123786 GCA_964463505.1 uncultured Anaerolineaceae bacterium
CATCCTAACTCTGCTATTGTAAGTGGATTTCTTAACCGTATTTCCACACTTAACCAAATCATCATTGACAAACAGTATTTTTCTGCTAGGATATTATCGGATATAAATCATCCAATTAGGCAGTAATAATTGCGTTTGTGTTTGTCTGGCAAAGATCAGTCTTCCTGGGAGTCTGTACGAAAGCTTTGTCTGGTAGTGATTAAAGTTGCCACCTGCATCGTACCTCATCGCTACAATACCTCGCAATATACGATCATTTGCTTTCCGGAATCTAACATTACAAGCAGCCTCCTGAATAAAAACTGACCATAGCCCCGCTATTATTCCATCGGTATTTGCGCGCTTGCCAGAAAACTTTAAGAGCGGTCAGCTAGAAGAATTAGCCTGAATCAACTCTTGTATTCGAGAGCTCGGGTCGTTAATCAGTAAGGAGGCGTGTCATGCCATTTAAGTTTGTATTATTGCGTCCGGATGATCTTCTAAACCTGGAGGTAGAAGCTGAGAACCTGCGTTTAGATAGTAGCAATATCAAGGATCCGGCGCTCGTGTTCGAAAAGCCCGAGCAGCCGGCTTACCTGATCTTCACGTTTCCACCCCAGTCGATCACCGAGCAAGCCTTTTTTGAGTCTTCAGAGAGTAATCCTCCCCCTGATGAAGCTAATGAGCCTTACAACACCAATCTACCAGCGGAGTCAGAGCCTGTGCCGCCAGTGGCGGCGCGCATCAGCCGCGACAGCCGCCTGGTATTGCGTATCCCACCGGGAGACGACGTGCGTATCCCTTTCACCACCGAAAGATTATTAAACTGGGAGGGTTGGGAACTGAGTGTCTCGGAGTTGGCGGACGTGCCTGCCACCCCAACCCCTCAGGAGCGCCAGAACGCACCCGATATCCAACCGCCAGAACGCCTGGAGACAGCCATCGAGCTGCCTTACCGGCTGATACTTTCGCCGAACAGCGCTTCAACCTGGCGTCATGCCCGGCAGGCGAAGACGGTACGCAGCCTGACCGAGCTCTGGCACACCCGCTTGATGCTGAGAGATACCGAAGGGAATGTGATCGAGCTCACTCGCAAGCAGACGGCTCCTCTACGCGCCATCTGGTCGCCGGATTTTAACCCTGATAAATTTGAGGCAGATGACCCGCCTCAATTCCAAAAGCCGGACGCCGACTGGGGTGTACTCACCCCCATGACCCCCAGCGACCGGCATGAGATTGTGGTGTTGACCTCGGCTTTTCACGGCTATGTCAAAGATAAGGATGATTTCCGTTCCTATGAGCCTCTGCCAGTAAATGCTGAGCGGTTGATGCTTTCCCCGCTGGGTGGGTGGCTTACCTCACGCGGCGAGTGGGATCCACCGGCCCCTTTCAAGCCCTTCATCATCATCTTTCAACGGGATAACAACCGCTGGACGCGTTATGTGCAAGACTTCAGCCGCCTGCGGCCCCAATTAGGGCGCCTGGGGGAGGGGTTGGAAAATATTGGGTTGAATTTAGCAAGCGGTGTGGCTGAAGAGGCTGATATCCCCACGGCAAGTGAAAATATTTCACTAACCGCTACGGAGCTGTCCAACAGCGCATATGGTTCTGCCCTGGGGATGGGAGATCTCAGCAGTATTCTATGGCCGGGCTTGTTGGGCGAAACCGGCGATCTGCTCAACCTTTCCGAATGGCGGCATATTGCTACCCAGGGACGCGACCATTATGTGCGCATTGTCTATGAGGGTCATTTATATCCTCTCGGGCACCGGGCAGCTTTAATTAAGGTCAGCGAGCGCAAGATCCGGGATCAGAAGGGCAGTGATGGGTACACCACGCCCTTGGCCTACCTCGTCCAGCGCATGTATATCGTGGTGCGCCAGCCGCTGCGCGACTATACCGTGCCGGAGGTGCAAAGCCAGCTTGAAAATGACGGGCGCGGGCTGCCTTTCAAAAATATTCGCCTGACGACCCTGGTCACTCCTGACATCTCTCGCCCAGAAGATGGCTCTCAGATTCCCGGCACGACCTATTCTTTCTGGGTACGTCTTGGCACGGGCACGCAACCCGCAGATGATTTTAAATTCAGCGCCATCGCCGAGGATCTCTCTGGAAATGGGGTGAATTTCAACGCTTCATTGGTTTTTGTGCCATTTGGCGAGGGACATCGCGATATTGTGGTAACTGCTTACAATGCCAGTGGGGAGGCACGCGCCTGTCTCGTGCCGGGTCAGAAGGTCACCTATGCTCCTGCTGGGGGAACTGAGAACACGACCCTGGACACCACCCGCCTATATTTCGCCACCCACAGCGCCCCTGTGAATAAAACCTTTGGGGGTTTCCTGCCCAGGCTGTTCATGGCTACGGTCAACCTGCCAGCTGTGGAAGCCTTGCTGGGTAAACCGGCTGGAACGCAGATTGCCCTCTCCGAGAAATTCCTCAGTAATGATCCAGCGAACACCACCGGGTTGTTTGCCGAGATCGTTGAAGAGGTTTCATCGGGTGTGGCGCAGAAGGCCAAGCTGCTTTCGGAGTTCGCTGCTGACCAGGCGGGCGGTTTTGCAACCCCCCACCTGTCGATCTCTGGCCTGACCAGCCAGCTGGGCCCAATGGCGGGTGACTTGGATAAGATCGCCCAGGACGTGTTTGAGCCGAGCGACTTTTTCAATGACGTCAAAGACGCCGCCAAACTGTTCGGTACCTTGAGCCTGGCTGATTTACTCCAGCCGCTGACCATGGGGGCCGGGGCTCCGAAAGTGCAGTTCAACAAGGAAGACCTAGGCGCGCTGCCGCCGTCGGTCAAACTGCGCCTGGTCACCACCCTGGATTGGACGCCTGGAGTCAAGGATCTGAATTTCGGCATTGTCACTTTCCACGCGCAGAAGAACGGCACGCCGGCAAAACTTGAGATCCATGGGCGAGTAGAGAAGATTGTGGAACTGCCGCCGCCGCCCAATCCTGACCCGGGCATGGCGCGCATGGATGGCAGCCTGACGAATTTCACCATTGAGCTGCTGCATATCGTCGAAGTGCTCTTCGATCGCTTCGAGTTCCACACCCAGACCGGTCAGAAACTGAAAGTGGATGTTGGGCTGGATTCGGACAATCCGGTGCGATTTATGGAAGACCTGCAGTTTGTTGAAGAGTTGCGCAAAACGATCCCGGCTGGATTGTTCGGCGATGGCCCCAGCCTGGATATCACGCCTGCCAAAGTCAAAGCCGGCTTCAGCATTGGCTTGCCGCCGGTGGGTGTGGGGGTGTTCTCTCTGAGAGAGGTGACCCTGGCTGCTTTTCTGGAATTGCCCTTCCTGGATGGGCGTCCAACCTTTGACTTCAGCTTTTCGAGCCGCGAGAAACCCTTCAATCTGACCGTAATGATCTTTGGCGGAGGTGGTTTCTTCCACCTGCAGCTCGATACGCTGGGGATCAAGATGCTGGAAGCTGCCCTGGAATTCGGCGCCAGCGCTTCCATCGACCTGGGTGTGGCGAGCGGTGGCGTTTATATCATGGCAGGTATCTACTTCTCGATCCAGCGCAAGACCATCGATGGGGAGGAAGTCGATGCGGCTACCCTGGCTGGCTACCTACGTATGGGTGGCCATTTGTCTGTCCTGGGGCTGATCACAGTTTCGCTGGAGTTTTATCTTGTATTTGCCTACGAATTCGCCAAGAATGCTGCCTACGGTCGCGCTACCCTGACGGTCAAGGTGGAAGTGCTTTTCTTCAGCACCTCCGTAGAGATCACCGTTGAAAAGCGTTTTGGAGGCTCGAGCGGCGACCCCTACTTCCTGGAAGGTTTTGACTCTGTGGAAGTTTGGGACGAGTATGCCGGGGCTTTTGCATAAAGTGAGCAGAGAATCAGACCGTTAACGACGGTTACAGGAGAGCAGTTTATGGCCAACCAGACAATTCTCTTTACGGTGATGCCGCGCGGGATGCGCCTCAATCCTGAGACGTTGCCCATATCCGTGTACGTCTCACCTCGTCTCTACGACGCTGATCGACTTGGGCACTTCCCCGACTGGCTCAACTGGACCGGCGATCTGGCGAATAACGGACTGGCGCTGACCTTTCAGCGCGGCAACCGCAAGCTTACCCTGGAGATCGACCGGGAACCCTTGCGTCCAGACCTGTGGCAGGCGATGTTCAATGAAGAGACTTTTGTGCGCTCGTACTCCTATAAGGATTACAGCGAGCGGGCGATCTTCTCTTATCCGGCTCGCCTGGCGTTAAGCCTGCTCAAATCGAATTACCAGCAAGCAGGAGTTGCCCTGGGCTTACCCGATCGATCGCCTGTCGAATCCAAGGAGCAACGTTATTCACCGCAGCGCGAGTTCCTTAAGAACCTGCTTTCAGGCCTGGAGGTCAATTGGACCAACGAGAAGGGAGAGCGTTTGCGCAAGCAGGTCCGGGCTGCTTTCAGCCAGGTAAGTTCAGTCGGATTGCAATCCGCTCACTATAATGCGGATTGGTTGGATGCTGACGGCACGCTCTTGAATATGCCGGCGGCGGGCACCCCCCAGGCAAAGGGATTGAATCAGTTCGTCGCCAACCAGTTTGCTGTCTATACTCATATGCCGCAGGGAGCGCCCATTGCTCAAAATCCGCCCGATTTCGATACTTTGATCGACGTCCACCAGGCGCTGAGCTCACTCAATTCCTATCCCGAATTGCTGCGCGCTCTGGGCTTGGTGTTCGATTTTGAGCTGCCGCGTAGTTTCGTTGCCACGACTCTGATCAATGTCCCCAAACGGCTTTCCGTGGTGGATATCCCCCACCATAACTGGGCGATCCCTACCCAGGCTCCGCCGAATATGACGCCGCTGGAGACTGCTTATCTGTATTTCAGCGTCGGAAGCGCAACTAATCCCTGGCAGGTCTTCACCACGGCGCCGGGGTTATTGGGCGGCGGGCTGGCAGACCTGGAGGTTTTTGGCTTGCTCAATCTCGACCCAACCCGCTTTGGCCTGGCCCAGGTGGACCTGGAGAGCGGGATGTTCAAGAGTTCGCTGCTGGCAGAAAGCTGGCAGGCGAGCCGCCCTGGTCCAGAACTTTCGGATCATCCGGAAGTGTTTGATGAGACGACCACCCTGCCTGCCTTGCGTTCGGGTGGCTTTTCGTTATTTGCGGATGGGCGTGCCTTGAGCCTGCTGCATTCTTTCCAGGAGAATCAACAGTTTGATGCAGATCTATCCAACAGCGCTCCGCTCAACCGGCCTTTCTTTGCCGAGGACCTGACTCAGGGTTTCCGCATCGATATCTGGGATTCGCTTAGCGGAGAATGGCATTCTTTGCACCGCCGCAATGGCGCCTACCATATTGAAGACCAGGTATTTAGCACGACCGACGAAGAGGGCTTCAGCGAGCTGGCGGCTGCTCAGGCTGCGCCAGACCCTGAAAACCCTACCCCCGATGATCTGTACCTGAACGAATCCGTCGCGCGTTGGGTGGGCTGGAGCCTGAGCACTCCCTTCCCTGGGAAAGCGCTGTCTGCTGACCCGGACCCGGCCAATGCCCTGGTGGAAGACCCAAACCATCCCCAAAACGAGCCGGCAACGCCCTTCAAAATGACTACAGAGTTCAAGGCCTTCCCTGGCTCTCTGCCCGCGCTGCGCTATGGACGGCGCTACCGCCTGCGCGTCCGGGCAGTTGATCTGTGTGGGAACAGCCTGGGTCATGACGATCCTCTGGCGCATTTGCTGGCTTTCCTGGGTGGGCTGCCGCGCGACCCGGAAGGCTTCCCTTATCTGCGCTACGAGCCGGTGATTGCTCCCTTTGTCCTGCTGCGCGACGAAAAGTCCGTGACCGGCCCCGGCTCGCAGCTGGAGCGGCTGGTCATGCGCACCTTCAATGATGATCCATCCAAGGATAATGATCCGGCTGATCTGACCGCTTCGGATCGCTTCATCTCGCCTCCCAGCACCAGTGTGGAGGTGGCCGAGAAGATCGGCATGTTCGATGATCCCAACGGCAAGCTGGTGAAAAGCCCGGCGATGTACAACCTGATCGGAGCCCGAGACCAGGGCAAGTACAACCACGTGCAAGTAGAAGTTGCCGGGCAGCTCAAGGAATTCCCCCTGGAGGCAGGCGATCAGATTGATGTGCTGCCCTATTTGCCGGATGTGCTGGCGCGTGGCGCAGCCTTGCGCGATCTACCCGGCGCGCCGGAAGGCAGCCTGGCAGCAGTAGAACCCGGGGGTGGTGCACCTGCTCCCGCTCCGTATCAAGGCCTAATCGACGCTAACCCCCGTCCCGGCTCGGCAACCCTGGTGAGCTTCGGCGGTTCTGGAGACTGGCAAAAGCTGCAACCTTTCCGCCTGGCGCTGGCAGATGGAGCTGGGCCTCCGGATTGGGACCCACAGGGTCGGGAACTGACGGTACATCTGCCCAAGGGCACCCAGGCGCTCACCCCGCTCAGCAGCTACCTGCTGCCAGATGACCTCAAGCGTATGGGGGTCTGGCAGTGGCTGCGCGAGTATATAGATCGAATTACCTTGCAAGACCCCACCTTGCCGGTGCTCAATCCGCAGGTTGACAGCGAGCAGATTGCCCACATCTTGCAGCGGGCGCTCGAAGGCGGGCACTGGATGATTACCCCACCAACATTGCTGAACCTGGTGCATGCCGTGCAGCAGCCAATCGGCAATCCCCGGTTTACTGCCATCGCTGCCCAGCATGTGCCGTATGGGACTGATATCGGTTTCGGCCAGATAGATGAATTGTTGGATCCTGACCCGAACGTGCTGCAAACGGCTCCGGAGAGCGACCTGCCGGCGGCAACGGAGACAGCCGTCATTACCGCCTGGCGCAAACCTGAGGCAACCGAGGCGTTCTTGCTGGGTGGGCTACATATCCATGCCGCCAGCACTGGCAAGATTGACCTACTGGCCGAATGGGACGATCCCTATGATGATCTTACCGAGCCACGCCTGGAAGGGGTGGACTATTCACAAAAGAATACCGCCCTGGCAGATGAGATCCTGATCCCTACGACGCAAGAAGGTTATCTGGTCACCGGCGACGGAACCCCCAATTACCGTCAGCAAGCCTATTACGACGCTGACCACGACCTGCTGTGTTTCGCTCGCAGCGGCGATCAGTTGGGCAACCTGAGAAGCGGCGTAACCCTCTACGGTGATACTGCCCCACGCCACGCGCTCAACGATACCAGGCACCATACCGTTTTCTATACCGCGCGGGCCACCTCGCGCTACCAGGAATATTTCGCCCAGGATCAAAACCTGGACTTTACCCGCAGTAGCCAGCCGGTACAAGTAGAAGTGCCGGCATCGGCGCGCCCGGCAGCGCCACTGGTGGATTATATTGTGCCCACCTTTGGCTGGCAGCGCCAGACCCAGACCAACCTGAAGCGCAGCGTGCGTTTTGGCGGTGGGCTGCGGGTTTATCTGGAGCGCCCCTGGTTCTCATCCGGGGCGGGCGAGTTGCTGGGGGTGACGCTTTACGATTACATCAACGGCTCACTGACTGACCGTGAGCTGTGGAAGGGATCTATAACCCAGTGGGGCGCTGACCCGATCTGGGCCTCGCCCGGATTGAGCTCGCTTCCTTCGACCTATCATTTCCCGAACTCACAGGCCAGTGAACGGGGGCTCAGCCTGCCTGGGAAGGCTCCAGGGCGTGTGTGGGTGGCGGGCTTTCCCGTGGAATTTGACTATGAAACCCAGAAATGGTTTGCCGACTTGACGGTGGATATTCAGACTGAAGCCTATACCCCGTTTATCCGCCTGGCGTTTGTGCGCTACCAGCCGCACGCTTTGCCGGAGGCCAAGCTTTCGGCGGTGATGTTGGCGGACTACGCTCAACTGACCCCCGAACGCTCGGCAATGATCACGGCCGACCCTTACCACCCGCGCCGCCTGCGCCTCACAGTCAGCGGCCCTGCCCCCAGCGGGCCGGTTCCTGAGATCACCGGGCGGCAGCCTAACCCACGGGTCACTGTGCCTACGCTTGTTGAAGTGAGCATCCAACGCCGTAACCCTGCGGTGTTGAGCGATCTGGGCTGGGAAGATGCCCCGGCTGGAACAGCCACAATCAGCCGCATGCCTACCCCGATCACACCCCAAACCGGGTTGGTCCGCTGGAGTGGGACGGTGGATTTTGCTCAATTGCCTGAAGCAGGTGAATACCGGGTATTGATCCGGGAATATGAGTATCTGCCGGCAAATTATGTGAAAACGGTGCAGGTAGGACGGCGCGTCCGCCGCGAGCACCCCCGGCGTTTGATCTACGCTGAGACGATCGAGATCGATGCCGCTTTGATCGCGGGTCCGACCGGCCCAACCGGGACAGTGTTGGAGGAGTAATTGTTGGTTTGAGCGATATCTTTGAAAAAACGGCCCGCTGCAAAGCAGGTCGTTTTTTTTGTATCGATAAATTATTTTTTCTCTGTCGCCACACCTGGAGTGGTGATAAGATAGGCTGCCTGAGGCAATCTCTCGTGCGTAGAATTTTGGGGCGCTGTGATGATCTCATACAACCAGGCTTATCAGCTAACGATTGAATCCATCCGATCTCTGGAGACGGAAACTGTGGAATTGCTGGCTGCGGCAGGTCGGATTGCCGCGCAGGACCTGCACGCGCTGATTGATTCCCCATCGGTGGATGTATCCCTTAAAGATGGCTATGCAATCCAGGCCCAGGATATTCAGACTGCCAGCCCGCAGAACCCAGTGCGCCTGTCCCTGGCAGGCGATGTAGCGGCGGGCGGTAATTGGACCGGGGTGCTCGGCTCAAGTCAGGCAGTACGCATTCTGAGCGGTGCGCCGGTGCCCCTGGGCGCCGATGCGATCCTTGCGGAGGAATTTGTGCAGATTGAGCCTGGCGCTATCCAGGCTCTGAATGTGGCTGAGCCTGGGCGTAATATCCTGCCGCGAGGGAGTGATGTGGCCTACGGTAGCCTGATCGTCCCGGCGGGACAGCGGCTGTATCCGACGATGATCGGTTTACTGGCTGCAGCCAGCTACCATCAGGCGGCGGTGGTCAGGCGCCCACGGGTGGCGATCCTCGCAACCGGGGATGAAGTGCTGGCGCCCGGACAGGCGATGGAGGAGGGTAAACTGTACGCCAGCAACCTGTTCACCCTGGCTGCCTGGTGCCTGCGTTACGGCTTTGAAATCAATACTTTTGTGGTTGGGGATGATCCCGACCTGCTGCGGCACAGGATAGCAGCCTGCCTGGATGAATATGACGCTTTGCTCACCAGCGGCGGCGCCTGGAAGGGCGAGCATGATCTGGTGGTGCAAATCCTGGATGAGCTGGGGTGGTGCAAGATTTATCACCGCGTGCGCATTGGCCCGGGCAAGGCGATCGGGTTTGGTCTTTACCGTGAAAAACCGGTATTCTGCCTGCCGGGCGGGCCGCCCTCCAATCATATGGCTTTCCTTCAACTGGCGCTGCCGGGCTTGCAGGCGCTGGCCGGGGAGAAAGAGCCTGGCCTACCCAGAGTCCAGGCCCGCATGGCGCAGACGGTAACCGGTCAGATCGATTGGACCCAGTTTATCCATGGTCGCCTGCTCAAAGAAGCTCAAGGATGGCTTTTCCAGCCGTTGAAAAATCAGAGCCGCTTGCAGATGATGGCTCAGACGGAAGCAATTGCGATGATCCCGGAGGGGCAGGATGCGCTTCTGGCAAATTCCGCGGTGTTGATCCAGGTCTTAATGATTTAGCCAGCTTGCCGCAAGTGGTGGTAACATACACTGCTGAGAGTTGATGTATGGATCTGGTCAACCGCACCGACACCCCCCCCATTTTTGATCTAAAAAATGTCTGGCATACCTATGCTGGCACGCCGCCCATCGAAGCCCTGCGCGGGATCGATCTGCAGATCTATCCCGGCGAGTATGTGGCGATCATCGGGGCGAATGGCTCAGGGAAATCCACACTGGCGCGGCACCTGAATGCCTTGCTGCTGCCCAGCCAGGGTCGGGTGCTGGCGGCGGGCGTCCCTACGGAGGATACCGCCCGCCGCGGGGAACTCCGCCGGGTAGTACAGATGGTCTTCCAGCAGCCCGATTCTCAGATTGTGGCGACTACTGTAGAAGAAGATGTCGCCTTTGGACCAGAGAATTTTGGCGTCCCTGAATCGGAAATGCCCGCGCACGTGCAGGCAGCCCTGGAAACCGTGGGGATGTGGGATTTGCGCGCCCGCCCGCCGCACCGTCTGTCCGCCGGTCAAAAGCAGCGCGTGGCGATTGCCGGGGCGCTGGCGCTCAGACCCCGTGCTTTGATCCTGGATGAAGCGACCTCCATGCTCGATCCGGCGGGACGCCGGGCAGTGGTGGAGGTCTTGCGCCTCTTCCAGGCGCAGGGCACAACCCTGGTGACAATCACCCATGAAATGGAAGAGGCTGCTGAGGCAAGTCGGGTGGTGGTGCTGCAGCGCGGGCAGGTGGTGATGGATGGCGACCCCCACGAGATCTTCAGTCGTGTGGTCGAGCTGCGCAGCCTGGACCTGGACATCCCACCGCTGGCGGATCTGTCCATGCGCCTGGGTTTGCCCGTCTGCCTGACGGTGGAGGAACTGCTGGCAGCCTTAGGTCCAGCGCCTGCTTCCCAGACTGCTGATGTTGAAAATACACCTTGCAGCCCCGGCCCGCAACCAGCGCCAGAAAAAATTACCGATCCGGTTGTCACTGTCCAGGGTTTGCAGCATGCATACTTGAGGGGCACACCTCTTGAGTCGCCGTCTCTGCGAGGGGTGGACCTGCAGATAGCCCGGGGAGATATTACCGGGCTGATCGGCCCGACCGGCTCGGGTAAATCCACTTTAATGCAGCATTTGAATGGCTTGATCCGTCCGCAAGCAGGCAGAGTGGTTGTGGATGGTGAGGACTGGACGGACCCCGCCTTGAATGTGCGCCAGGCGCGCAAGAAGGTGAGCCTGCTCTTCCAGCAGCCCGAGGACCAGCTTTTTGAGCGTTACGTGGGCGATGATGTAGCCTTTGGGCCGCGCCAGTTGAAGCTGGACCCGGTTGAAGTGCGCCGCAGGGTCAAAGACGCCATGCATGCAGTCGGCCTGCCTTTTGAAACCTTTAAAGACCGCCTCACCCAGACGCTTTCTGGCGGCGAGCAGCGCCGGGCCGCACTGGCAGGTCTGCTGGCGATGGAGCCGTCTGTGCTGGTGGCGGACGAGCCCACTGCCGGACTGGACCCGCGCGGTCGCGCAGAAGTGTTGGCGATCTTCCGCAAGATCAACCAGACTGGCGTCACAATTATCTTTGGCTCGCACCGCATGGAGGATGTCCTGACGCTGTGCGAGCGGGTGGTAGCGCTGCACGAGGGGCGGGTATCTCGCACTGGACCGGTGCGCGCGATATTGGGTCGTCCGGATGTAGATCTGCCGGTCTTGCCGCTGGTGCTGGCAGCCTCCCGCCTGTGTGAAGCGGGCTGGCCCATCCAGGTCACGGCGCTGACCGTCCCGGAGATCGCTGAGGCAATCCTCAAGGCTGGTTATCAGGTCGCGGTTCACGATTAAGCAGGTGGAGGCAGGGTGGAAGATCTGGAATTGATGCGCCACATCACGATCGGGCAATACCTGCCCACCGGCTCTGCCGTGCACCGCCTGGACCCGCGCACCAAGCTGATTGGGATTGGCCTGCTGATCCTGTCGATTATCACCATCTCCAGCGTTGGCGGTCTGATGGCGCTGCTGGTGGTGATTATTGGATTGGTGCTGCTGGCACGCGTTCCACTGGGGTTTGCCCTGGGTGGCCTGCGCCCGGCTTTACCGGTCCTTATTATTATTGCGATCCTGCAATTACTCTTCGGTTGGGGTGCTTCCGCAGATCTGGTTTGCCCGGATTTATGGAGCTTCTGGATTTTTAAGATAACCGGCTGCTCGATCCTGACAGTGATCGCGATGCTGCTGCGCCTGGTGGCTCTGATCCTGTTGACCGGGATGCTGACCATGACCAGCACGATCTCAGAACTGACCCACGGCATCGAAAAATTATTGCGCCCGTTGCAGAAGATCGGCTTTCCGTCGCATGAGCTGGCCATGGTATTCACTATCGCCCTGCGCTTTGTGCCCACCCTGGCTGAAGAATTGGAAAAGCTGCTCAAGGCGCAGGTGGCACGCGGCGCCGATATCCGTCTGGGCGCCAATCCGATCCAGCGTATCCGCCATTTCTTGCCGGTGCTTATTCCCCTGTTCCTGACTACTTTACGACGGGGTGAGCTATTGATTGAGGCGATGGAAGCGCGTGGCTATACTGGCAGCGTGGGCAGGAGCCATTATGTTCAATTGCAAATGACTGCGAAAGATGGATTGGCTTTGCTTCTGGTGTTTGGTTTGGTAGTCGGGCTGATCTTTATCCCTTTTATTGTTCTAGATGCAAAATTTCTGTTACTATTAGCACAGTTAACCGGACAATAATTCCACCCATTCTCCAGATAAGGGAGGTCGCCATGAAACTTTCCGTTCGCCAGATAGTTATATCCGGTCTATTAGGTGCTATTTCGATCGTTCTCGGTGTAACCCGGCTGGGTTTTATCGGCCCGTTTCCGGGTGTGCTGGCGGTCAGCGCTACCATTTTGCATATCCCGGCGATTTTGGGCGGTATCCTGGAAGGTCCGGTGGTTGGTTTACTGGTTGGCTTGATCTTTGGCATATCCAGCTGGCTGCAGGCGCCCTCCGAAGCACCCCCAGCCAATTTGTGGTTTAGCAATCCTTTTGTCGCAATTCTGCCCCGGCTGTTTGTGGGTGTCGCCGCGGCATATATTTATATGCTCTTGCGCAAATCCAACGAATGGCTGGCCCTGGTCAGCGCCTCAGTCGTCGGCACACTGACCAATACAGTGCTGGTAGTAGGCGCGTTGATCCTGTTTGGCTATGTCCCTGCTGCGGTGATCATTCCCGCTGTGTTACCCAATGCCATTGCTGAGGTTGTTGTCTCTGTGGTGATTGTGCTGGCAGTGGTGGCGGCCTGGAAAGGTTTGTCCATAGGCAAGAATAAGGGTTCAACCGTTTAGTCACTCAAGAGGTTTGATATGCTCTTGACCATTGATATTGGCAATACGAATATTAAGTTGGGCCTGTTCGAGGACGAGCGTTTGCGCGCCCACTGGCGTCTGGCTACCGAGCGCGACCGGCTGGCGGATGAATATGCCATGCTCTTGCTCAGCTTGCTGGCCTCGGCAGGCTTACACAGAGATGATATCCGCGGCTGCGTGCTCTCCTCGGTTGTGCCGGTGCTCGCCCAGGAATTTACCGAGCTGTCCAGGCGTTATCTTCAAATAGAACCCGTTGTGATCGGGCCGGATATCCATACAGGGTTGGTGATCCACACGGATTATCCGGCAGAGGTCGGCCCAGATCTCATTGTCAATGTGGTGGCAGCGCGGCACCTGTACGGGACACCGGTGATTGTGATCGGATTTGGCACTGCCACCACTTTTTCGGTGGTGTCTGCCGCTGGTGATTTTGTGGGTGTGGCGATTGCGCCTGGCGTAAGCACCGCCGCCGACGCGCTATTCCGCGCCGCAGCCCGCCTGCCCCAGGTAGAGCTCTCCCGCCCACCCCACGCCACTGGCACGAACACCATCCATGCCATGCAATCTGGCGTGGTCTTTGGCTTTGCCGGACTGGTAGAAGGCCTGGTGAAGCGCCTGCGCGCTGAGGTTGGGGAAAATGCGCGCGTGGTGGCAACCGGAGGCCTGGCGCAGTTGATTGCCAGTGAAACCCCGGTCGTCGAGCTGGTCGAGCCAAATCTGGCTTTGATTGGCTTGCGCTTGATCTACTCAATGAATCGTAATACAGATGTGTGATCTGGTTTAACCCGCTGACTGTGGATCATTTTTATGAAGAGTCCTCCGTCCGGGGTGCTGTGAGCGATATGAATGGGTAACCGACATATGGCATCCCAGGTGCCGCCCCAATTGATCCAAGTTTCTCCTGGAATGCTCCAATTTGGCGGAGCGCGCATGGCTTTGTTGGAGATCGAGGCCGGTTTCTGGTCCATACACCGCCAGCTCGAGGCGCTGATCGGACAGCGGCTGACCAATTCAGTTTTACAGCAAGCTGGTGCGAATGGGGGTGCAAGCTTTGCCAGAGCCTTCTTTTCAGAAGATATAGATCAACGTCAAGCTGAATTTCAGGCCTGTTTATTAGCTTATCAAGCTGCCGGTTTTGGTCACTTTGAGATCAGTGAGATCGAGTGGCCTTTGGGGCGTCTGGTCATTCGGGCTCGCGATGCCTTTGAAGCCTGGATGATGCGCCAGCATGGAACGCAATCTGAAAAAGCAGCCTGTGCCTATACGGCTGGCGTGCTGGTGGGATTTATTAATATTATCAGTGGTCGACGAGATGTCGTTTGTATTGAGCGTGCCTGCCAGGCATGTGGGGCTGAGGCCTGTGAATTTGAATTAATGCTTGCCAGTGAGGCTGAGCCACACGAACAAGTGGTTACTTTTAATCCCGACCCCGGCATGAGCAGGCAGATCAATCTGCTCGAGATGCTCTTTGACCATATGCCCATGGGTATTGCCATCATCGACCGCGATTTCATTTTACGCCGCTGCAATCCTACCTGGGCTGCCTTCATAGGTCAGTACACGCTATCGATGAGTGTGGACGTGGCCCCGGGAAGGAACATTTTTGACCTCGAACCAGGCACTGAGGATGTACTTATTCCTCTATTTAATCGAGTATTTGATGGAGAGACTATCCGGCAAGATGCGGTCCGAATTGAAACAGGTGGGATCACTTCTTACTGGGATATTGTCCTATCACCACTGTATGAGAAAGACAACGTGGTCGGCCTGCTCAATGTCTCGATCGATGCCACAGAGCGTGTGGATGCCGAACAGCGCCTCAAAGACACATTGCTTCGTCTGGAAGAAAGCGAATCGATGCTGCGCTCGGTGATTGAGAATGCTCAGCACTTTGCGATCTATCGCGTGCAAATTGATCCATCCAGTCCTTATCTTGGTAAAGTTGTTCTCGCCAGCCCGTCAATCAAAGAATTAACAGGTGTGGACGATCTTTTCAATTTTGAGCAGTGGTTTGCTAACTTACACCCGGAAGATCTGCCTCGTGTGGTGGAGGCGAACCGGCGCGCATTCGAAGAACATGCGCCTTACAACCAGCCGGCGCGTTTCTTCAACCATAAAGAAAATCGCTGGCGCTGGGTGCATACGATCTCCAATCCTGGTTTTGATGGCGAGGGACGCCTGACTCACTTCGATGGCATGGTCATTGACCTGACGGAGCAAAAAGAAGCCGAGCATGCATTGCAGGAGACCCTGTCAACCCTGGAGCAGCGGGTGGAGGAGCGCACCCAGGAAGTTGAGCAGCGGCGAAAAATAGCTGAGAGTCTGAGAGACATCCTGAGGATGATCAATTCCAACTTACCCTTGGATGTCATGATGGAAAAAGCGGTCCAGCTGGTATTGCCACGCCTGGGCGCTTCAGCCTTTGCACAACACCGCTTTGATTGGGAACACCGACAGATAGCCCATGAAGCCAGTTACGGCATGCCTGAAGGTTATAAAAAGGGGATTGTAGTCTCGTTTGACGATATGCAGAAGCGTGGGGGGATGGACTATTTACAGGCTGCTTTACAGCAACAACCTACATTTGGGAACTACGGGCCTTTGCCGGAACGGGTTGAGGAACTTGAACAGGATCACACTATCCCGGAAGATATTAAGGCTCAGCGCATCGCATTGCGCAAGCGTTATGCCGGATCGTTGGCCGTACCCCTGATCATTCAGGGTCAGGTGTATGGCGGCATGGTATTCTATTATTCGACCCCACAGGAATTCTCCGATGAGCAGGTGCAGTTGGCGATGACCTTCGCAGAACAGATGGCACTAGCAATTGAAAACGCGCGCCTTTACCAGCAAGCTGCGGCAGTAGCGGCGCTGTCCGAGCGGAATCGGTTGGCGCGCGATCTACATGACGCAGTGACCCAGACTTTATTCTCAGCCAGCCTGGTCGCCGATGTCCTGCCCAAGTTGTGGGAACGCAATCCTGAGCTGGGCAGGCTGAAACTTGAAGAACTACGCCAGCTAACACGCGGGGCGCTCTCGGAAATGCGCACACTGCTGCTCGAGCTGCGCCCCGATACACTGGGCGATGTGGAGTTGGGCGAGTTATACCGCTACCTGATCAATGCATTTACCGGAAGGACACGTATACCGGTTGAATTGAGTCAATCTGGACAGATCCTCATACCGAATGAGGTCAAAGAAGCCTTCTATCGCATTGCCCAGGAAGCCTTGAATAATATCGCCAAACACTCTGGGGCAACACAGGTGAATCTTGAACTGAACTCCCAAGCAGATTGGATTGAAGTCAGCATTAAGGATGACGGTTGCGGGTTTGACCCTGCGGCTCTGACGCCTGAGAATCTTGGCCTCAAAATCATGGTTGAACGGGCCGAGGCAGTTCATGCGGAACTTGAGATTCTGAGCGCTATAGGCGCCGGGACACAAGTTCGCATGCGCTGGCAGGCCAAAAAGGAGAATAAGCAATGAGCGTTTCCAGGCCAATTCGAGTCATGATTGTGGATGATCATAAAGTTGTCCGCAGCGGTTTAGCCACATTTTTGCTCACCTGTGATGACATGGAGCTGGTTGGCGAGGCTGGCGATGGCGAACAAGCGCTTAAGGTGTGTGCGCAAGTAAAGCCAGATGTGGTGCTGATGGACCTGGTCATGCCGGGAATGGATGGCGCTACTGCCACCCAACGCATCCGCGCCCAGTGTCCTGAGATCCAGGTGATTGCCCTGACCAGCTTTAAAGAGCAGGAACTGGTACAAGGCGCCTTACAAGCTGGAGCAATTGGTTATCTCCTCAAAGATATCTCTGCTGACGAGCTGGCAGATGCGATTCGGGCGGCTTACGCAGGGCGACCGACGCTGGCTCCGGAGGCGGCCCAGGTGTTAATCCAGTCGGTGCGTTACCCTGCAGAAAGGATTGGTTTCGATCTGACCGATCGTGAGCGGGAAGTCCTGGCTTTGATGGCACAGGGGTTGAGTAATAATGATATAGCTGACAGGCTGGTGATCAGCCGTTCGACGGCTAAATTCCATGTCAGCAGTATCCTTTCCAAATTGGGAGTATCAAGCCGGACCGAGGCGGTAGTATTGGCTTTGAACAATAACCTGGTCCATTGACCAGGTTGGAATCACTTAATTTGTCTGATCGCAACCTCTCCCCCTGCCCGGCGCAGGGGGAGAGGTTTTGTTTTACGATAATGTTGACAAACAAAGAGCTGCTCAGGCCAAAAATGCAGCTTCTAGAAACATTTATTGTAAGGAATCTACCAATGTCGAGAAGAATGGCAGGTGTTTCACTCATTGCAATCTCAGCGTTGCTATTCAGCACTCGCTATCTCAGCGCAGCCATATTTGGGTCTGGTGTCAGTTCATGGAATAGTAAATTATTTCAGGCTATGCTGACGTATGTCGGCAATGAGCTGGTCACCCTGAGTGGAATGGCATTGATCGGTGGGATTCTCTATCTTGTGTGGGCTGAACTGGATCATCGAAAGGGAAGAGACGAGTAAATCAGGCCGCTGTAAGCCGATCAGTTTGAGTGGAGGAAAAGGTTCATCGATGAATAAACCCGAGACAAATGTTATTGCTACTTATGAGCTGGGCAAATCATATGGCAAAATCCAGGCCTTAGAGTCTGTAAGCCTGAATGTGCAGCGTAATTCTATTTTTGGTTTTCTTGGTCCTAACGGCGCTGGAAAAACGACACTGATGAAAACCTTGCTGGGTCTGGTTCGGCCGACCAGCGGAAGCGCCACAATCTTTGGGTACGACATTGTCACCGATAGCGTGACAATTCGTGAGCGGATTGGCTATCTACCTCAGCAACCGCGTTTCATCGATTATATGACTGCGCGTGAAAATTTGCTGTTTATTGCCCGCTTCTTTTTTAGTGGTCGTGAGCAAATGCTTCGCCAGCGGTGTGATGAGATGCTCGCCCTGGTTGGACTTGAAGAGAAGGCGGATCGTTCGATCAAGGGATTTTCAGGTGGCGAGAAGCAGCGCCTGGGGATTGCCATGGCACAGGTCAATTATCCTGATCTGCTCATTTTAGATGAACCGGCCTCGGCCCTGGATCCATTGGGCAGGCACGAAGTGCTGTCGATCATGGATCGCTTGCGGAAACATACCACAATCTTCTATTCCACCCATATCCTGGATGATGTGCAGCGGATTAGCGACACGGTTGCAATCCTGAGTCGAGGCCAACTGGTGGCGAGCGGGCCTATTGAACAAATTTTGAACGGTAAAGATGGTGTTGATTATACCCTGGCGGTAAAGGGCCATCCTGAGCTATTGGAAGCGCGCCTGGCCGCGCTGGCATGGGTCAAGAATGTCCGTGCGATTTACAGGGATGATTCTACGATCTGGCACATTAGTGTGAGCGATGAAATCGCTGCTGAAGCCGGTTTGTTGCGCCATATATTGGAAGATAAGCGAATTGTGGTGACCGAGTTCAGCCGTAAGAAGTATGAGCTGGAAGAAGTCTTTATGGAAATCGTCAAGGGAGGTAGTCATGGTAGCCAAGATTGAGTTGCAGCGCGTGCGTGAATGGGGCTGGTTGCGAGGATTTTCAAATTTATTCCGTAAAGAACATCAGGCCTGGTGGGGCACCCGGCGCTGGTGGATTAATGGCCTGGCCTGGACGCTCATTCTGGGCGGTTTGGTCGCAAACATGTTGTTCATCCCCACACTAACCAACCTGGCAAGCCCGGAAGAGGTAAATGCTGCTGGGGGAGCGCAGTCCTACGCCATTCAAATGGGGTTATCCGTGTTTTTTGAGTTCGGGGTCCAGGTGGTGGCGATCGGCGCAATCATACTCACGCAAGATGCGTTAATTGATGGAAGGATCAGCGGGGTTACGGAATGGGTTTTGAGCAAACCGGTTGCGCGCCGCGCTTACCTGATTGCCAAGCTCATCGCCAATCTATTGTATATGTCTCTCTTCCTTGTTCTGCTGCCCGCTATGGTCGTTTATGGATTGCTTTACTTGCATTCTACAGAGCCCTATCCTCTGTTCCCATTTCTGACCGGAGTGGGCTTAATGCTCCTGCATTTGTTTTTTTATATGACTCTGACCCTAATGTTGGGGGCGTTTTTCAACACTCGTGCGCCGGTCCTCGCTATCTCAATGGGAATATTACTGGGTGGGGGTATCCTGGGCAGTTTGGTGAAGCCATTACTATCCATAACACCCTGGATGTTGGCGCAGATTGCTTCCGGCGCTGCATCGCAAACGCCCCTGCCAGGCAGCTTGATCTGGCCTCCCGTAGTCGCTACAGCAGTGTGGTGTGTGTTATTTGTCCTCATAACTTTATTTAAGTTTGAACGCACAGAGTTCTAATGGGCCCAGGCATCTTCTTTGCGGATGATGAATTGAATGTGAGGTTGGCCATGCGCCTGCTGTTGGATCAGGCTGGATATAAACTGGTTGGAGATGCTGGAGACACTGAGAGCCTGCTGGCTCAGGTTTGTTCTTCGCCGCCCGATGTAATTTTGCTGGATTGGGAATTACCCGGTCTCAGGGTACAGCATCTCTTGCCTGTGTTACGCAAGTACTGTCCACACACAAAGGTGATTGCGATGAGCGCGCAGCCGGAAGCCCAACGCGCCGCGATAACCTCAGGCGTAGATGCTTTCGTCAGCAAGGGCAATTCATCTGACGAATTGTTAGCCATCTTAGCCCAAATAAGCACTGAGTAAATCAAGCTTCCGCTCAGAGGCAAGATGATGAAGAAAGAATTTCTATCTACTTAGTACTAGGGAGAGTCATGAAAAAGATACTTTCGATAACGATCATACCTAGAAGTCTTATTATTTGGACCGCATTTATGGTTCTCATGTGGCTTGTTTTTTATCTAGGACTGATTACCCATCCGCAGGCGTGGAGCAACCCAATCCTATCCGTGCCCGTTACGGGTTGGGAAGTTTTGTGGTTCATTCTCATCCACAATGTTCCTCTCGCTCTGTTAATCGTAATTGCCAATCTTTTTGTGCGGTTTGGGGATTTCACACCGGGGCTGTTAATCTTAGGCATAAGAGCAGTGTCTATTGGTTGGACGGCTGGCACGAATAGCTTTATAGATCCCTTTTCTTCTATTACGGAAGCGAACTTGGCCTTTCTTCATATTGGTCTTTGGGAGACTACGGCTTACATATTGATTTGTGCGGCAACACTTACCAAATCGCTTTATGTAGCTGATTCTTTCCCGGCTAAAAAATGGATCGAGATTAAGCAACTCAAAGATCTACGATTCACATCTGCCGAGTACCTCATCATAGTTGTTGGGGCATGCTGCTTATTGTGGGCGGCGTTTGTAGAAGCATTTTTCCCCTTCGGATTGTGAATTATTCAACTGGAGTAGTGATTATGCGAGACCATCCATTGCGGAATTCAATTCTCATGCATCTCTTGCCAGGCGTCGCTATTTTTGCTAGTTATGCTCTGATCACCCCATTTTTGCGCAGGGCTGGATGGCCTTCCATGACAGGCATGTGGCTGGCAGCTTTAACTGTGCTAATCCCCATTGAGCTAGGCTCCCTTTATTGGCTCGGGGAAAAACGCAATGGTTCTTTTTCGCTGGATGGGATCGTATTGAATCGGGCAAAAATATCCATCGGGCCATTTGTTCGAATGTTGTCAGCAGTGCTGATATGGTCACTCGTTTGTCAACTGTTGCTAAGCCCGCTGGACACCTGGATTGAGAGCCAAATTTTCTGGCTTCCAGGCTGGTTCTCTGTAGCTGAAGATTTCTCGATTTATAGCAAAGAAATCCAATTCATTAACTTCCTGGGCGCGTTTGTGGTGATCGCAGTTTGTGCACCCTGGGTAGAGGAGTTGTATTTTCGAGGATACTTGCTCCCCCGCATGCGCTGGATGGGGCGTTGGGCGCCATTGGTTGGGGCTTTCCTCTTCGCACTGTATCACTTTTGGTTGCCGTGGCAGTTGATCAGCCGGTTCCTGGTAGTCCTACCGCTCGTTTATGTGGTTCACCACACCAATGATCTGCGTGTTGGGCTTGCAATGCATTGGATCCTAAACACAATCGGGGTAATGGGTTTGCTGATTACATTCTTAAAATAATAGGTGAAAATTTTGAGACTTGTGTCGATTTCACTTGCTCGCTGGTTTGGGTTTTGTCTCTTCGTCTGTATGATGTCTGCCGGGTATTACTACAACCTGACCTTTGTGCAACTCGGCCTGGAAGACTTTGCTGCCCGGGTTTTAAGCCTCAGCCCGCGCGCCTTTGCCCTGGATATGGCGCTTCTGGCGATATTGACCTGCCTGACTGCACTGGCATTCGGTTTTTGGATGCAACGGCAGGATTGGGCTTGTTGCCTGCGTACGAAGCTGCGACTGGCCTTTGGCGTGGTGCTGACCCAGACCATGTTAACGGCTGCTGCGCCCTTTGTCAGCCATGAGCCCGGATTCTTGATCTGGCTGGCATTAACCTCTCTGGCTTTGGGGGTGGGCGTGCCAGTTATGTTTTCCATGACGGTTGATCTTGTTCCTGTCCGCCAGCGTGGTTATGCTGCGGCTCTGACCACTGCCGTCGCTTATTTTGCAGCAGCCGTCCTTTCATCAGAGTGGTCCTTCGCAGCCTTCCGCTGCCAATCCCTGATTCTATTGACGGCTGGCACATTCGGCATGGGGATACTTTCAATCGTTAATCATCCCTGGATGGACGCACTCTCCAGCCAGCATACCCGCCCTGAGTTTGCTATAGGGCGTTATGTGCGAAAAAAGAAGATGGGTCAGTCACGGATGGGCAACCGTCTGCCTGGCCTGGTCCTGATCATGTTTGGGATTTACTTTGTGGATAGCCTGGGTTTCTTGCGCCTGCTGAAGACGCCAGTCTATATGCAATCTGCCTGGCAATCTCCAGACCTGGACATCCGCATGTTTATTGCCGGGGTACATGGGGTGGGGGCGCTGGTGGGCGGTGTGCTTTATACCGCGCTGCGCGAACGCCCTTTATTCCTGTGGATCTTTGGCATTTTCGGACTCACCCATCTGCAATACAGCTTTCATATTCGCGTGGCTGAAGGCGCTGCCGGCATCCTTTCGATGCCGATGTTGTATGCCCTGGCAGTTAGCCTTTACACAGTGATCAACTTTGCTTTGTGGGCCGATTTATCCACGCCGCAAACCATCAGCGTAAATGCTGCTCTGGGCGTGGCCCTTTCGGCGTGGACAGCTACCTTCTTGAGTACTGCCCTGTCTATACTGTGGTCGGACAGCCTTTCACTGGCAGTTCATATTCAGATTGTGGACGCGCTTGCTTTGCTGTTTTTCCTGGTGATGCTGGCGTTGGTTTATTTTGGCTCACCCCTGGATCAGAACCGCGAGGTGCTCAATTGAAAGATCTGCGTTTGGGTTTGTTTTTAATCGTATCAGCTTGGTTACTGAGCGCCTGTGGACAAAACGGCCTCTATCACCTGAGCTGGATTACAGGTGGAGAGCACACCTTATCTGGCAACATCCCTGGTGATCTGGTGGTGCTCAATGGCGTGGTTAGCCTGCTGCCAGGCTCACAGGTACAGGGTTCGCTGCATCTATTGTCAGGCAAGGCGAGGCTGGGAGGTGAAGTTCAGGGGCATGTATCTTATCTGGGTGGTGAACTGATCCTGGAACCGGACGCGCATGTCCGCGGCGACTTGAATCTGGGGGGAGGGGCTTATTTTCCGTCACCCGCTGCGCAGATCGATGGAGAGGTGCGTTCTGGGACGGGTATCGGGTTGCCAGATCTACAGGAACAGACTGCGCCTACCGGTTGGGAACGGGTGGCGCGGGCGCTCGTCAGCGGAGTACTGCTTGGGGGAGTGGCTGTCTTATTGCGAAAATTTGCTCCCTCTGCCTTACAGCGGGTGGGCGATTGCATCGTATCGCATGGTCTGGTCAGTGGCTCAATGGGCTTGTTGGTTGGGGTAGTGGGCCTATCGCTGTTGATTACCATCGCTTATACCATCCTGCTCATACCGATCACCCTGCTGGGGCTTTTCGTGTTGGGCGCCGCGATAGTATATGGATGGGCTGCTATGGGGGTGTTGTTGGGCTCGTTGGGCTTGCATTTGTTGAAACGCCAGGGGACACCACGTGCAGCAGCTTTTTTAGGTGGACTGGGTTTTTTCCTGCTGCTTGAGATCGTTTCGTCTCTGCCCTTTGTGGGCGGTCTGATCGGGATTAGTGTGGCGCTGGTTGGTTTAGGGGCGGTGTTTCTGACGCGTTTGGGTCTACACCAGTTTGTACCTGCCTCTGCGGGCGATGAACACCTGACCACCTGACCAGGGTAAAAACTACTCAATAAGCCATGCTTGCTCTCTCCTGTTGCCGGATGCGCCTGGGTAGGTTTGCTTGTATAGTAATCATCGGGAATAAATCGGTCAACCTGGCTACCTCACAGACAGTCACACTGCCTTTGCCCACTCGAATCTTACAAGCCTGAGTTCAACTAAAAAATGGAGCAAAAATGCGTATTAAATCAATCCTTTCTTATCTCTGGAAATTGCCCGTCTGCGGGCTTGCATTCTTCATTGGCATGGCACTAGGCGGGGCTGTGTTGTCCGGGCTGGGTTTCAAAGCGCCTGAAATGCCCGCAGGCACGGATGCCAATACTGTAGCTGTTTGGTTCTTTCTGGGCAGCATGCTGATGGCGCTTGGGTTGAGCTTCGTATCAAAAAACCTGAGCGCTAACTGGCTGGTGCGCTGGATCGTTCTCGCGGAGCTGATCTGGATCGTGGCCGTGGTGAGCATGGTGCTCGAGTCGTTCTTCTTTATGACGACCGGGGCTGTATCCACCATACTCAACGGCCTGTATACCCTGTTGAGCTTTTTTCTACCTGGCTTATTCATTTCAGTCTCCATTGTGGCTTTGTTCCGCCCTGATCCGCCTGTGCAAGATGGGAACAAGGGCCTGCGCGCTTATTTCAGCACCCGCAGGTTTGCAGACTGGTCATGGCGTGGTCTGGCAGCCTTCCTGGCTTTTCCGCTCATCTATATTGCTTTTGGGCTGCTGGTAGCGCCGTTCGTTCAGGATTACTATATTCAAGGCGTTAATGAACTAAAAATTCCAACCTGGGGTCACCTGATTTCGCTGCAATTGCTGCGCAGCAGCATGTTTCTGCTGGCTTGCTTACCGGTGGCGCTCTTGTGGCGTGGCTCTCGGGGAGGTTTGATCAGTGCTTTAGGATTTTCGTTGTTTGTCCTGACAGCATTTATGGCGGTCATTACATCATACTGGTTCCCCTGGCAGATGCGCCTTTTCCATGGATTGGAATTGCTGGCAGATGCCTTTATCTACGCCAGCGTATTGGCGGTGCTTTTCCGCACACAGCGAGAGGGTCTGGAAACCAAAACAAACGCGGCTGGCAGGCGCTACGTCCAACAGGCGCGCTCAAATACAAGCATTTGAAAATATGGAGGCTTAAAATGGATCATGTTGTTTATCTGGGTGCAAAAGCAGGCGAGCTTAAGAAATTGGTGGCTGGCCAGAAATCGATGATCGTGCGCGGAGCGGCAGGGCGCAAACTTCCGTATGGGCGAGTAGACCCCGCAGACCGGTTGTTTTTCATCCAAAATAATGGAGATGGAATGGTGCGGGCAAGTGCCGTGGTGTGCGGGGTGATCAACTCTGAGAAATTAACTGAAGAGCAATCCCGCAACCTGTTGGAAGTCCACCAAACGAAATTATGCCTCACTTCAGAGCAAATCAAACGCTGGGCAGGCAAACGATTTCTTGTGCTGATTGAGATTGAGAAAGTTTGTTCGCTGGAGCCCTTTACAATAGACCAGTCTGAATATGGCAATATGGACGATTGGCTGCCAGTGGGCAATATTGAGCGTGTGAAGAGGTAGCGGCACCGTCATATGCCGGAGGGCTGTGACCGCTAAAATTGGGCGCTTATATTAGAGTTTCCCCCGCCACCTTGACGTTCGACAATTTTCCCATAAAATTTAGATATATAATATCTATATAGGGTTATTTGTTGTGTGTCGCATCTGGTTTCGATATCAAGGCCTGGCAGAAGGGAGGTGATCGGCGCGGGCGATATAGCCCACAGCCTGATTTTATTGTGTATCCGCGTTCAATGAATTGGGGTTAAATCCTAATCGGTAGAGGAGATTTATACATGTTAACCCGTGCTCGACGTCCCCTGTTCCTGTTTTTGACGCTTACATTATTGCTGATCGTTGTGGCCTCAGTTTCAGCCGCTCCTTCCAGAACCATGGATGTGCAGATCCTGGCAATCAATGATTTTCATGGAAATCTGGAACCACCCGCCGGCTCATCTGGCCGGATTGGAACGATTAACGCTGGGGGAGTAGAATACCTGGCGACCCATATCCAGAACCTGCGTCTGGATAATCCAAATACTGTGGTGGTATCTGCCGGCGATATGATCGGGGCCAGCCCGCTGATTTCAGCTTTGTTCCACGATGAGCCCACGATCGAGGCTTTTAACTTGATTGGTTTGAATTTCAATGCCGTTGGTAACCATGAATTTGATGAGGGCGTGACGGAGCTGCTGCGCATGCAGTATGGTGGCTGTCACCCGATCGATGGCTGCCAGGATGGCGACCCCTTCGGTGGGGCGAAATTCTCGTTTCTGGCGGCCAATGTGGTCTGGGCAGATACCGGTAAACCCATCCTGCCTGCTGTACGCACAGCCAATTTTAGTGACCGGTTGATGGTCAAGAAAGGCGAGAAACCGCTTGCTAAGAAGATTGCCTTTATCGGGATGACCCTGGAGGGCACGCCCACCATTGTGACGCCTTCCGGTGTGGCAGGTGTGCGTTTTCTGGACGAGGCTGATACTGTAAATGCCCTGGTGCCCAAGCTCAAGGCGTTGGGCGTAGAGGCGATCGTGGTCCTGGTCCATGAGGGGGGCTATCAAGCTGGTACTTACAATGAATGTGTGGGCGTCTCCGGCCCCATTGTGGATATCGTCAACCGCCTCGATCCAGAGGTGGATATCGTCATTAGCGGGCATACCCACCAGGCCTATAACTGTGTGATCAACGATAAGCTGGTGACCAGTGCAGCTTCTTTTGGACGTCTTGTCACCGATATTGATCTGAGCCTGGACATGTATACCGGCGAGATTACCAGCATGCAGGCCAACAACTTAATTGTGACCCGGGATGTACCTCCCAGCACATTACTTACCGCATTGGTCGAAAAATATCGCACCCTCTCGGCGCCATTAGCCAACCGGGTGATTGGCGCCATTAGCGCGGATATCTCGCGGACCGCGAACGCCGCTGGCGAATCGGCATTAGGTGATGTAATTGCGGATTCCCAGCTGTATGCTACGGCTCCGGCAGGTTTCGGCGAAGCCGATATTGCCTTCATGAATCCGGGCGGTATCCGTGCTGACCTGATCTATGCTCAGAGCGGCAGTGAGGGTGATGGCAATGTCACTTACAACGAGGCTTTCACAGTGCAGCCTTTCGGTAATAGCCTGGTGACCATGAGCCTGACTGGAGATCAAATCCGGCGTGTGTTGGAGCAGCAGTTTGATAATCCTACCGTGGGTTCCAATCGCATCTTGCAAGTATCCACCGGATTCGCTTATGCGTGGAGCGCCAGCGCCCCTACCGGATCGAAGATTGATCCCGCTTCCATCATGCTCAATGGTGTTCCACTGGACATGAATGCTGTCTACCGGGTTACTGTGAATAATTTCCTGGCAGATGGTGGAGATAATTTCTCGGTATTGCGCGAAGGCACTGACCGCCTGGGAGGTGCTCAGGATCTGGATGCCCTGGAAGCGTACCTTACTGCATTCTCGCCGGTGGCTCCTGGCCCAATGGACCGGATTATTCAAGTACCCTAGACAACTAAGGGATGAATAGGCCAAACAATCTGGCCTCGAGATAGAGCCAGGGCTGCCTGTAAATTTGGGTAGCCCTGGCTCATTCATAACGGAGAGCCTGGATGGGGTCCATGCGGGTGGCGCGCAAGGCCGGGTAGAGGCCGGAGATCACGCCGACCAGCGCTGAAAAACCTACTGCAAACAGGATCAGCCACAGAGGTGTATAAATCAGGTTTGGGATTGCAGCGCCGCCGGTATCTGCCTCGCTGATCACCGAGCGCAAGTATGCCTGAGCAATCAGCCCTACCCCTTTGCCTAGTAGCCAGCCGATGACTGCGCCGGCAATGCCACCAAACATACCGATCAACCCGGCTTCGGTGAGGAAGATCGCCATGATCTCCCGGTTGCGCGCTCCCACGGCTTTCATCAAACCAATCTCACGGGTGCGCTCGTAGATCGCCATGATCATGGCATTGGCGATGCCGAAGCCTGCTACCAGTAAGGCAACCCCGCCGACGGCACCCAGGACAGCCTGGATGGCGGAGAAAAGCAGGTTGAGCTGGCGCATCTGCGACTGGATCGAATAGGCGGTAAACCCAGACTGGTTGATCTGGTCCTCGACACTATCCACCAGTACAGGGCTGCTGACCTGCACAAGCACGGTGTCATAACCGTCTATATTGGTGTTGCTGCTCGTTCCCGAAGCCCAGGTGTTCAGGTCATCTGTTTCTTTCAAGGAAAGGAACAGCGTATAATCATAGCGCCCGCCTTGTTCGAGGATACCCGCAATGCGCACCCGCACCCGCTTTTCGGATGGCTGGTTGGGATCCCGGAAGCCAAAAATCACCAGCTCAACCGTTTTTCCGAGCAGGTCTGGAGGTTCGACCAACTCCTCGGGATGGCGCGGATCTCGTAAATTTTCAGCGATCCTGCTGCCGATCACGACTTGCCAATTCCCCAAGCGAGCAGCTCCGCTTTGCATTCGAAAATCCATAGTAGCCAGGCTTTGCGGATCGATCCCGCGCACCCCTGCGTAGCCTTGTAAGCGCTGGTATTCCAGGCTGGCTCCGGCGCGCAGGTAAATCATGGGAAAAACGCTCTCCACTCCTTCGATATTCCGGAATTCTGCCAGGGCGCGCCGGTCCAGGGGCGCAGGCAAGCGCTCGCTGGTGCTGGATATTCCGGAATTCTGACTGTTGCCCTGGTAGACTTCGATCAGGGTCAATTCAGAAGAGCCAGCGATTTCCTGGAAGGCGAAACGCTGCAGGCCGGCGCCGATGGATACCAACAAGATGATGGCAATGGTGCCAATGACCACCCCCATAGCGGTCATCCCGGCGCGCAGTTTCATCCGCCTTAAGTTCCGCAGAACGATCTGCAGCAGGCTACGCCAATCCATGGTTTAGCTTCCCAAACCAAATAGGCCGCGGATGAAGTGTAGCAAACTCTGGGCGAACCCACCTTCCTGCTCGGGTGCCATTCCGTTTGGGCCGGAGGGAAGCTCGGGTGGGGTTTCAACATTCAGGGAGAGCATTTCAGTGATCACTTGGGGCTGGTTAAAATCGTCCATGTAATTTACAGTCAGTTGCAGCTCCAATTCGCCGCTCTTTTTAGGGATGCCGAGTGCATCGATGAACGCGGACGTGCCTCCATCCAGGGAGCCGATAAATGCCGAGCCGTTTTCAATCTCTATCTGGTCTGCGAACACTTCCACCTGGCTGATGTTGATGCTGGTGCGACCAATGTTCATGATTTCGATGGGCAATTCAATCGTTTGTCCAACCTGGACCAGCTCGATCGGGCGATAATAGGAGACCTGAATTTGAGGTATGTTCATCACCAGCAAAGTGAGCACCTGCACCTGGCTGGATGTGGTTTCATTTCCCCCGTCATATTGGATATGTATCGGCAAGCTATAGGCTCCGGCATCGGCTGTTCCTTCGATGATGACCTTGCGTCCCAGATCGATTGATTCTCCAGCCTTCAGCGTTTCTACAAAGAGCACATTCCCGGTTCCCAATAAAGCAAAGGGTTTGATCCCAGTGCCTGCCGGGTCACCTAGAGTGATTACAAGCTGCTCAACATTTCCCTGCCCGGCGTTACGCAGGGTTAGCTGGAGATCGAAGAGATCGCCAGGGGATAGCTGTTCAGGGATTGTGTGATAACCTTCCAGCAGCACCAGCCCGCTGGAGCTGCTGGAAGCGTCAACTTGCAGGGCAATCGTCTGGGTGGATAAATAACTACGCCCGTAATAGTCGGCATATTCGAGCAAAATCTCCAAATTGTTCATCCCACCCGGGGCTTGCTCATCTGTCGTCAGGGTTAGGGGAACTTCGATCACCTGCCCGGAGGTCATCGGCTGCAAGATGATCACGTTGCTGCCCGTCTGTGGCATGACCAGATCAGGCGATGCCAGGGTGATCTGTCCGCGCGACGTAGAATAGCTGCCGCGATTTTCAATTTCCAGGGTGAGTAGAAAGGGTTCTCCCCGTTGCAGCATCATTGGATCGCTGGAGGCTGAGCGGATCATCAGCTGGGGTTGGGCATAAACGGACGGTCCGGATGGCTGGGAGGTAGCGGTTGTCTCGGGTGCCTGGATGGTGATGTTGCCCGGGACCCGCATCGCTGACCCCTCGGGGAGCAACAGTTCGAGATCGTATTTGCCTGCGCGCAATCCAGGGGGAATCATACACTGCAAAGCCTGGCTACTGAGTACATTGGTCTCCAGGATGCCATACCCCACCAAGCGTACTGAAGTCTGAGGTGGAAACCCGACCCCGTAAATACTGAGTAAGCCACCTTCCAATTGTTCAAAACGCCGCGGCTCAACACCACTAATTTCTATAATAGGAGGCGGAGATGGTTGGCGGGTTTCTGTTGGTTCTGAGCTCGTTGGTGACGCAGGGAGGGTAGGGTCTGTATCCGGCTCTGGGGTCTGGTCCTGCTGTAGATGCGCTGGTGCGAGCTGCCATGCTGGCGGGGCCTGCGCCATGATCTCAGAGATAGAGGCTGCGCCAGCCAACAAGATCGCCAACAAGCAGCTAAGGGCCATATTAATTGTTTTCATACGCCTCCTTGCTCGGCCCGGCTTTCAACAATCTGACCGTCATGCAGGCGGATACTCTGGCGAGCAGCGGAAATAACGCCTGGATCGTGGGAGACGACCACCAGAGTAATTCCTTGACGGTTCAAGGCTTGCAAGACTTCGAGCACCTCCGCCCCAGAATGGCTGTCTAAATTACCGGTTGGCTCGTCAGCCAGGATGATCTGGGGTGAATTAATCAGGGCGCGGGCAATTGCGACGCGCTGCTGCTGCCCACCAGAAAGCTCGGTGGGCAGATGTTGCATGCGTTCGGCCAGACCCACACGCTCCAGGAGTTCTGTGGCTAATTGACGCCGCTGGCGAGGACGGACGTTGGTGAAGAGTAATGGGAACTCTACATTTTCCAAAGCACTCAGGGTGGGGATCAGATTGAACATTTGAAAAATAAAACCCACTGTGTGCTGGCGATAATTAGCCAGGCCATCCTCGTCCAAACCGCTCAGATTCTTTCCATCTACCCACAGCTCACCGGATGTAGGTCGATCCAAACCGCCCAGCAGATACAGGAAGGTCGATTTTCCTGAGCCAGACGGACCGGTTACCCCCAGCATACCGCCGCGCTGAATATCCAGGCTGATTCCATCCAGGGCATGTACTTCCGCACTGCCCATCGGATAGTAACGGCGTAGATCATTAACCCGGATAAAAACTGGCTCAGGCATAGATTGTTCAAGAAATACTGGTATTAACCCAGTTAAATAGCTGGGCCGGGATTAAGCCAAGCGCAATCAAAAGAGCCCAAATGATCAGGACTACAGTCCAGGATTTGCGCTGCGCCAGGCTTGTGGCGCAGGTCAGGCCTATTGTCAGCAAAGCCAGCCTCCAGATTACGAACAGATCAATCTGGGCCAGGAGGCCAGCCAGGGCAAGTTGAATCCCAGCAGGGTTTTCTGCACTACGTAATATCAGGCCGGATAAGCCGGCGTACTCGATCGGCTGGCGGGTGAGCCAGAGAGACACTACTTGCAGCAGACTACGGATCAGATCTGGTACAGACGTCCAGATTACCACTCGCCAGAGAGTGCGAAAGGTGCTGTTTCCGCCGAATAAGGTGCTGACCAGATAGAGTAAACCAGCCCAGATCAGCCATTTAAGCCAGAGCAGAAGGCTTTTCCCGACAGACAGTATCATTGAGGGTAACCCATTGGAGATGGGTTCGGTTTGGCGGCTGAGCTGCAGGTTCTGGTTCAGAGCTCCACTGAGCAAGACCAGACCCATCAGGAGAATAGCCAGGATGAGCCAGGATCGGCTAGGATAGTCAACAAGATTCGTGAATGCTGCAATTGGACGGCGGATAACAGCCCAGAAAGCCCTCGGAAATGAAAGGGCTGAGTAATTTGAAACGCCTTGCATGACTCACCTCCCCGCTGAGCGCCCTAGGATAATTTACCAAAACGCGCCATCCAGGTTGGTGCGCCTTCTAGTTTGATTATAAGGATTCAAAGGCTTGAGTCAAGTTGCGTTAATGCCACCAACGAGTAGACCTATTGAGAACACTGGTGCAGGACCGATTTAGATCTGACCGAGAAATAAATCACGTCCTTTCACTAAAGCCGCCATTTTACTATCGGCTACCGTACGAGGCAGCATCCAAAAACCACAGTCGGGATGTACCCAACGGATACGCTCGGGTCCTAGTATCCGGTGACTCAGCTCGATGCGTCTGGCTACTAATTCAGGGGTTTCAATCTCGTTATCCTTAATATCGATCACACCCACCCCCATGGCGATATCAGGGCGTAGTTCCTTAAAAAGCTCCAACTCATCATAACCACGTCGAGCAAACTCCAATACCACGTGATCTACATTTAGATGGTTGAGGAACCCGAGCAGGTTGCGCCAAAGACCTTTTTGGATAGATTGCCCCCCATAGTTGCCAAAGCATAAATGCACAGCCTTTTCACCTTTTACAGACGAAAGAACATGGTTGATTGGTTCATGCGCCCAAGATGCGTCTTCAGGGTGCCCCGGAAGATTGGCTTCATCTACCTGCAAGATGCCAGTGTCAATGTCCGCCATCTGGCGGCGTATCACCTCGGCAATTGCCATAGCCAGCTCGCGTAGATCATGGTAATGCTCATCCACCAGGGTTTTGGCCAGCATATAAGGGGAGGTTACAGTAAATTTCAGCGGTTTGGGGGTCAGATTACCGACAAAGCGCCAGGCAGCTGGCAAGTTTAAGCTGCCTTCGCCAATCGGGCCGCGCACAACCCCGGCAGGTTGGCTGCGGAACGCCATGCCCGGACGATTCCGAAAGTCGTTTAATTCGGTGCGTGAAAGCTGGGTATTGACGTTTTCCATTGGCCGGATGAAATATTCGATCATTCCATTGGTTTCTGGATGGTTGGGGTCAAAACGGGAGAGTTCGCCGTCGCTGATCACATCCAGACCAGCTAATTCCTGAGTCTTAAGGACAACCAAGATAGCATCCCGCAAGTGTTGGGTAGTTGGGTACGCGCCTAACCAGGCGGGGATTGGGTAGCTGCCGACAACTGTGGTTTTCAGACTAGGTAAACTCATGTGTGGTTCCTTTCTCATTCAAACGTAGACGATCATTTATTGATAAGGTAGACCTCGTCGCTGAAGCATTCCCGGTAAATGTTTAACTATGGCCTAAATAAGCCTGGATAATTCTTTCCAGGAATACTTCCTGATCCATTGCCCAGTAATGATTAGAGAAGATTTCTACCTCGTGAAAACCGTCGAATCCGGAATTTTCAATCCAGGTCCGGATCTGGCGCAGCGGGATACAGCCTTCACCCATCAGGCCGCGGTCATTAAGCAAGTCGGTGGTTGGTGATTTCCAGTCACAGATATGATAAGCGAAAATCCGCTGAGTATCCCCAGCGCGCTGGATCTCGACCTGTAAGTCGGGATCCCACCACAGATGATACACATCCACCACAACACCAAGGCTGGGGCTGTTGAATTGAGCACATAACTCATTGGCCTGGCGCAGCGTATTGATTGCTGAGCGGGTGTCAGCATACATGGGGTGTAAGGCTTCAATACCCAGTCGAACGTCGCAGGCAGCTGCATGCGGTAGGATCGCGGCAATCCCTTCAACGATCTGCTGGCGAGATGTATGCAATGATTGGGATGGGTGGGCTCCAGGGACCAATACTAACAGGGGCGCACCCAGCTCGGCTGCTTGATCGATTGCTTTCCGGTTGTCATCGATGGCGCGTTGTTGTTGGGATATGTCAGTGGCAGGAAAGAAACCACCTCTGCAGAGCGAGATATCCTTTAATCCAGCGACGCGGATGTGGGTAGCAATCGCGCTCACAGAATGACCTTCTAAAGCCTGACGCCAGACGGTGATCGCACCGACAGAGCGCGCCGAAAGCTGCTCAATTGTTGTTTCAATCGGCCAGGGTTGGTGGGTGATGCTATGGATGCACAGGCGGGAGGTATCTCGGATCTGGGAAGGCATGTAAACTGCTCCCTGACATTTAACTTGACAAGCACTCTGTGGGTATGATACCATAGCAAAGACGACAATGGTAAACATTGTGCGATAATGGCGAACACGGTCGTTGCTGATCATCCATTTTAGTTACCTCATCACCACAGGGTTTGCCTTTGAAGACTCAACGCAAGGTTATCGGCTCTGTCCAGCGAGCGCTTGATATCTTGAATCTGTTTGAGGCTCAGGTCGTTGAGTTGGGGACCACGGAAATCGCGCGTGCCCTCAGCTTGCCGAAAAGCACCATCGCTGGCCTGGTGCATACCCTTGAGCTAAATGGTTACCTGAACCAAAATCCCGAGACTCGCAAATATTATCTGGGTTTCAAATTGGTCGAGCGCGCCGGTGTACTACTTGGTCAGTTTGATCTGCGTAAGATCGCCGCACCGGTATTGATGGCGCTGCGAGATGATACAAATGAGAGCGTAAACCTGGCGCTGCGCGATGGTAGCTATGTGGTTTATATTGAACGCATGCATGGGATGAACATGCTAGGTATGCGCTCGGAAATTGGCAAGCGCGAGTTAGCGCATTCCACCGCATTAGGGAAATCAATGCTGGCTTTCTCGCCGGAACATATTCTAGATGACTTCCTAAAAACCCATCCTTTCGAACCGGTTACACCGCAGACGATTACCAGTCCTGCGGTGTTTCTTATTGAAATGAACCGCACCTGCCAGCGGGGCTTTGCAGTGGATGATCAGGAGAACGAGCTCGGTGGACGATGTGTCGCTGCGCCGATCTTTGATTATACCGGTCAAGTGGTTGCAGCAGTGAGTATTTCGGTGCCCATACAGCGCTTCCCAGATAGCCGTCTGGAATTATTAGGTGAGCGGGTAAAAGCAGCCGCGGCGGAGATTTCCCGCCGCTTGGGTGCTGCTCCGCTCCGTCGGTTGCCCTAGACTCTTTGCCTGGCAATCAGGAGAGTGAACGTGGTTGATCAGGTAGTTGATGTAATTGTGGTTGGTGGCGGAGGAAGTGGATTGGCTGCGGCCGTTAGTGCAGCCAGTTTTGGGTTGCAGGTATTGCTACTGGAGAAGCAAGCTGAGTTGGGTGGCTCCACTGGAATTGCAGTGGGCTCTCTGACCGCCAACCGCACCCGTCTTCAGGAAAAGGCTGGGATTATTGATACCCTGGATGCGCACGCTCTGGATGCAGGGCTTTTTGCGCCGCCCCAGATCGAAGATCGCAATAACGCCGAATTGCGCCGTTGGTTCTTGAGTCACAGCGCCGAAACGCTGCATTGGTTAATGGATATGGGGTTACAGTTCTATGGACCTAACCCGGAACCCCCCAACCGATTGCCGCGTATGCACAACGTGGTTCCAGGGGCGAAGGCTTATATTGCAACATTGCAAATCCGCTTACAGCGCCTGGGTGGGAAGGTATTGACGAACGCCCCGGTGGTGGACTTAATTAGTGAAGATGGGCGGGTGACAGGTGTGGTGGTTCAGGCAGAAAGCAAAATGGAGCGCTTCTTTGCCCGGCGTGGCGTAGTTCTAGCGGCGGGAGATTACGCCAATTCACCAGCAATCATTGCCCGGTTCAAAGGTAGCCAGTATTCAGAAATCGAAGGTATAAATCCGCGTTCTACCGGGGATGGACATCTTCTGGCAGAAGCGGCTGGCGCCAGAATGATCAACATGGATATCACCTATGGCCCCGAGCTACGTTTTATCCCACCCTCTGGACGGACTTTTCAACAATTACTCCCGGTGCGTGGTCCATTGGTTCAATTGATGGGCGGGGTCGTACCTTATCTGCCCAATTTTGTGATGAGGGCCATGATTCGACGCCTGCTGGTCACCTGGCAGCATCCTGAGATTGCTCTATTTGACGATGGGGCGATCCTGATCAATCAACAAGGCCAACGTTTCTGTGATGAGCTGCAAACCCCGGAGCGCGAGATCGCTATTGCCCAACAGCCCGGTAAGTCAGCTTATATTCTGTTGGATCAAGGCCTGATCCAAAAATACAATCAATGGCCTCATTTTATTTCCACTGCTCCGAAGATAGGCTATGCCTATGTCGAGGATTATCTGAAATTGCGCCCGGATGTTGCGGTTCGGGCTTCTACCTTGCAGGGTTTGGCGGAAAAGCGTCGTCTACCCTTGGTGAATTTGGAACGCTCGGTACGAGAATACAACCATCAAGCGCAGGTGAATGGACAGCGCGGTCTGGAAGACGGTGCGTGGGTTTTGCTTGGTCCGACGAAATCTTATTTCACCACTACTGAGGGGGGCGCGGCGATCAACCAGCGTTTCGAAGTGCTTGATATGGACAATTCGCCGATACCAGGTCTGTATGCAATAGGTCAAAATGGTCTGGGGGGACAAATCTTATGGGGCCATGGCTTACACATTGCTTGGGCGATTACCAGTGGTAGATTAGTAGGCGAATATCTTGCCGGCCTGCGGGCTGCTGAAAAGACCTGATAAAAAACGGAAGGGAAACTCATGATCCAAAGACCTGAGCGCGCGGTATTGCGCCCAAAACTTGAGATAGCTTTTGAGTTCGCCCAGCAGCAGGTGCGCGAGCTGATCACCAACCACCCACAGGTTTACCCCATGTATACGGAAGGTGGTCAATGGAAGATCGGCGGAGAGACCTGGACTAACTGGTGTGAGGGGTTTCTTCCGGGGATGATGTGGATCTTCCATCGCAGGACAGGTGATCCGGATTGGCTTGCTGCTGCTGAGCACTATTCACGCCACCTGGAGGAGCGCAAGCACGACCGCACTGTCCATGATCTCGGCTTCTTGTTTTGGTCCACCTACAAACGCTGGTTCGACTTGACCGGTGATCCGGCCATCAACGAGGTAGTTATTACGGCGGGTAAGACGATGGGATACAGGTTCAAGGAGAAAGGCCAGTATCTGCGCTCATTTGTAGCGGATGAATCCCTGTTCATCGATATTATGATGAATGTGGGGATTGTTTTTTATGCTGCCTTGCAAAGCGGCGACGCCGATCTTTTACGTAAGGCTCACCAACATACCCTCACTACCCGGCGTTATCTGGTGCGTGGGGATGGCAGCACATCCCATGAAGGTATTTTTGACCTGGAGACAGGTGAATTTTTGCGCCAGACTACACATCAAGGGTGGCGCGGAGATTCATCCTGGGCGCGGGGCCAGTCGTGGGCATTGTATGGCTTTGGCACCTGCTATTATCTGACTGGCGACCGGCGTTATCTGGCTACGGCACGCCAGTGCGCTGACTTTTATATCGAGCAAACCCGTTTTGATGCCGCAGCTCCCTTTGGACCCGGTGTGCCGCCCAATGATTGGTTTGCTCCAACCAGTCAGGTGGAAAGCTCAGCAGCGGCTATAGCCGCCAGCGGCTTGATGAACCTGGCTGCCATATTACAGGACCCGTTGTATGCCAACCTCTACTTGAGCGTTGCCCTGACCATTCTGGATACACTGTGCAGCCCAGAATATTTGGGTAAATTTACCCCCGGCTGGGAGGGTATCCTCAAACATGGCTGTTACCATATTAACAAAGGACTGGGCATGGATGAAAGTGTCATGTGGGGCGAATACTTCTTTGTGGAAGCCTTGCATAAAGCCTTATCGTTGGAGAACTGGTAAATGAGCAGTCAAAGAGTCGCTATCGTGACCGGAAGCAGCCGTGGGATCGGCCGGGGAATTGCCCTGAGTCTGGCAGAGCGTGGCTGGGATATCATTATAAACTATCACAGCAATGCTGCTGCGGCTGAAGAAGTGCGCCTGGCGGTGCAGGGCTTGGGAACACATGCTTTGCTGGTGCAGGCTGATCTTGCTAACCTGGCAGACCTGAACCATATGGTGGATGCGACCCTGGAACGCTATGGACGGATTGACCTGCTGGTTAATAATGCCGGCGTGGGACCGCGCCAGCGTGTGGATTTACTCTCCACTACTGTCGAGAGCTACGACGAAGTTATGGCAACCAACCTGAGAGGCCCTTTCTTTCTTACCCAGCGCGTTGCCAATGAGATGATCGCTCAATTACAGGCCGGCAAGATCAGTACAGCCCACATTGTCAATATTGGCTCGATTAGCGCCTACACCAGCAGCCCATCGCGAGCTGAGTACTGCATCAGCAAGGCTGGCGTGGGTATGCTGACGATTGTATTCGCCGACCGCCTGGCAGAGTATGGGATTAACGTGTACGAAATCCGCCCGGGGATCATCGCCACCGACCTGACCAGCGTGGTCAAGGTGAAGTACGATCGCATGATCTTCGAGGAAGGCTTGACGCCAATCCGGCGTTGGGGCCAGCCGGAAGACGTGGCCAAAGCAGTGGTTGCAGTTGCCGAGGGCTTGCTGCCGTACTCCACCGGTGAAGTGATTAATGTGGATGGGGGTTTTCACCTCCATCGTTTGTAACCAATCCAATTCAAGGAGCACAATGATGGCACGCGTGGTTACTTTTGGCGAGATCATGATGCGCCTCTCACCCCCTGGACAGCAGCGTTTCACACAGGCGCGTAACTTTGAGGCGATCTATGGGGGCGGAGAGTCAAATGTAGCTGTGTCGTTAGCAAATTTCGGTGTAGCAGCGGAGTTTGTCAGCCGCTTGCCCAAAAATGATATTGGGGAAGCCTGCCTGCAATTCTTGCGCCAGTATGGGGTTGGAACAAGCCACATCTTGCGCGGCGGCGAGCGGCTGGGAATATATTTCCTGGAGCATGGCGCTGTGCAGCGCGGGAGCTCGGTGATTTATGACCGGGCGGGATCATCCCTGGCAACCATCCAGCCAGGCATGGTGGCATGGGATGCGGTCTTCGAAGGCGTTGACTGGTTCCATTGGACTGGCATTACCCCGGCCATTTCTCAAGGGGCAGCAGAAGCCTGTCTCGAGGCTGTGCAGGTGGCAAAAGCCATGGGATTGACGGTCTCCACCGATTTGAATTATCGTGCCAAGCTGTGGAAGTGGGGCCGTCCGGCCAGCGACGTCATGCAGGAGTTAGTCGCCTACTGCGATGTGACCATCGGCAATGAAGAAGATGCTGCCAAAGTTTTTGGTATTCACGCCCCGGAAACCGACGTCACATCTGGGAAAGTTGAAGCCGACCAATATCGTTTTGTGTGCGAGCGTCTGGCAGAGCGCTTTCCTAACTTGAAAACTATCGCCATTACCCTGCGCGGCTCGCTCTCAGCCAGCCATAATACCTGGAGCGCGGTGCTCTGGCACACCGGTGAGCTGTATTTTGCCCCTACTTACGACATTACTCACATTGTAGACCGGGTAGGCGGCGGCGACAGTTTTGTAGGCGGACTGATCTATGGCCTGTTGACCTATACCGGGGATATGGACAAAACCATTCGTTTTGCTGTAGCAGCCTCGGCGCTTAAACACACCATTTTTGGTGATTTCAACCTGGTCAGTGTTGCCGAAGTTGAAAAGTTGATGGCGGGCGACGCCTCCGGGCGCGTCAGCCGCTAAACCAAACCACCATAAGGAGTGCTGGATGGCGAAATACAGTCGCCTCAATGTATTGAATAGCATGGTTGAAACAGGCATGGTGCCGGTTTTTTATCATGCTGATATTGAAGTCGCTACAAAAATCGTGCGGGCGCTGGCCGAAGCCGGGGTGCGTTGTTTTGAATTTACCAACCGTGGCGACCAGGCACACCTGGTGTTTCAGGAGCTGTACCGGCGTTTTGCCGGTGATAGGCGCGTGATCCTGGGAGCAGGTTCGATCCTCGATCCGGCTACGGCTGCCTTGTATATCCAGCTGGGCGCCAATTTTATCGTTGGACCGGTGCTTAACCCTGAAGTGGCTAAGGTCTGCAACCGGCGCAAGATCGCTTATTCTCCGGGCTGCGGCAGCCTGAGTGAAGTTTCTGCCGCTGAAGAGCTGGGGGTTGAAATTTGTAAAGTTTTCCCCGGCAAAGAAGTTGGCGGACCAGGTTTTGTAGAAGCTTTGCGTGGACCGATGCCCTGGACCTATATTATGCCAACGGGCGGTGTGGACCCCAGCGAAGAAAGCATTAACGCCTGGATCAAAGCAGGCGTGGCCTGTGTGGGTATGGGCAGCAAGCTGGTACGCAAGGATTTGATTGCAGCAGGCGATTACGCTGAAATGACGCGTCTGGCAGGACTGACCCTGGGCTGGATACAGACTGCCCGCCAACAACATCCCATATTCTGGTAATAACCTGAAAGGAGTGAGCATGGCTAAGCCCTATTTACGTGTGGCGCGCATGAAAACTGCGCAGGATTTCCGTGATTATGTGGCTGAACTGGGAATTTACCTGCCCCTGGATGAGAAGGTTGAACCGGCGCCAGATGGCGCCCTGGCTCAGACGTATACCCTGAAAACTGGGCGGGTCATCGGCAACCGTTTTAGCATCCTCCCCATGGAAGGTTGGGATGGCACGCCAGATGGCTTGCCAACGGAATATACCCTGCGGCGCTGGACAAATTTCGGGCGCAGTGGGGCCAAATTGATCTGGGGTGGCGAAGCAGTTGCGGTGCGCCATGATGGGCGCGCCAACCCCAACCAGCTGATGATCAACCAGCATACCCTGGGCGGGCTGGCAGATCTGCGCCAGGCGCTGGTTGGCGCCCACCAGGCTCAGATGGGGAGCACAGACGACTTGCTGGTTGGTTTGCAGCTCACCCACTCTGGACGATTTTCACGCCCCAATGAAAAAAAACGCCTCGAGCCGCAAATCCTCTACCACCACCCGTTGCTTGAGCAGATCTATAAAATTGACCCCAATTTGCCGGTGATGACAGACGCTCAAATTGAAGATCTTATCGCCGACTATGTGCGCGCCGCCGGTCAAGCCCACGCCTTGGGTTTTGATTTTGTTGATCTAAAACATTGTCATGGCTACCTGGGGCACGAATTCCTGTCGGCGCGCTCTCGACCTGGCCCATATGGGGGCAGTTTTGAAAACCGTACACGATTCCTGCGGGAGCTGGTGGCGGGTATCCGCCGTGATGTACCCGGGTTGTTGCTGGGCGTGCGCTTTAGCGCCTATGATTTCCCGCCCTTCCGCCCAGGACCGGATGGGGTAGGTGTCGTGCAGGATTATCGGGATATTAATGGCAGGTACCCATTTGCCTTTGGCGGCGATCAAAATGATACGCTCACGATCGATCATAGCGAGCCGCGCCGCTTCCTCGAGCTGCTCCAGTCTTTGGAGATTGAATTGGTGAACCTCTCGGCTGGCAGCCCGTATTACAACCCGCATATGCAGCGCCCGGCTTATTTTCCACCTTCGGATGGTTACCAACCTCCGGAAGACCCGCTGGTCAGTGTCGCCCGGCAAATCAATAATGCGGCAACTTTGAAGGCTTCGTTCCCAGACCTGGCGATCGTGGGCACCGGATACAGCTATCTGCAAGACTGGCTGCCGCATGTAGGACAATACGCCGTGCGTACAGGAATGGTCGATTTTGTTGGTTTGGGGCGCATGGCTCTGGCTTACCCGGAAATGCCAGCCGATGTGTTGGCCGGCAAGCCGCTGGACCGCAAGCGCATTTGCCGCACATTTAGCGATTGTACGACTGCGCCGCGCAATGGGATGATTTCAGGTTGTTTCCCACTGGACGATTTCTACAAAGCCCTGCCAGAGGCCGAACAGGTCAAGCAGGTTAAGGCTGAACAAAAACTGGCCAGTTAACCATGGAGGTCTAGATTGCGCGTTGTTGATTTCTCTACTGCCGTCCAGCTGGTGCAGGATGGTGATACGATCCTGATTGGTGGTTCCGGCGGCGGGCATGCCGTGCCAGAGAAGCTGATCATGAGCCTGGCAGAACGCTTTCACAGCACTGCGAGCCCGCGTGGGATTACGCTACTGCACCCCGTGGGCTTGGGAGATATGGCTTCGCAGGGCGTTGACCGTCTGGCGCATCCAGAGCTATTGAAGCGCATTATCACTGGCGCTTTGGTCAATACCCCGGCGATCCAGGAGATGGCTCGCCAGGATCAGGTGGAAGCCTATACGCTGCCGCAAGGCTCGCTATCCCAGCTCATGCGCGAGATGGCTGCCGGGCGTCCGGGCTTGATCTCACATGTCGGTTTGCACACCTTCGTCGATCCGCGCTACGGCGGAGGCCGGCAAAGCCCATCGGCTCGGGAAGCCCTGGTGGAGCTGGTCGAAATTGCCGGGCGGGAGTGGCTGTTTTATAAGCCAATGCATGTAGATATAGCTTTTTTGCGCGGCACCACTGCCGATGAAGATGGCAATATCACGATGGAGCAAGAAGCCATATTTGGCGAGATGCTTTCCATGGCCCAGGCTGCCCGGCGCAGCGGGGCTGTAGTGATCGTCCAGGTGGCTCGGCTGGCCCAGCGTGGCAGCCTGCCACCCAAGCAGGTGAAGATTCCTGGTATGTTGGTTGATCTTGTAGTCGTGGACCCCGAACAGCGCCAGACATACGTGACCCAATACAGCCCGGCTTATGCAGGTGAGCTGCGTGTACCGCTCAACGCGATTCCGGCGCTGCCATTTGATCCTCGCAAAGTGATTGCCCGGCGCGCGGCCCTGGAATTGTTTCCCGGCGCCGTCTGCAATCTAGGCGCAGGCGTATCCACGGGGATCGCCAATGTCGCCGCAGAAGAAGGTTTTTTGCAGGATATTGTGCTCACCAACGAACAGGGGCTGATTGGCGGGGCGCCTGCCTCGGGCGTGGATGCTGGGGCAGCCATTAACTATGATTCCATTATAGACCAACCTTACCAGTTCGATTTTTACGATGGAGGCGGACTCGACCTGGCTTTCCTGTCTTTCGCACAGGTCGATCCGCAGGGCAGTGTTAATGTCAGCCGCTTCGGTGAGAAAGTGATCGGTGTGGGTGGATTCCAGAATATTGCCCAGAATGCCAAGACGATCGTGTTTAGCGGTACTTTTACGGCCGGACGGCAGGAGATCACCTGGGAAAATGGACAGATGATAATCCGGGCAGACGGGACGCATCAGAAGTTTGTTGCTCAGCTCGATCAGGTCTCGTATAGCGGCGCACACGCCCAGTCCATCGGCCAACGTGCCTTGTATATCACCGAGCGGGCGGTCTTCCAGCGTGGCCCCCAGGGTTTGGAATTGATTGAGCTGGCTGCGGGTGTGGACCTGGAACGCGATGTTTTGGCAAAGATGGGTTTCCGCCCGCAAATAGCCGCGCATGTCAAAATCATGGATCAGCGCCTGTTTCACCCGCGCGGGATGGAATTTGCAGCCGAGTTACGCGCCCGGCCGCGCTTGAATTTGCCAGAACGCTTGCGGAGCGCGGACTGGCTGGAAGGAGTGACACCATGAGCGATAGTCCAGGGACATCGGATCGTATCGAGTGGGATGCCATCGAAGTGACACTACCGCGCCCGGGCGTCGCTCTGATGAGCATTGTCTCTCAGCCTTTGGGCGTGCTGCGGCATGCTGTCAAGCGCGCCATGCTGGCCCGCCTGGCAGAGTTGGAAGGCGACCGGCGCGTGCGCTGTGTGGTGTTGACCGGGGTTGGGAAGGCTTTTTCGGTTGGGTCTGACATCCGCGATTTTAGCGTGGAGATTGGCTGGTTGTTAGAAAATGATTATGTCGAGGCCGGGCTGAATGCAGCCATTGAAAACTCGCCACTACCAATCATTGCTGCACTTAACGGGCATGCTTTAGGGGGTGGGGCTGTACTGGCCCTGGCGTGTGATATTCGAGTGGCTGGCGAATCCTGCAAGATGGGTTTCCCAGAAGTGAAAGTTGGGGCGTTTGCATCTGGTAGCGGTACGCAGCGCTTGCCGCGCCTGGTAGGGCGCGGGCGGGCATTGGATTTACTGCTGACCGGGCGCAGCATTACAGCTGCTGAGGCCCTGGCTTTTGGACTGGTGGAATATGTTGTCCCAGACGAGGAGCTGCTGGACTTCAGCCTCACCCTGGCAGAGGGGATCGCTGCCAATGCCGCCGGGGCAGTCAGCGCCAGCAAGCGTTGTGTGAATGAAGGCTTGCGTCTGGGATGGGAGGCTGGCCTGGAGTTGGAGCGTGAACTGCGCATCCAGACAGGCAGGGGGCGAGACGCGCAAGAAGGTCGCCAGGCATTTATTGAAAAACGCCCTGCGCGCTTTAACCAGGAACCGGAGGCCTAGCGCATGCGCCTGGCGATGTACAACCAGCGAGGGCAAGCGCGCGTGGGGGCGCTGCTCAAAACCCGGACTGTTCAGCGCGCCCAGCTAGTAGATCTATTGCGTGCTGCACGCCTGTTACGGTATGTGAAGCCGTTGCCAAATTCAATGGACCAGCTGCTTGCCGGGGGTGCTTTATATCTGGATTCTGTGCGCCAATTCATGGCAAATATTGATAACTTGCCAGATAGCGAGCTCAGAGCACTGGCAGAGGCTGATGCGCTATTGGATCTTGCTAAAGCTGACTTGCTCCCGCCTGTGTCAAAGCCGGGCAAGATAATCTGTGTGGGGTTGAATTATCCGATACCTGGCGGCGTTGCCCAACCTGCGCAAGTTTATCCGGTGATATTTCTAAAGCCTACCAGTACACTGCTGGGTTCTGGTGGGCGCGTGATCATGCCGCACACCAGCCGTGAAATTGCTGGGGAAACTGAGCTGGTGGTCGTAATCGGTCGTTACGGCAGGCATATTTCTGTCGAGCAGGCCCTCGAATATGTCGCCGGTTATACCCTGGCGATGGATATCGGGGCGCGTGATTGGGAAGCGCGCACGACACAGTGGACTTCTGGTAAGCTGGGTGATACTTTTACACCCCTGGGTCCAATCCTGCTCACCGCGGACGAAATACCCGATCCTTCAGGAGTTGAGTTATCCCTCACGATAAACGATAGCATTTCATTACGCGGCCGTACCAGCCAGATGATTTTCGGGATTCCGGCGCTGATCGCCTATCTATCAGAAATCGCGACCTTGCAGCCCGGAGATATCATCCTGACCGGTAGCCCCAAAGGCGTGGATGACCAGTCGCGTGGGCCGGTGTTGTTGAGCGCGGGCGAGCGCTTGCTCGCCACAGCCAGCGGCCTGGGTCAGTTGGTCGTGGATGTGGTTCAGGAGGAGTAAGCGTATGTCAAAAACGCGCCTAATGGCGATCGTTACCGCTCCCGGGAAAGTGGAGATATTAGAACGGCCTCTGCCAGAACCCGGCCCGACCGAAGTGCAGCTGCGCGTGCGTGCTGTGACCCTGTGTGGTGGGGACATGCATATCTTTGCCGGTAAGCACCCGTCTGTGTCGCTGCCAGTCCCCATTGGGCATGAGATTGCCGGGGACGTGGTTGCGTTAGGAGAGAAAGTGACCCGCTTGCAGATCGGGGACCGGGTGACGGTTGAGCCGGTAATCGCATGCGGAAAGTGCTATTTCTGCCAGCGTGGTCAATATCATTTTTGCACCTCCATCAGCTTTCAATATCGCCGCGGACAGGGTGGGGTGACCACAGATTTTATCGTGGATGAGCGTTGGGCGCACCGCTTACCTGCCGCGGCTACATATACCGAAGGAGCTTTGTTGGAGCCGTTGGCAGTAGCAGTGCATGCAGTCCAAAAAGCTGATCTCCGCCTGGGGCAGAGCGTGGCGATTTTTGGCGCTGGGGCAATTGGCTTGTTGGTGCTGCAACTGGCGCAGCAGGCCGGCGCCGGGCAGGTGCTGATCACGGATGTACGTCCAGCGCGTCTGGAGATGGCTCGCCAACTGGGTGCCAGCGCAGCATTGAACAGCCTGGATGGTGATGTGCTGGCAGAGATCGCAGCTCTCACAGATGGCCTGGGTGTAGACCGAGCCTTTGAAGCGGTTGGTTTACAGGTTACCCTGGTCCAGGCATTGAAAGCGCTGCGCAAGGGCGGGCGGGCTGTACTGGTTGGGCTGTTTGAACAGGATGAGCTAACAATCCCAGCCAATATTTTCGTGCACCGTGAGATCGAGCTGTCTGGGTCACAAGGTTATTGCTGGGATTTTCAAACCGCCATCCAATTCCTGGCGCTGGGAAAGGTGGATTTGCAGCGCCTGATAACGCATGTATACCCCATGGATCAAGTTCAGGCGGCGTTTGATACCCTGGCGGATCGTCAGTCTGGAGCAGTGAAGGTTGTCATCCAGATAGGTGACAATAGTTCTTGACAGATGTCTCTGGTTTTTTATATAATTCGTTAGCGCTAACGGCAACGCTAACGGAAATTGTAAAATGGCACCTGGGTTTGCCATGCACTGCCGGTTTAGACCACAACAAGTTTTCCAATCCTGAAAGCATCTGTATAATAAGGACCACGGATGAATGTGAAGGAAAGGTTCTTGAAAGCTCTGCATCTGGAGGCCGTTGATCGCCCACCTGTGGCTGCTGTGGCTACCGGGATTACCGTTCAGATGATGGAAAAGGTAGGGATTTATTGGCCTGAAGCGCACAGCGACCCCGACCTATTGGCAGGTCTGGCTGAATCGATCTGGGTGCATACCAATATCGAGTGCATGAAGCTACCCTTTGATATGGTGGTTGAGGTTGAGGCACTGGGTGCCCAAATCAATTACCGCACTCGAGATACTCTGCCCACTGAAGTTGGGCATTTATACAATCATCCCGATCAACTCACCATCCCCAAGAATTTCTTTGATCTAGGGCGTGTCCCTACTGTTCTCAAAGCGATTCATTCCCTGCGCAAACGCTACGATGAGGAAGCACCGATCGTCTCCTCGATTGTAGGTCCGTTCTCAATCGCCGGGAAACTGTTCGGATTTGAGAATTTCTTGATCTGGATCATAACTAACCCGGAATTGGTCCACCAGGCGATGGCTGCCTTGACCCCCCTGGCAATCGCCTATGCCAATGCGCAGATTGAGGCAGGGGCCGATGCTATCATTATTGGGGAGGCTTCTTGCACAGGCGACCTGATTTCTCCGTTTACCTACCGTGATTTAATCGCTCCCTATCATGGCCAGCTCTGTCCGGCGATCCAAGGCCCAACAATCATGCATATCTGTGGCAAGTCCACTCGCCATACACCTTTCCTGGCCGATATCGGCACCAACTGTTACAACTTCGACGAAGGGGTGGATATTCAGGTCGCTGTACATAATTTAAAAGGCAAGGTCGCCCTGGCTGGTTATGTGCCGACTGTAAAAGTACTGCTTAATGGAACCCCTGAGGATGTATATCGGTCCACGATGGAATGCCTGGATAATGGAGTGGATATGGTGACCCCGGGTTGCGCCATGGCCCCCTATACACCACTTGAAAATATTGCTGCGATGACGCAGGCAGTTCGGGATTGGAAACCTAACCCAACCGCTGTAGGATAGGCGGGTTGGTTAATTCGAATAGATGAACGGACAAAAATAGAGGTATATGTGAGCCGGATTGCGCGTGTGGAAGTTGGTCGCTATGATTATGTCTTTGCCGGGGCATTTAAATTCTTCAAACCCGGAAAAGATGGAGTGGTCCGCCGTCCAACCGTGTTTGTCCGCCTGACCGATGAGGCTGGCTTGCAGGGTTGGGGACAGGCTGTGCCAGTGCCCACCTGGACTTACGAGACGGTTGAGACTGTGGAAAGCACCTTAACTAACTACCTGGCTGAGGCAGTGCTGGGCGCGGACCCAGATGACCTTTCCGAGGTCCACCGGCGCATGGACTATGCTATCCGTCCGGGGTTCTCAACCGGACAGCCGATCGCCAAAGCTGCCCTGGACCTGGCTTGCTACGATCTGGTTGGGAAGCGGGAAGGCGTTCCCGTCGCCAATCTCTTGGGTGGAGCCCGCCGCGATGCAATTCGCTTGAATTGGACTTTAAATGCTCTCACATTGGCGGAGGCTGAAATCCAATTGGAAAAAGCACGCATCGGCGGTTTTGGCCACTTCAACATCAAAGTTGGTCCACCACAAACACCGGAATATGACTTGGAGTTGGTGCGCCTTGTGCGTCGGGAATTCCCCGATACATTCCTGTGGGTGGATGCCAATACCGGCTATCGCCTGGAGACCGCTCTTGACATGCTGCCAAAATTTGCCGCAATGGGCGTTCAGGCAATTGAATCTCCCCTACCTCCTAACCAATTACGTGGCTATCAGGCACTAAAGAAAAATGGCGCGGTGCCCATCTATATGGATGAAGGTATTATTTCACCAGTAGAGACGGCCGAGTTCATCGCTTTGGAGATGTTCGACGGAGTGACCTTGAAGCATGCGCGGTCGGGTGGCTTGTGGCAAGCTCAACAGATTATTCGCCTGGTTAAAGAGGCCGGGTTGCAATTGCTTGGCTCTGGCCTCACCGATCCGGATTTATCATTGGCAGCCGCGTTGCATTTGTATGCCTGGGCAGATATCGACCGTCCATGCGCTTTAAATGGACCACAGTTTATTGGCGAGACCCTGGTAAAGGATGGCTACAGTATTCAAGGTGACTTGATCTTCCTTCCCACCGGGCCTGGTCTGGGGATTGAATTGGACGAGAAAGCCCATTCGGTCCTGCGCGTTGCAGCGGAAGCCTAAAGGTTAACCATGCAGAATCTGACCGTAGCGCTGAAGCACACATCCCGAACACTCCATAACTTGCAGACGCGCATTCCTTTTCGCTACGGATTTGCTACTCTGACAGCTTTTCCCCATCTTGTTCTTGAAGCGACATTTGAAATCAATGGCACACTCCAGAAAGGCTGGTCTGCTGAGAGCCTGATCCCGAAATGGTTCACTAAGGACCCTGACACAGAGTTTTCGGACGATCTAGTGGATATGCTTGCGGTAATCCGCCAGGCGGGTGTTTTCGCTGTCCGGATTGGGACTGCACCGAGCCTGTTTACCTGGTGGTGGGATCTTTACCATATCCAAAAGCGATGGGGAGAGAGACACGGCTATCCGGCGTTGCTCTGGAACCTGGGCGTCAGCTTATTGGAGAGAGCTGCGATCGATGCCTATTGTAGGGCTGGTAGGATCACCTTTGCCGCTGGGTTGCGTGAAAATGCCTATGGCATCCAACTCGGTCAGGTACACCCCATTTTGGAGAATAGCCAGCCAGTCGATTGGCTGCCAGCCCTGCCGCTCGAGCAGATCAGTGTACGCCATACTGTCGGCCTGGCGGATTGTCTCACAGAGAGTGAAATCCCCCAAGCAGAGCGTAACCAGGATGATCTACCGCGGTCTTTGGAAGCTGCGATAGCTGCTTATCAGTTGCGTTATTTTAAAATCAAACTCTCCGGTGATGGATCGACAGACTTACACCGTTTAGCACAAATTGCTGCACTCTTACACGGCATTGGGTTGGCAGACTACCAGTTCACTCTGGATGGCAATGAGCAGTTCCATCAGTCGACTGATTTTCTGGATTTTTGGCAGTCTTTACTAGATGCCACCACTCTGGCAGACTTTCTCACGCATCTACTGTATGTCGAACAGCCTCTCCATCGCTCAGTTGCTCTGGATGAGCGTACCCGCCAGGCGTTTCTAAATTGGGAGGCGCGGCCACCCATCATCATCGATGAATCAGATAGCGACCTCACAAGCCTGGTACGGGCGATTGAATGTGGTTATGTGGGGACCAGCCATAAGAATTGCAAGGGGGTTTTCAAAGGCATCGCCAATGCTTGCTTATTGGAAGCTCTGCGCCGGCAGAATCCTGACCAGCTCTTTCTGTTGAGTGGTGAGGACCTAGTCAATGTCGGACCGCTGGCTTTGCAACAAGATTTGGCAGTAATGGCATCATTGGGTATTGTGCACGTAGAACGCAACGGTCAACATTATTTCAATGGCTTGAGTGGTTTTCCTGCTTCGGCTCAGGCGGCGGTCCTGGCTTGCCACCCCGACTTATATCGAGAGCACCCGGCTGGTTATCCCGTCTTAAGGATTGAAGATGGGGCTATCTCCACTCAGAGTATTAATACTGCCCCATTTGGATTATGCGTAGAGCTTGACACTGCTGAATTTACACCGGAAGAGGAGTGGGAATTTACCTCACTCGGTCTCCCAATATAGAAGAAAAGGATTAAACCCATGGAAAAACCTGTAAATGAAACTTCTCAATTGAAAAAGAGTGAATTTATGGAAAATCTCAAGAACCGTTTGATGCCTTTCATTGGTATCTTTGGATTCCTGCTGATCTGGGAACTGGCAGTAATTGTGTTCGATATAAAAAGTTATTTGCTCCCCAGGCCGACCATGATTGTGCAAGAAGTCATTGTTCGGTTTGATTCTTTGATGAGTCATGGCGCGACAACGGCGTATGAAACCTTGCTTGGTTATGCCCTGGCGATCGCAATCGCTGTTCCTCTGGCAATAGGGATTACCTCATCGGCGGCTTTTGACCGCTTTATTATGCCGATCCTGCTGTTTTTCCAGGTGGTTCCAAAAATTGCAATTGCGCCCTTGTTCCTGATCTGGTTCGGTTTTGGCACGATGCCAAAAGTGATGGTTGCTTTCTTGATCTCGTTCTTTCCTATTGTGATTGATACTGCTGTAGGATTGCGCTCAATCTCTTCGGAGATGATTGACCTGGCGCGTTCCATGGGCGCTACCAAATCACAAATATTCCTACGCTTCCGCTTACCCACCAGCCTACCCTATCTATTCAGTGGTTTGAAGGTTGCCGCTACACTGGCAGTGGTAGGTGCAGTGGTGGGTGAATTCGTCGGAGCAGACCGTGGTCTGGGGTATTTATTACTCGTATCTAATTCAAATCTGAATACCGCCTTGACTTTTGCCACCATCGTTGTCCTTACGGCTCAAGGATTGTTTCTATTCTATGTAATTGAGATCCTGGAACGTTTCATGATCCCATGGCACGTTTCTCGCCGGACGACCCCTGAACATGCGACGATGTAAGGCAAAATTTGGTGGAAGGAGGTGATTTTGCGACAATCGAATTACATAGTTGTCTGTCTTAGGTCAAAACCATATACAAAATACTGATTACCTTGAGGAGACTCTGCACATGAAGAAAGTTAATGTCCTTCGTTTGTTCGCGGCGCTCATGATCGTGGCGCTGATCGCGGGCTGCGCTCCGCAGCCTGCTGCTACCCCAGTAGCAACTGAGGAACCAGCGGAAGAGTTGGTAAAAGTCGACTTTCGCCTGAATTGGACTCTTTATGGCGAACATGCCCCGTTCTTCCTGGGTGTTGATAAAGGCTTTTACTTAGAAGAGGGCTTGGATGTAACAATCTTGGAAGGCAGTGGTTCAGCCACAGTTGTGAAGCTGATTGGCAATGGCACCAATGTGATTGGTTATGCTGACTCAGCAACCATGCTGCGCGGCATCAGCGCCGGCGTGCCGGTGAAGGCGGTGGCAGTCACCTTCCAGTCTAGTCCGATGGCCTTCATCTATCGCCAGGATGCTGCCCGACCGACCACCATCGAAGAAGTAAAAGGTACTAAGATCGCCATCACCGCAGGTGATGCCAGTCTGGCGATCCTGGAAGCCTGTCTGGGTCGCAATAACATGACTATGGAAGACGTTCAATTAATCCAGGTCTCGAACCCGGCTTCTAAAGAAACCGCAGTGCTAGAAGGCCAGACGGATGCGTTCCTCGGATATTTTGTTGATCAACCGATGCGTATGGAGAAGGTTACCGGCGTAGATATGGGTTGGTCTAAACTGGTTGATCTTTGCGATGTAAATACCCTGAGCAGCGCCATCATCGCCAATAACTTCTATGCCGAACAGAACCCGGAAGTAATTGCCAAGTTCGTGCGCGCTTCTCAACGCGCCTGGCAATACACCTTGGATCACCCCGAAGAAGCGGCTGAAATCTTCTCCCAGCACGCTGAGGCTTTTGATGTTCCTCTGTCGTTGGCCGAAATCGAAGGCTCTTTGACCTTGATGCACACTGCCAACAGTGAAGGGAAGCCGATTGGTTGGTCTGCTCCGGAAGATTGGACTGCCACCCAGGACGTTCTGGCTCAATACGCTGGATTCAAGCCTGAAGAGGATATCAACGTTTTCTTCACCAATGAGTTCATCTCCGAACCTCCCTATTTGCCTCCAGCGGAATAAGGATTTCATAACCTGTTACGGTTCTCCCCATAGGCCGAAATCCTGTGGGGAGAACCCTCCAAGAGAAGATCAAGATGACTGAACCCTATATTCGCTTGCAAAATGTCGAGAAAGTCTACCAGACGAAAGACAACCCAACCCTAGCGGTAGAGAATGCTGACTTTGACATTCAAAAATCTCAGTTCATAGCTATTGTGGGTCCCAGCGGCTGTGGCAAGACCACCATTCTTAAAATGTTGGCTGGGTTGGTTCCCTATACTTCCGGGTTGATTACGATCGACGGAAATAAAGTTAACCGGCCACAGACGGATCTCGGTATTATCTTCCAGGATTCAGTTCTGCTGGACTGGCGAGATGTGCTCTCGAATGTTATGTTGCAGATTGAAATCCGCGGGCTGGATCAAAACATTTATGCACCGCGGGCACATGAACTGCTGAAAGCGGTTGGGCTGGATGGATTTGAAACCAAGAAACCCTATGAGCTTTCGGGTGGAATGAGACAACGCGTAGCAATCTGCCGAGCGCTGGTCCATGATCCGCCGCTTCTATTGATGGATGAGCCATTCGGTGCGTTGGATGCCCTAACCCGTGAGCAGATTTCGATGGATATTCAGCACCTGTGGATGGAAAAGCGCAAAACGGCCTTACTGATCACGCATAGTATCCCCGAGGCGGTCCTCCTGGCTGATCGGGTGATCGTCATGAGTCCGCACCCCGGACGTATTGTTGAAATCATTGATATTGATCTACCGCGCCCACGCCGCCTGGACCAATTACCAGAACGGTTTAATGACTACACCGGTCACATTCGGAAGATTTTCCAGGCTTCAGGTGTTTTAGCGCTGGATTAAGTACATAATTGAGGGAAGTATGGCGAACTATTTGGTCGAGCAGATGGAGGACATCGGAACCATCCGCTGTCCCTGTGGTTTTACGCGGCGGGCGTTTGTAAATACGGAAAATGATATAGCCACCCTGCATCTGCTGGATGTCGATGAAGACGCCCGCGTGCATTTCCACGAAACCCTGACCGAGATATATCTGATACTGGAGGGCGAAGGCATGCTGGAGTTGGACGGTGAGCAGGTCCCCGTAAAGCCAATGACCGCAGTGATGATCAAGCCCGGTTGCCGCCATCGTGCAGTTGGCAAGCTGCGAGTTGCTTTGGTGGCAATTCCGGCATTTAACCCCGCAGATGAGTGGTTTGACGAGTAAGCAGGCTGCGCAAAGATTAGATGTGCCGGCAACACTGCCCAAACTGGCAGCTACGCGGCGTTGGTACCATGTAGCAGGAGCGTGGCTGGGCATTGGCACTTCGCCAGGGGCGTTGCTCCTGGGCGCTGGTCTGGCAGCTCGCTATGGCGGTCCAGTGCCGCTGATTTCGATTCTGCTGAGCGCGCTGTTCATGTTTATCTTGTTGTGGTTCCAGGGTTCATTGGGTCTGGCACGCCCTTTGGGAGAAGGATGCAATCTCAACCAAATCACCCCGCGTTATTTTGGAGTTGGCACGCAGCGAATGGTAGGTGCAGTAATTGCTCTGGGGATGGTCGGGTGGCTAGGTTTTAATATTGGTCTGGGTGGTGCAGCACTGGGCGCCTTGTTGCGCTTGCCGGATGCGGCTGGGGCATTACTCTTGGGCTTGCCGATTGTCGCATTTTCCTTACGCGGGTTGCATAGTTGGAATCGCCTGGCAAGCCTGACCACACTGGCAGTTCTGGCTTTGGTGGGTATCATTGTTTCGCTACTGGCTGCGCGGACCATGCCGGTAACGTTTACCCTGCCGACCCCAGTTGGGTTGGTGACGGATGTTGCGGTTTTTGTAGGCTATATATCGGTATTCACGGTCCGCGCCCCAGATTTCACGGTTGGTTTACCCTCTCGACGGGATTTATTAGCAGTTGAAGGCTTGTTGATTATCCCAATTTTGCTCATAGCACTGGCGGGAGTCGGCTTGCAGCAAGGGACCGGCTCAGCCGACCTGGTGGGAATTCTTGCCGAACCAGGCGGCCTGGCAATTGGCAATCTTCTGGTAGCGATCTCTATCATTGCGCCTACTTTTACCGCTTTATATTCTGGAGCACCTGCTTTGCAGGCGGCATTCCCAATGCAAGAACGACTGGCAATGCTGATCGTTACCAGCATCGGATTGACTCTGGCAATCCTGCGTTTTGATCTCAAATTACTGCCTTGGGTGACGGTACTGGCTGCCATGCTGCCCCCCTTGGTTGTACCTCTGGCAGTTGAATCAACCCGCCGCCGGCGGGGTAATCCCGATCGTTTGATCCCTTTATGGGTCTGGGCGCCGGGTGCATTGTTCTCAATGTTGTTATCCTTGATGCATAATCCCCTCGCCCCTTTGGTGGGGTTTTTAGTTACTGCCCTGGCAACGGCTAGCTGGTATTTTTTCTCCAGAAGGCGGTTGGAACGCGCCACCTGATCTGCTAGATTAGAAAAGGATATGGTACTTCCCATGAAAATTGATCAATGGCAAACCTTGCAACGCTGCGCACGTATGGAAGACCCTGGTGCGATCCCAGTGGCGCTGATCGTCGACTCCCCCTGGATACCGGGCTATTTGGGCATTTCGACCCTTGATTACCTGGGCAACCCGGAAATTTGGTTGCAAGCAAACCTGGAAGTGGAACAGCGTTTTCCAGATGTGATTTTCATGCCCGGTTTTTGGGCTGAAATGGGGATGGCAGCGGAGCCAAGTGGTTTTGGCTGCCGGATGAGTTTCTATGATGACCGCACGCCCCTGGTCCATCCGTTGCTCGATTCATTAGAGGATGTAGATCAGTTGCACCAGCCTGATCCAACCAGCGATGGGCTAATGCCATTCCTGCTAAACAAGATGCGAAAATTTGAGCCGCGTATACAGGATGCCGGACATGTCGTGAAAATTGTGGCCGCCCGTGGTCCGCTCGCAGTGGCCTCGCACCTATTGGGGATGACCAACTTCTTGTTGGGTGTTAAATTGGATCCAGCCAATACCCACCGCCTGTTACGGATTGCCACCCAGACGGTACGTGACTGGTTAGAAGCCCAAGCGAATGCTCTTACTGCCGCTGAAGGCGTAATGCTCCTGGATGATGTAGTAGGCTTCCTAAGCGAGAAGGACTATCTGGAATTTGCCCATCCTTATTTGAAAGAAATCCTGGATGCGTTTCCAGGTGCAGTAAAATTTTTTCATAATGATATGGATACAACTGTATCGTTCTCCCATCTGGCAGACCTTGGCATTCATATATTTAATTTCACTCACCTGCGCAGCCTGGATCGAGTAAGGCAATTGGTCGGGCCGCGGGTCTGTTTGATGGGGAATGTCCCCCCCTTGGATGTGTTGGCGCGTGGCACCCCGCAAGATGTGTTGCAAGCTGGGCACACCTGCCTGAAACTACACCCGGATCGGCGTGGTTTGATTCTCTCAGCCGGAGGTGGGGTTTCACCAGGTGTCCCGGGTGAGAATATCCTGGCCCTATTGGATGCAGTCAGCCAGAGATAAGGAGATAGCTGGGATGATTAAAGTTGCAATCATTGGCTGCGGTGCGATCGCGGACAGCCATATACGTGCCTACCAGAAATTTCCGGCTGAATGTCAGATCGTCGCCCTGGTAGATCTGTATCCAGAGAAAGCTGCCCAAAAGGCACAAGCCTACCAATTAGAAGCCGCGGTTTACGGCGATTACCAGAACTTGATTGTGGAGCAAGCAGTCGATCTAGTATCGATCTGTCTACCACCCTTTGCCCATGCACCAGCAACCATTGATCTACTGAATGCAGGTGTGCATGTGCTGATAGAAAAACCGATGGCAACCTCAGTCGAAGAATGTGACGCGATGGTTCGGGCAGCAGACGCCAATCAGCGCCTGCTATCGGTTGTGGCTCAGAATCGATTCCAGACCCCGGTCCTGAAGTTGAAACAGGTGCTTGATTCTGGGCGAATAGGGAAGTTGTTACATGCTCAGGTTGACTCCTTCTGGTGGCGCGGGCCGAGTTACTATGATCTGTGGTGGCGTGGCACCTGGGAGAAAGAGGGCGGCGGTTGTACGATGAACCACGCCGTTCACCATATCGATCTATTTCAGTGGATGATGGGCATGCCGAATGAACTTCAAGCGGTAATTGCCAATCTGGCCCATGAAAATTCGGAAGTGGAAGACTTCTCGCAGACCACATTCTATTATCCCGATGGGCGCATGGGTGTGTTGACCGCCTCACTGGTGCATCATGGAGAGGAACAGCAAATGCTATTCCAGGGAGAGCGGGCTGCGGTGGGGATGCCCTGGAAGGTGCGCGCTTCTCACCCGCGCCCGAATGGCTTCCCAGATGAAGATACTCAGTTAATCGCCGAGTTACAGGCATATTTTTCCCAATTGCCTGAGATAACACATATATTGCACGATGGCCAGATTGCGAATGTCCTGGCAGCGATCAGAGGCGAGCAACCACTCCTGTTGGATGGGCGCGAAGGCCGTAAGACAATTGAATTGGTTATGGCGATCTACCAATCAGCCAGTTTAGGACAGCGGGTTAAGCTGCCGCTTACCCCGTTAGACCCCTTCTACACTCGCCAGGGAGCGCTGGCAAACGCACCCCATTTTCATGCAAAAACCAGCAGTGTGGAAAATTTCACTGACAACAATATCACCTTCGGGCGGGATTTCAACTCAAAGCAAGTCTGAACTGTACGCAGTTTTAGGGAGGATTCATCTTGTCCACACAAAAAATTGATGGAATGCGCTACGCACCCAAAGGTAAACCTAATCCGGTCTGCCAGAAGGGTGAGTTTCGGGTTGCGGCGATTGGCCTGGATCATGGGCATATATTTGGGATGTGCAATGGGTTGTTAGAAGCCGGAGCTGAATTAGCCTGGGTCTATGATCCGGACGCCAAAAAAGTGGCTGATTTTTGTAAACGCTATCCAGATACTCAACCGGCTGCTTCCGCCCAAGCCATCCTGGATGATCCTCAGATCCATTTGATCGCTTCCGCCTCAATCCCGGTCCAGCGCTGCTCGTTAGGTTTGCGCGCCATGGAGCACGGCAAAGATTTCTTTGCCGATAAGCCGCCCCTGATCACCCGGGAGCAATTAGCCCAGGCAAGTGCAAAAGTAGCTGAAACCGGACGTAAGTACGCTGCCTATTATTCAGAACGACTGCACGTGGAATGTGCGGTTATGGCGGGTGATCTGATCCAGTCCGGAGCAATCGGTCGAGTCTTGCAGGTTGTAAACCTGGCTCCCCATCGACTGAATGCTCCCGAGCGCCCTGACTGGTTTTTCAAGAAAGCCAGTTATGGTGGGATCCTGATTGACCTGGGTAGCCACCAAATTGAACAATTCCTCTATTATTCTGGCGCTAAAGATGCCCACGTGCTGCATAGCAAGGTTGCCAATTACCATAATCCGACTCAGCCAGATTTTGAAGATTTTGGGGATGCAACCTTGATCGCCGATAATGGTGCAACCCACTACCTGCGTGTGGACTGGTTCACACCGGAAGGCCTGGGGGTGTGGGGGGACGGTCGTGTCTTTATCATGGGAACTGATGGCACTATTGAGCTGCGTAAATATATCGATATTGGGCGAGATGGCGAGGGTGATCATCTCTATCTGGTCAACCAAGCAGGTCTGCAGCATATGGCGCTTCATGGACAGGTGGGTTTCCCGTTCTTCGGTCAGCTCATTCTGGACTGCCTTAATCGCACTGAAAAGGCCATGACACAGGCGCATACTTTCAAAGTGATGGAATTAGCCATTCAAGCTCAAGAAATGGCTGATAAGATCGCCTGACATTGTGAAGGAGCACTCGCAGTGGTCAATCGTTTTGATGTTAGCACGGTAGGGGCGCAGTTGTATTTTCTCCCGGTGGAGACACGCGTCCCATTGAAATTCGGGCCTGAAACATTGACCTCGGTCACCTGCGCCAGGGTATGTTTGCGTGTCCAGGATCGTCAGGGGCGCATTGCTGAAGGGTGGGGTGAGACTCCCCTGAGTGTGCAATGGGTATGGCCCTGCCAGCTCAGCTATAGTGAGCGGCATTCGACGCTGCAAGAGTTTTCCATAATGCTGGTGCAAGCCTGGGCAGAGTTTGGCAAATGGGGTCACCCGCTTGAGATTGGATACACTTTCCAAAAAAAGATTTTACCCGATCTATTGAATCAAGTAAACAACGCCCGAGCAGACAAGGAGCCAATGCCCTGGCTAGCTGCCCTGGTGTGCTGCTCGGCTTTTGATATTGCTTTGCATGACGCATATGGTATCGTGAATGGTTTGCCCGTCTATGAGACTTACCAGCCTCCCTACATGAATAAAGACCTGGCAGCCTATTTAAAACCAGGGGACGGGAGTGGAGTATCCTTTCAGGGTCGATTTCCGGTGGACTTTCTGCAATACCCACCCCCAGCGCTATTGCCCGTCTGGCATTTGGTAGGAGGATTGGATCCTCTCGGAGCAGATGAGTTGACCGGTAGTGAACCCCAGGATGGCTATCCGGTCTTATTACGTGATTGGATTACCCGCGATGGTTTGAAATGTCTGAAGGTTAAGCTGCGTGGGAATGATCCTGTCTGGGATTACACACGCCTGATACATGTGGGACAGATTGCTCTTGAGACGGGTGTTGACTGGCTCACAGCAGATTTCAATTGTACGGTAACCGATCCGGAATATGTGAACGTGATCCTCGACTCTCTGCTGCAGGAACACCCCCGTCTGTATGGCATGCTTTTGTATGTCGAGCAGCCTTTCCCTTATGATCTGGAACGCAATCGGATCGATGTCCATAGTGTAGCGGCGCGCAAGCCGCTCTTTATGGATGAAAGCGCCCATGATTGGGAGCTGGTACGACTCGGTCAGAGCCTGGGTTGGAGTGGTGTGGCTCTGAAAACCTGCAAGACGCAAACTGGAGCGCTGCTCAGCCTGTGTTGGGCCAAAGCGCATGGTATGACCCTGATGGTGCAAGATTTGACGAATCCAATGTTGGCCCAAATTCCGCATGTCCAGCTTGCTGCGCATGCCGGGACGATTATGGGGATTGAATCAAATGCGATGCAGTTTTATCCGCAGGCTTCACAAGCGGAGGCGGCAGTACATCCGGGTCTGTATCAACGGAGAAAAGGCAAGCTAGATCGATCTACTCTATCTGGGCCTGGATTTGGCTATCGTCTTGCAGAAATCCGCCTAAAACTTCCTGATCCTGTAGTTACAGCGAGTTAGGTTGAGGAGGAAAACGTTTTGATTAAACGCGTCACCTTGGCAGATGTTGCTCGTCAGGCAGGTGTTTCCATGCAAACCGTATCACGCGCGGTGCGTAATAAAGACGAGATCAGCACTGAAACACGGGAACGGATCATGGCGATAGTGAACGAGCTGGGTTACCGGCCCAGTGGTATCGCTCGCAGCCTGGTCACACAGCGAACAACAACGGTTGGCTTAATGGTTCCCGATATTGCCAACCCGTTTTTCTCTGAGATTGCCCGGGGTGTTGAGGATACCGCCTATGCCCATGCTTATACATTATTTTTGTGTAACGCGGCTGAAGATATCGAGCGTGAAAAAGCTGCCTTAAACTCTCTTCTGGAAAAACAAGTTGATGGGGTGATCATCTGCAGCCCGCGCCTTCCAATGACCGATCTATTGGCCTACCTTGAGCAGTTCTACTATGCCGTAGTATTCAATCGCGATTTAAGCGAAGACATAGATAAGGTGCGGTTGATCTATGTGGATGATCAGGAAGGTACGCGACTGGCGTGGGATCATTTTGTCCTGCATGGTCATCAGAAGATCGGTATGTTGGCCGGCCCAGTCCAATCGTGGAGCAGCCAGAAGCGGGTGGCGAGCTTCCGTGCTGCATGCAAATCTGCAGGGCTGGATGGCTGTCTGGAGTTGATCCAGCATTGTATGCCTACCATTGCTGGGGGATTGGAAGGGACTGAACGATTGTTGATTGATCATCCGGAAATTACCGCCATCCTCGCTTTTAATGACCTGGTAGCAATTGGTGCCTTACGTATCTGCCAAAAACTTGGCCGAAGGGTTCCTCAGGATATCGAAATAATTGGCTCAGATGATATCCCCCTGGCTTCTTTAATGACGCCCCCGCTTACTTCACTGCATGTCCCACATCGCACCTTGGGTGTCACTGGTATGCAATCCCTTATCCAACTTCTCAATGGCGAAAAACCCGACCCATATCGGATTATTTTTCATCCAGAACTGACTTTGCGCTGCTCGGCGCCTTGATCCTTAGAATTGCGAACAAGCAAACGAGGGGGAATTACGAACCGCTGGGCTTTACCCGCGGCCAGGCATATAAAGCAAAGACCAGGCCACCGCCTGCCTGAAACAACCTCCCCAAGATGGGCATCCATGCCCAGCCAGGCAGGTAAGGGCTTAGGCTGATGCCCCAAATACCAAGATTTAATAAAACCCATCCTATCCAGGCCAGTTGAGTATTGCCGCGTTTGGGTTCTTGGGCGAAGCGCGGCAGGATCCAAAAGGCGACTCCTAAAGCAAGATGTACCATCCAACCGTTGATCAGGAATTCTTGGTGCGCGGGCAGCAGCAGCCAGAGCAGTGGGTGGATGGGTACGCCTTTGTTGGCCAGCAGCAAACCACCCAACGTAAAGCCAAGCGCCAGGTAAGCCAGTGCAAATTTCACCATCCAGCGGCTCAGGAGTGGCATTCAGCGTTCCTTGACCCTACCCCAGGTGTTGATCACAAACATAATCCCTGCAATCCATAGCAGGCCGGCTGAGAGCGCTAACATCCAGCCCCATAGACCTCCCGGTTGCAGCGAATTTAAAGGTTCGCTGGCGGCGCGCAAGACCAAGCCCAGGTTGACGGTGACATACACTACCCAGCCTAGCTTTTCGCTGCGGCGAGGCTGTTCGCGACTGTACTTGGGGAACATCCAGAACACTACCCCAAAGATCAACAAGGTCAGCCAACCGATGGTCAACAGGTGTAGATAAACTGGGAAGACAGCAGGTACAGATAGCCCTGTTATTGGCTGAATGGTGTTCAGCAATCCGATTAACAGGCTCAATACCAGGTACAACAATGAAGTTTTTACATACCAGCGTGTGAGAATTGGCATTTGCAGCCTCTATTGATCAGTTGTATCACCCGATTCCGGGCTGGATGACCCGGGGACCAGATAATTGATCTGCCGGTAAGGCTTGATTTGTTCACTGATCTCGTCTTTGAAAATATTACCCGAGACGTGCATCAAGGTGTCGCTGAAGTCGGGATCAATGCCCATGCTGGCCCAACAAGGGTAATGGTGGTGCAGCAGGCCAGTTTTTTCTGGAGCCTCATCCACCGGACAGCCAATCAATTGCTCGGCGACGTAACGAGCACAACCACAGAAGGAATCGCGCTGCACTTCGATCTGTTGGATGGTGCGGGTTTCCGGATCCACCTTGACATCGAAGCGCGGCTTACCAAAGTGCCGGGCAAATTCAGCGATCAGGGGCTGATCGTATTGGATACGCTGGCGGCGCGTGACCCAGTATTCGCTTTCAGTCAACGAGCACAGCGGTTTGGGGGTCACACAAACTATCTGGATATCCTCCATCCAGCCGCGTAGCTGGCGCGCCAGGCCACGCGGTAACCAGGCTTCGTTATCCACCGGGACGATCGCCGCACTTGCCCCGCACAAACGGGCGATATCTGGCAGTAGCTCGGCGACTCCTCTGTGTTCCGCAAATGAGAGCAGCAGATCAGCAGGGGGGAACTCCGCCGGAAGATAGTCCTCGGGGTAATCAATGACAGGCGGCAGGATTAAAGGCGCTTGCCAGATTTCGATCTGCCAGTTTTGGGGGGCATGGGCGCGCAGGTTGTCCACGTGGCGCTTGCCATACTCGGCAGAAATAATGGCCAAAATTCTCATCATGAAACCCTGCTCACCACTCGGTTAGCTTCCAAATCTCGGGTTTTAGCGCCTGGTCGTCGACCTCAATCTCACTAAACAGGGTCGCAGCTTGCTTGAGATGCTGCATGGCGGTTTCCTCTTCACCCAGTTCATGCAGAAAATCAGCCAGGTTATTGTGCAAGGCTGCTGCCCGGTGTCGGTCGCCCTGCCGCAGGCACAGCTCCAGGGCCTGCTGGGCGAGCGGGATTGCAGCTGTGGGATCGCCTTGCGCCGCCCGGATAAGCGCCAGATTATTTAAGGCGGCGGCTTGCATGCTCAGGTCGCCTGAAGCCTCAGCCAGTTGGAGACCTTGCTCTAGATGTGTGGCGGCATCATCCAGCGCGCCTCGGTTGCGCTCCAGAATGCCCATTATATTGTGAGCCTGAACCAGGGCGCGCGCATCCAGGCTGATCTGTGCCAGGTCCAGTGATTTGTTAGCCAGCTCCAGGGCGCGTGCTGGTTCGCCATGCCGAAAGGTTGTCCGGGACCAGTCTGCATACGCCCAGGCCTGACTCGCGGGATCTGGCAGACCTTCTAGGGCTGCTAGATAATGACATTCAGCCAGTTCCCACTCTCCCAACAGGCCATGGATATTCCCCAGCTTATGTTCAATACCAGGGAGTTCAGCTTGGCTCAGCAGTGCGGCGGCTGTTTCATAGCTGCGAATGGCGGTTGGATAATCGCCTTCCAATACGTGCAAATCCCCCATCGCTTCGTAAAGTGTGGCGGGTTGGCTGGGGCTGAGGGCCAGCGCAGCCTGATAATGGGCTAAGGCTTCCTGATTGGCGAACAACTGGCGGGCATAATCGCCAGCCTGCTGGTAGTATTCGGCTGCCATTGTGTCTTGCCCGGACGAGCGATAATGTTGGGCGATACGCGCAGCTAAATGTCCGCTCTCCAGCCGGGTGTGCCCTGTTTTCGCAGCCCGCCCTGCAGCCAGGGCTTCGGCGACACGCTGATGAAGCAGGCGCAGGCGGGCCAGGCTGATCTCTTCATAGACTAGATGGTGTAGTTTTTCGTGGGTGAATCCGTAGCGTGTCTCACCGGGGCAGTCGCTCTCGCCTTGCTCCCGAATTAAACCCAGTGTGAGCAAGGTTTCCAGTCCGCTCACCGTCTCCAGCTCGCTGCGCCCGCTGGCCTGGCGCAAGGTATCGAAATCGAAGGCATGCCCAATTACGGCTGCGGTGGTCAATAATTGCCAGCTGGGTTCATCTGGCGCTGGCAGGCGACTGCGCAATAAACTGCGGACACTGTCAGGCATCTCCCAATCTGCATTTGCTGGCAGAGTGCCACGCTGTTTGATGGCATCGAGATAAGAAGTCACCAACAGCGGCAAGCCCTCAGTTTCGGCAAAGAGTTTTAGGCATTGCTCCTCCGAAATAGACTGAGCGGATTGTCCGGCGAGCTTGATCACGGCTGTGGTAGTCAGGCGCTTGAGCGGGATGGTGAAGCCATAGCCGGAACGCAGCGCATCCGTCACCAGGCTCTTGATGCGCACATCAGCGGATAGCGCCCGCTCGCGCCAGGTGAGCATCACCAAAACCGCGTGTCCACGTAAGCGGCGCACCATGTAGAAGAGTAAATCCAGGGTGGCGCTATCCGCCCAGTGTAAATCATCCAGGAATAAGATGCCCGGTGGGTTACCTGAGAGCAGGCCCATTAATAACTGGCGAACTCCTTCGAAAAACCGGCTTTGCGAGCCCGGTCCGTTGGATGCCGGGGGAGTGGGGAGATCAGGGCATATCCTGGTCAGATCGGGGGCCAGGCGTGCGGCTTCACTAAGCCAGTGGGGCGAGATCTTTTCCAGGCTAGCCAGGCTGGAAGGCAGGTTAAGAAGGCTTTGGATACCTTCGAGAAATGGCCCGTAAGCGAGCTGGGTTTCGCCTTCATAGCAGCGGGCCGTTAAAGTCACTGCCCCTGCCTGACGTGCATCCCGCAAGATTTCTTCAGCCAGGCGAGTTTTGCCTACACCTGCCTCGCCTTCAATGAGCACCAAAGCTCCCCGTCCAGAGCCGGTCCAGTAAATATTTTGCAACTGCCCGAGTTCCGCATCTCGGCCGGTGAGTGGATAGTCTTCTGGAGCGCTTAAATTAACTGGCTGTTCAACCCTGGCAGGTGGCTCTGCGAGGGGTCTGGCTGGCAGTTGATTTTCCAGGATCGCCTGATAGAGCTGGGTCGTTTCTGTCAGGGGCGGCACGCCCAGCTCCTGCTCTAAAACGCGCACACATTCACGGTATTGGCGTAAAGCAGTGCCACGCTGCCCGGCCCAGGCGTAAAGTTTCATCAGCCAGCGCTGGGCATCCTCTTGAAGTTCATCCATCGCCAGCCAGCGCCTGACTGAAAGAATTGCCTGTGTATCCTGCAGCTGGGTGGTGTAAATCAGGGCCAGCCTTTCCAATGCGCCGGCCAATTCACGACGCAAGCTGTCGGTTTGAAAATATTGCCAATCATCAAAAGCAGGGCTGTCGCGCAGGGTAAAACCTTGTAAGAAATCCCCTGTATACAGATCTACTGCCTGTTGGAGGGTTTGTTGTGCGTTTCTGGAGTCTGCTGTTGTGGCGTGGCTTTCTTTTGAGATAAGCTGGCGGAAGGCCAGCACATCTACCCACAGTGGGCTATCCGTATGAATGCGTATCCGTTCGCGGGCGATGTCAAGGACAATTCCTCCAGTAGCTTTGTGCAGCGTAGAAAGCGTACGCCGTAGCGCACCCCGCGCCGAAGACTGGTCGTATTCTGGCCAAAACAGGGCAGCTAAAGATTCGCGGCTGTGGCTTGTTTCAGTCAAAGTCAGATAAGCCAGCAATGCCAGCGCTTTGCGCGTGTCCATCTCCACCAGATGCCCGGATCTTTCCAGGCGCGGCGTGCCCAATAAATATAATGCCCAAACCGGCGCTTGACGATCCATATTGGATCAATTTTACCCTAAAAAACGTAACGAAAAATTTCCGTAACGAATTCCGTAACGTTCTCCGGACGCTAACCAGGTATGATATAACTATGTAATTCGCTATAAGTCGATTAACAAATCAGGCTCTAAACCAGCGAATTACTTAATCTCCGGAGGTAAAAACATGATTTGTAGTGTGGAAAAGCCTTGTGTACGAAGGTCGCCCCAAAGCGGGATTTGGTCGTAGGTGCGAACTTGGTGATTAAAGAGACAACGAATAGTGATGTGGACATGAGCCATAGGAGTGATTGGACGGACCCGGTCTGGCATACCCTAGCCGAATTTTCTTTACCCAGTGTGCCTGGAAATGAAAAAACCGCTATGGCGGAGGTCGCCAACTTGATTCAGCCATTAAACCTGCCAGAAACCTTGCTGGAGCGGGTGAAAACGGCTGTAGCGGAATCCACCATGAATGCCATGGAACATGGCAATCATTATCAGGCTGATCTACCGGTACAGATCAGTGTTTACTACACAGCCGAGAAACTGCGCGTACGGATCATCGATCAGGGGCCGGGGCCTGATTATGAATCCCCTGAGCTACCCGATCTGGAGGCCAAGCTGGAAGGTTTACAGTCCCCACGCGGCTGGGGATTATTCCTTATTCAGCATATGGTGGATGAATTACAGGTTTCCGGTGCAGCGGGCATTAACCAGTTGGATTTGATCTTCAACCTGGGAGAAAAGCGCCATTAAATGAGGACTAAAGTACCAGGCTGGTCATTGAATTAATCGGTATTTGTTGATCAGATTTTTAAGGAGAACTCCATGATTGAACCGAAAGTAACCCTATCTGTAAGCACTCCTAACAACCTGACGCGCGTGATCCATATTAAGGGTGAGATCAACGCACAGGCCGAGGCCCCCTTGATGGAGGCTTATAGCCAGGCTTCTGCACCCAGAGTGCAAGCCATCATCCTCGACTTCAGCGATCTGGAGTATATGAACAGCTCGGGGATTGGGCTGTTAGTGACTTTGCTAATCCGTGCCAATCGCCAGCGCCAGCGCCTGATGGCGTGCGGTTTGAGCGAGCACTATAAGCAGATTTTTGACCTGACGCGACTCAACGAAGCGATTGCGATTTTTGATGATGAAGCGGCAGCAGTAGCTGCAGGTAGTTTATAAATCATCCAACAAACTGGTTCACCGAGCAGGTAGCTAGCATTGATGCGCGCCTGATGAAGAGTATACTGCTTCACAACTGATGCCTGATTTTCAATCTTTACGCAGCTCCTATGATGCTATTGTAGTCGGCGCCGGTCCGAATGGACTGGCAGCTGGCATCATATTGGCGCGGGCGGGGTTTAGTGTGCTGGTTGTAGAGGGCAGCTCGGTCGCCGGGGGAGGGGCACGCTCTGCTGAGTTAACCCTGCCTGGCTTCATTCATGATCCCTGTGCGGCGGTGCATCCTTTCGGGAAGGCTTCGCCGCTTTTTCGTTCTTTACCCCTGACTGAGCACGGGCTGAAGTGGATTGAACCAGACGCCCCCCTTGCTCACCCGTTGGACGGCGGGCTGGTGGTGCTGGTGGAGCGTAATTTCGAGGCCATGGTGGAGGGCCTGGGGGCTGATGGTCCGGCGTATCGCCGCGCAATTAGTTTCTGGGTTGAACACTGGGAAGAGCTGTTTGCCGATTTGGTCGGCCCACTGCCTCTACCCCCGCGCCATCCATTTTCCATACTGCGCGTGGCGCCGCAGTCTCTCTTGCCTGCTGAGCCGCTGGCGCGGATGTTGTTTCGTACTCCGGGAGCGCAGGCTTTGTTCGCCGGAATGGCCGGGCATTCCATGGTCCCCCTGGACCGTCCTCTGACCGGAGCGTTTGGCCTGATGCTCAGTATGTTGTCGCATGTGGTAGGCTGGCCGATTGTCCAGGGCGGCACGCAAGCTTTGGCAAACGCTCTGGTTTCTTACTATCAATCTTTGGGGGGTGAGCTGGTCACTGGTACCTGGGTGAATTCTCTGTCTGAGCTACCCGAGACGCGCGTGGTCCTGTTTGATACTCCACCGCGCAGTGTGTTGCGCATTGCCGGTGATTGGCTGCCAGACGGGTATCGCCGCCAACTGAATCGCTTCCGTTACGGTCAAGGGGTCTTCAAGGTGGATTACGCCTTGGATGGCCCAATCCCTTGGGAAAATTCAGAGTGCCTGAGAACTGCAACCTTCCATTTGGGCGGTACTTTGCAGGAAATTGCCGTGGCCGAGAAGGCTGTCTGGCGCGGACAGCATCCTGAGCGCCCCTTTGTGCTGCTTTCACAGCCCACGGTTTGGGACCCCAGCCGGGCGCCACAGGACAAACATACCGTCTGGGCGTACAGCCATGTACCGGCTGGCTCTACCGTAGATATGAGTGGACCTATCGAAGCACAGATCGAACGCTTTGCCCCTGGCTTTGGCCAGCGCATTTTGGCCCGCCACACGCGTAATGCTGCCCAGATGGAAGCATACAATCCTAATTACGTCCAGGGGGATATCAATAGTGGTGTGCAGGATCTGTGGCAGTTCTTTACCCGTCCCACCTTCAGCCTTACACCTTATCGCATGGCGCGTAAAGGATTATATTTCTGTGGCTCATCCACCCCGCCCGGGGGAGGCGTGCATGGGCTGTGCGGCTATTTCGCGGCTCAGACGGTGCTGAAGGATTTCGAGCGCTTGCCGAAAACACTGACAAAATGGCCCGCTTGATTTTCGTAGATCACTGCGCCGTGTAGGAATTACGGGCGTGGGTGGCCATTGGATGGGGGACGGAAGAGTGACAAATATCACCTCGTGGTTTCGCCAGAGAGTGGTAAACTTGATTAGATCATTATCTAATCAGGAGTCTCTGTGCCACACACCTTGACTGGATTCTCCCAGTATATCGAAAAGACCCGTCAGTTTTCTTTCAATGCCCGGCAGGTAATGCTGCATTCAGCTTTCATCGGCCTGGCATTTGGTGTATTTCGTTTTCTATTTAACTTCTATGTTTTAAGCCTGGGATACGACGAGGCATTTATTGGCACGTTGCAAACCGCCAGCTCGTTTGCCAATATCTTGATGGCTCTGCCGGCCGCTTATCTGGCGGAGCGTTTCTCCCAGAAGAAGATCATGCTTTCCAGCGCTATCATCGGCTCTACTGCACTGGCAGGGTTGGTGCTGCTGCCCTTTGCCCCTGCACTGGTGATTTTTCAGATGATTGTCGGGCTTTCCATGAGTGTGCGCCAGGTGGCCATTGCGCCATTCTTAATGTCCAATACCTCTCCCGAAGAGCGCCAGTGGGTCTTTAGTTTTAACTTTGGTTTGATGACCATTTCAAGTTTCTTTGGAAATCTGTTGGGTGGCTGGCTGCCCTCTATTCTGGGCACTTATTTCGGCGTTGAGCCAACCCATACCTTGGCTTACCAGTCGGCGATCGGCAGTATGATCTTTGTAATGCTGCTCTCGACTTTACCGGTCCTGGGGATACGCGCGCCTCGCCTGGAGAGCGGCAGGAAAATTGCTTTACCGTGGGTGCAGCTTTGGGAGCATGGACGCCAAATGAGCCGCTTGCTGGCGCCGCAACTGGTGATTGGCCTGGGGGCAGGCTTGATCATGCCCTTCATGAATATTTATTTCCGCAAAGTGTATGGGATGGCAGACGGCCCGATTTCGTTTATGTTTGCCATCGGCGGGCTATCGATGGCTGTAGCTCAATTCCTGGGACCTCCCCTGGCAGATCGGATGGGTAAGATTGGGGCAGTTATCTTCACCCAGGCTCTGTCCATACCATTTTTACTGACCATGGGTCTGGGCGTACTGGCGGTGGTTAATCAGTCTGGCTCAGCTTCCGTCTGGTTTGTTGTGGCAGGGGTTGCTTATATCTTTCGCCTGGCGCTGATGAATCTAAGCAATCCAATTTATCAGACATTCTTGTTGGAGCAGGTGCCGATCAGCACTCAGGCGCTCACCATGAGCCTGTCCGCGCTGTCTTTTGAATTTGGGTGGTTCGTCATGCCCCAAATCAGCGGATGGCTACAGGTGCAGTATGGCGAGCAGGGTTTTGTGGTGATCTTTTTTGCTGTATCGGCCCTGTACATGGCCGCCATTGCGATGGAGTGGTTGTTCTTGCGCCATCCTAAACCAGTACTGGTTCCCTGATCATTTCCTCTGAAGTGCGCAACTACAAAAGAGTATTATTCAGTTTGTTCTTCCGGCGAGGCCTGGTCGAGCATGGTAGTATTCTCCCATGGATTTTGTCCGAGAATGCGCCGGAAGATATAGTTACCCAGGATTTCCAGACTGCTGATGATCGGGATGATAATCAGGGCAACCACAACTCCCGCAAGGGCTAACGCGCCGACGATGGCCACAAATACGATTGCTGGATGTAATCGCATACTATGACCGAAGATAAGCGGTCTGATCCAGACGCTCTCGACCCCTTGGATGAAGGCAAAGATCGCCACGACTAAAAGCATAAACCAAAAATTTGAGATTGCCAAATAAGTAGAGCCGGTAAAGAAAGCTACGCCCGCACCCACCACCATAGCTACCACCGCGCCTACATTTGGGACAACATCCAACGCGCCTGTCAGAAATCCGATCAGCAGAGCATCCGGCAAGCCAACCGCGGCTGCCAGCAACCAGGTACTGACTCCGACGATTAACATCAAAAGAAGTTGGCCGCGCAAGTAGGCCTGCCAGACGGCCTGGATATCGCCGAACAGCCTTTGAGCATCTTCTTGATAAGGCTCTGGCACCAACCGGAAGAGCCAAGCCACCAGTTTCTCCCAGTCCAGAAGAAAATAATAAGTCACTACAATAATCAAAAGAATCCAGGTGAAGTTCGTAGTTGCGGTTTCCAGGATACCGAGTAATTGCGCCGGGTTAAAAACCCCCGAAAGTAGCTGCGGCAAGTCCAGGGGTAATCCACTTGGGGTAAGCGGAAGCGCATCCAGGTTGCGTTGCTCGAGAAATCGCTCCAGGGTGCCTTGCAACCCTACAAGATCATCACTGATGCCGCTGATTTGAGCAATAATGGTTGGCGTGAGCATCGCTGGGATAGCAGCCAGCGCAAGCCAGAATACAACATAAACCATGGGGACAGCCAGAGCCCGTCTTTTCAGGCGTGTATGCCGCATGACCAGCGTGACGGCCGGGTTCAGTACATAGGCGACGAGAGCCGCGATCACCAGCGGGCCAATAATGGTGCGCGCATAGTAAATAAATGCTGCCAGGAGCAGTATCACGATGCTGAAGATCAGGTAACGCGTAGGAATGCTCCAGGGCGTTCCGGGCACGGGCTGATCAGTTTGGTGGTGATGGTGTTCCATTGCAAGCAATCCTCATGTACAATAAAGCTAATAATTTCCCAAATGAATAAGGTTCTCTACCAGAAAGCAGTATATCAGGGTGAATAGCATATTGAGAAACTGGCAGTTATTATATCTGGCTAAATGCCAGTTGCGTGCGCTGAGGAATCAGGCAATGCGAGTAGTTTGCACGATTGCCTGGGGAGGGGTTTGCCTGTGAAACGCGCCGTAAGCATCAGCCTGGGTAGCCCCACGCGCGATAAAAAAGTGGTCATTGATTTCAATGGGCAGCTTGTCGAGCTGCAGCGCATCGGTACAGGCGGTAATGAGCAGGTCGCCCGGCGCTTATTCACCGAGCTGGACGGAAAAGTCGATGCATTAAGCGTTGGCGGCATCGACCTGTATGTGCGCCTGGATGGTTGTGATTATCCCATCCGCCAGGCGCTTAAAATGGTTGAAGGCGTTCACCGCAGTCCGCTGGTTGATGGTCGAGTGCTGAAATATGTATTAGAGCAAAAGCTTTTTGAGCGCGCCGAGCCGATGCTGGGGGAAGTACCTCATTTTCAGCGCGCATTTATGCCCTCCTGTGTCGACCGGATTGGCCTGGTTCAGGCGGTTAGCAGCGTGACGGATGAGGTGATCATCGGTGATTTGATGTTTTACCTGGGAATACCTGTCCCGGTGCGCGGGCTGGCGCAATATAAGCGTGTGGCGCGGGTTATTTTACCTCTGGCAGGTTATTTCCCGATGCGCATGCTTTACCCACCCGGCGCCAAAGAAGAATCCCCACAACCCAAATATATTCAATATTGGCAGGCCGCCGATCTGATTGCCGGCGATTTGCATTATATCCGCAAGTACGCTCCAGCAAAGTTGCACGGCAAGACGGTGGTGACCAACACCACAACCGACCAGAATATCACAATGCTGCGCCAGCGGGGTGTACGCCTGGTGATCACCTCCACGCCCCGTTACGATGGGCGATCTTTTGGGGTTAATGCCATGGAAGCGGCACTGACTGCGTATGCCGGTAAAGGCAGGGCGCTCAGTGAGACTGAGTTAGGTGCATTGATCGATGAGCTAGATTTGCGCCCAACGGTGATGCACTTGAACTGATACTTGAATTGCCTCTTCGAGTTTGCTATACTCATTTGGGGCAAAACAAAGCACATGGTTTATAGGCGTGGTTGCCACGATGGAGGGCAGCATGGCAGACGAAAAATTTGACGAGAAAGAGCGCGAAAAGAGAGAGGAGAAAGCTCCCGAAGAGAAGTGGCAGAACGACCCCTTGGGCGCAGTGGTGGGTGCAGCGATCCTCATCTGGGCCGGTCTGGTGCTGCTGGCCAGCAACCTGGGTATCCTGGATAATCTGCGCAGTACGGTGAGAGATATCCCGGGTCTGGGTATGTTTGGCAGTGTCCGGACCTGGGGATTGATCCTGGTTGGAGCTGGCATAATTGTTTTGCTGGGCGTGCTGGCGCGTTTAGTATTACCAGCCTATCGTCGCCCGGTCGGCGGCAGCATTATCTTTGGGATTGTGCTGATCGCTCTTGGATTGGGAAACCTGGTCAGTTGGAATTTAATCTGGCCGCTAATTCTAATCGGGATTGGTTTTTCGATCCTCATAGGTGGTTTGTTGCGCAAGCGCTGATTGGCCCTAGAGACGACCAAAATTTAGGCTGGAAAATTCCTGCCACGCATAACGCAAGGGTGTGGTCCATTTCTCGCGCCCGATACAGCGAAAATAGGGCGGCGTGGAAGCGCGGATCATATCTCCTATCCGGTAGCGCGGCAGGATGGGGGTCGAAACGACCAGACCACCCGTCTCTCCGGGCTGCATTTCATGCAGCATCTTGATACCCGTAGCAGTCATTACCTCAAAGAAGAACAGGTCATAATTCGGTACCCAGGCGCGCTTTTCATCACGCTGCTGGCCGAACATCCCCTCGGTTGTGCCATAGATCTCTCGAATGGCCGCCTCCTGTCCATACAAGGCATTCAACACCGGCTGGTAATACGTATTAATCCCTGGTACGCTTCCCAGGGTTAAAATCTGAGGTTTCCAGAGTTTGCGTGGGTAATAGCCATGTTTTTGTTTGAGGTAACGCCCAAAGCGAATGGCAGTTGGGCACACACCTCCCACCAGGGTGACATTCAGGTCTTTGCAGCGATTATAAGCCAGCTCGAAACGGCGCTCCCAATCCTGGATGGACTTACCTCCACCCAGGGCATCAATCTCTTCCTGGGCAGGCACAGACCGGATGGGGGTGGCTGTAGATACATAGCGCGTGTAGATACCGGAGCTATAGCCATACTCCAACAAGCGCTCACCCATCTGGATAGTGCCTACGACAGAGGGGAAATTCAGGTTTAAGTTGACGCCTGCTAAAAGATCAAAGCGCCCGGTTGAGGCGACATATGCCAGCATGGCTCTCCCGGCGGATGCGCGCATGCGCATATCGGTGGGGGTCATCGGGATAAATTTTGACTCGCCCTGGGTAGTTCCGCGCGTGATTGCCCAGCCCAGGGGTTCTTCCCAGAGTAGTTTTCCGATATCTCCAGACATAACCGCCTGGATCAATGGGCGGAAATCAGCGTAATTTGCCACCGGAAAGGCACGCCGGTAATCAGACAGGCTTTCAATCAGCCCAGCGCCATGAGTTTGGCCATAACCCGTCTGAGCATATTGGAGCAAAAGCTGGTGAAGCACCCCTTCCTGGACGCTGGCCGGATTCTCCAGTGCTGCTTCCCAGGGTCGCAGCATTTGCTTTAGCTGTGCTTGCATTTCTTGCGGGTTGGGTGGAGTGGGGGGTGCTTGCATGTTTCCTCCTGCTGATGGGCGGTTGTATTGGTTTGATTCTAGTGGGAAGAGATCGAGTTGGCAAGACGAATAGACCCGCATTAAGAAAATAAGTGCGAAGCGGGATCATAGAGCCTTACAAATGAAGTGGCGGTATAATCGGATTATCTACTAGAAAATGGGAAGGTCTCCATGAACGAACACAAAGATAGTATTAGTGAACGGAAAATTCGCGTGGTAGTGGCCAAACCAGGTCTGGATGGACATGATCGGGGCGCTAAAGTAGTCGCCCGGGCTTTACGCGATGCCGGGATGGAAGTGATTTACACCGGTTTGCGCCAGACACCTGAAATGATTGTGGAGACAGCCCTGCAAGAAGATGCAGACGTCGTGGGCCTTTCGGTTCTTTCAGGAGCTCACATGGCGCTGGTGCCACGCATATTGGAAATGCTGCGTGCCAATGGTCAGGAAAATGTTAAAGTTTTCGTAGGTGGAATTATTCCTGACGAGGATGTGCCGCGTTTGCTCGAAATGGGCGTGGTTGGCGTGTATGGTCCGGGAACTATTACGGAGGCCATCATTCTGGATGTTCGCAGGGCTGTATTGGGATACAGTGATGCAGACACCCAGCCGGCTCAGGGTGGACTGCGCTAGTTATGTCTGTGGTTGAATCTGTACTGGCAGGCAACCGGCTGGCATTGGCCCGGCTGCTTACGCAGGTGGAAAACGGGCTGCCCGAAGGTTGGGCAGCTTTGAATGCTCTCTATCCGCATACCGGAAAAGCTCATCGTATTGGAGTGACTGGCGCGCCGGGCACCGGGAAGTCCAGCCTGGTCAACCAGTTGGCGCGCTATTACCGCCAGGGTGGTAATTTTACTCCCCGCCGGGTGGCAATTGTTGCCGTTGACCCATCCAGCCCATTTACGGGTGGGGCCATTCTGGGTGATCGGGTGCGGATGCGCGACCTGGCTGGAGATCCGGGTGTATTCATCCGTTCGATGGCTACCAGAGGCACGCTGGGCGGGCTGGCAGCCGCTACAGCCGGGATGGTTCAGGTGTTGGATGCTGCGGGTTTCGATCTGATCCTGGTGGAGACGGTTGGCGCGGGGCAAAGTGAAGTGGATATTGCACGCCTGGCGCATACCACATTGGTGGTTGAAGCGCCTGGTCTGGGCGATGAAATCCAGGCCATTAAGGCTGGTATTTTAGAGATCGCCGATATCCTGGTGATCAATAAGGCCGATCGTCCGGGCGTGGAGGCTACAGAACGCGCTTTGCGTAACAACCTTCAATTGGCGCAGACCGCTCCGCGTACTTTCCAGCACCACGGATATCAAGTAACGCTCTCAGATGTGCCTCAGGTAGACCCGGATGGCAGCATTTGGACTCCACCTGTATTAAAGGTTGTGGCTACCGAAGGCGATGGTATTGCGGAGTTAGTCGAGGCGATCGAGCAACATCGCAAATTTCTGGAGGTCTCTGGTGAGCGTCAGCGCCGAGAGCTGGCGCGCGTGCAGACTGAATTGGAAAATCTACTGCAGGCTACGCTTGTCGCACGCTGGCGGGCATCTTCCGATGCAGATGAGTACCGCCAAATCCTTGTCCAGATGGTAGCTCGCCGGGTTTCACCCTGGCAGGCGGTACAGCAATTGCTGGATGGTGGTGAAGCATGATCAACGGCAAAGGAATGCGCTTGCGGGCCCCAACGCGTGCCGATCTGCAGCTATTTGTGGCCTGGCTGAATGATCCTGAAGTGACGGCCGGTTTACTGGTTTCGTTGCCCATGTCTTTAGAAGACGAAGAGACTTGGTTCACCAATATGCTCAATCGCCCGATCGAACAACATCCGCTGGTCATCGAAATTCAGCAAGGTGATGATTGGGTGCCTGTCGGAAACTGCGGAGTTCATAATATCGATTGGCGGGCGCGTTCTGCGGAAGTTGGTATCTTCATCGGTGAAAAATCACTCTGGAACCAAGGGTTTGGCAGCGATGCGATGCGCTTGCTGCTGGAGCATGGATTTAAGACACTAAATTTGAACCGCATTGCTCTGGACGTCTATGAAACAAACCCACGCGCAATTCGATCTTATGAAAAGGTTGGGTTTGTGCACGAAGGGCGCAAACGTCAGGGGATGTACAAGAATGGCCAATACATAGATATCCTGATCATGAGTGTTCTGCGAAGCGAGTGGGAGGAGGCTCAGGCGTGACATCACATCATATCTATCGGGATTGCGGAATGTACGGAGATATCCATCTATTTGCAGGCACTGGCTCTCCTGAGCTGGCGCAGTCAATTGCATCCTATCTGGGGATTACTCCCAGCGGACGTGATGTGATCCAATTTGCGAACGAAAATTTGTTCGTCCGCTTGCACCAGAGTGTGCGCGGTCAAGATGTTTACGTGGTTCAGACGACTAGCGCGCCGGTGCATCGTAATCTGATGGAATTGCTGATCATGTTACAGACTCTGCGACTGGATTCGGCTGCCCGGGTCACAGCAGTGATCCCGTATTTAGCTTATGCTCGCTCGGATAAAAAAGACAAACCGCGCGTACCCATCACAGCGCGTTTGGTGGCAGACATGATCGAAGTGGCCGGGGCTGACCGGTATATGACGTTGGATTTACATGCCGGGCAGATCCAGGGATTCTTTTCGATCCCTGGCGATGTCCTGACCGCTTTCCATATCCTGACCAAGTATGTGGAAACCTTTCTTCCCGGCCTTTATGATCCGGTGGTAGTAGCAGCCGACCTGGGTTTTGCGAAGAAAGGGCGCAATTTTGCGGCCCAGATTGGGGTACCGATCGCCTTTGTGGAGAAACGTCGTGCTGGAGCAGATGCCCACGCCGAAGCGCTGTCGCTGATCGGTTCGGTGGCAAACCGTGACGTGATCATTGTGGATGATGAAGTCGACACGGCAGGCTCAATGGTGCAGGCGGTGCAGTTGGTTAAGCGGGAGGGCGCACGACGGGTGTTTATGGTATTTGTGCATCCTATCTTTTCAGGTCCAGCAGCCGAGCGCCTCTCGAGTATTCCCGTGGAAGAGATCATCACCACCGATACAGTCCCTGTTTCCGCTGAAAAGCGAGCGCTGATCGGTGACAAGTTAAAAATCCTTTCTATAGCCCCTTTATTGGGTGAGGTGATGCTGCGCGCCCATGAAGGACGTAGCGTGGGCGAAATGTTCCACGAATAGGTAAACATGCCAGAGCTTCCTGAAGTTGAGACCATAGCCAGGTTCTTGCGCCAGGGAAATGCAGACCAGCCGGGGATCCTGGGACGCAAAGTTGCTGCAGCGCAGGTACTGTGGGCGCGTACTGTAGCCGAACCGGATGTGTCAACTTTTCAGGAACGCTTAACCGGGAAGGCAATCCAGAGCATTGGCCGGCGGGGGAAATATCTGCTCTTGAGTCTCACTCAGGATACATTGCTCATTCACCTGCGCATGAGCGGTGATCTTATCGTTGAGCCACAGAATCAGGCGCTTGCGCCTCACCACCGCGCTACACTGGAGTTTGAGGATGGATGGCGCCTGGCTTTTAACGACGCCCGCAAATTTGGGCGTATGTGGCTGGTGGCTGATCCTCAAATTGTGCTGGGCAATCTTGGACCTGAGCCTTTTGATAGGTCATTAGAAGGCGAGGGGTTTTATAATCGAGTAAGCAGCTTCCGCAGACAATTGAAACCGCTTTTAATGGACCAACATTTTTTGGCAGGCTTAGGAAATATATATACCGATGAAGCCTTGCACCTTGCCAGGCTGCATCCATTGACGATTTCCAGCTCTCTTACCCTGCAGCAATCCAACCTTCTTTTGGATAGTATTCGCCAGGTGTTGAAGGATGGAATTGAGCGCCATGGTACGAGTATTGATTGGGTCTATCGCGGGGGAGATTACCAGCGGTATCTTCGAGTATACCAGCGCACTGGTGAGCCATGCCTGGTTTGTGGTGCGCCGGTTGAACGTCTGGTGGTCGGGCAGCGTGGCACACATTACTGCCCATCTTGCCAGGTGCTGTCTGCTTTAACCTCGTGAGGGATAACCATGTCAGAACTACAACTCCTCCTACTGGTTGCTTTTATTGCCCTTGCGGCTGGGACAGCCATCGGGGCTTTGCTTTTTAGTGGTCGCAGCGCTCCAGCGAGTAAGCCCAGCGAGATTCCCAAGGAAACCCTCCGGGTCGACCTATTACGAGTGTGGCGCGATCCAGTTCGCTTGCGCCTGGTAGTCGGGCTGAAAGGCGAGCAGGCGAGTGCGCCAGCTGAGCTTTCGCCTGGGGCACTGGATTCTTTGCGCAGCACCCTGGAAGAACTTAATAACTGGTCTGGCATCCACCAAGCTCATGAGCAAACCCCTGAGCCACTTCCCGTTCCACTGACACCCCTGACCAGCGACGGCAAACCCGCGCGCATTGGCCCAGCAGACGTCATTTCCCGGGCGATACGGGCGGATGCACGCAAACCAGAGCCGTCCTTGCCCAGTATCGCGGCTCAGATTGATGAAATATTGCAGGAAAAACTGGCTGCTGATCAGTCGATCAAGCGAGCCATACGCCTGATGGAAATCCCGGGTAAAGGTATGGTGGTAATGGTGGGTTTAGACCAGTTTGCAGGTGTGGATGAAGTTCCTGATGCAGATGTGCGTGCGTTGATCCGCGAGTCGGTAGAGGAATGGGAACGCCGCGTCGAAAGTTAACAGTGCACTTGTTCCATACATCCATTGGCTGACTGAGCTGAGTTAGCGCGCAGGAAAACTTGCCTCCAACTCGCTCACCAGAGCCGCTTTTTCGTCAGCAGGCAAAAAAGCAGCCCGAGCAGCAGCCAGAACACAGCTTTTTAGCTGAGGGAGTGACAGCCCCAACTCTTCGCAAGCGCGGCGATACTCATCGCTTAGGCAGATTTGCGAGATGCTGGGGTCGTCTGTATTAATGGTGACATTTAAGCCAAGCGCAAGCATACGCGCCAATGGGTGAGCATTTTGCGCCGGAACCACTCCCGACTGGTAATTACTGGTGATGCAGACTTCAAATGGTATCTGGCGCTCGCGAGCCAGTGAAGTTGCCTGGGGATCTTCAAGTACGCGTACACCGTGACCAATGCGTTGGGCGCCAAGCTGGGTAATAGCTTCACTTACATTGCCGGCTCCGCCCCATTCCCCGGCGTGCAGAGTGATCTGTAAACCAGCCTGGCGCGCTTCCTTGATTACATCTGCAAAAAGCAAAGCAGAAAAATCAGCTTCGTTGCCGGCCAGATCTAACCCTACTAATCCATCGGAGATGCGTTCAGCAGCCAGACGGGCTACTTGCGTAGCCAGCTCTGGGCTTTCATGACGGTTGACATTGGCGATCAGGCGGGTTTTGATCCCCAGTTCTCCCGAGGCGGCCTGACTGGCCTGGATAACCCAGTCAATTACATCGCGCAGGGGAAAACTCTCCGCACGACCCAGGGCGACCGGGGTAAAGCGTAGTTCCAAATAACGCACATTGTCTGCCGCAGCATCGGCAATGGCTTCGCGGGTAATGCGCTCGATAATCTCTGGCGATCGATAGAACAGGCGCAAGGTTTGGAACTTTGAAAGAAAATTGACGAACGTAAACGGTTCAGTTGGGCTGATTTGCACCAGATCGCGCAGCTGGCTTGTGCCAGGCAGGTCCATCCCCAGGGCGCGACCAACTTCCAACATGGTGCGCAAGCGCAAGGAGCCTTCCAGATGACGATGCAGATCAACTTTAGGCAGTGAGGCGTAGAAGCTGGCGGGACGTGGGGTGGTAGTTGGCAAGTTGGCTCTCCAGAATTTTATAAAAAGAGTTCTGAACTATCTGCGCTACTTACGCCGCCGCCTGCGCTTCTTGGCGTTTGAGCTACTGTGGGTTGTGGGTTGCGCCATGCCGGCAGGCGCCGCGTCCGGGCGCTCTTGATCAGCGCCGTTATCATCGCCGGTATCGTCCCCGATAGCTGTATCCTCTTCCTGCTCGCTATCTTCAGCCGCTACAAGGTTATCTGTATCCTCCCGGCTGGATTGAGCGGTAGTTAGGCGCGGGCGGTAAGTGAACATACGGGTTACCACACCCAGGCGCATATTGTCCAATAACTCTTGGAAAAGCTCAAAAGCCTTGTTTTTATACTGTACCAGAGGGTCGCGTTGCGCATAGGCTTCCAGGCCAATCGAGACGCGCAAGGCTTCCATCTGAGTTAAGTAATCTACCCACAACTCGGTGATAACGCTTAACAGGAGCTGGCGATAGATGATGGTAAGGGTGCGCCGGCCGAGAATATCTATCAGGCTTTGTTGAGCATCTAAAGGCAGGTTACCAAGCTGTGTGCCAGACAGGGCGAGGGTTTGTTCCTCCCCAAGAGCGCGTTGGATAGAAGCCTGCAGGTTTTCTTCCAGACTGTTAATCGTTTGCCCACTCAGGCGTTGGAACTCATAAATTCCCCAGGAGCGCCGCACCGTTTCTTCAGCTTTTTCCAGGTGGGCCAGCACGTCGGCTGTGATTTCCTCTGGGTCAAGATCTTTGATCAGTTGAGCGGCATAATAGTTGTAGATCAAGCGCGTGGTACGCGTCCACACCCGACGGTGGGTTTTCTTGTCAAAGCTGGCGCGTTGGCCCTCGGTGAGAGTTACCAGCAGGTAGATCAGGTGATTGCGCTGCAGGGGTCCGTTCAGACGGGCCAGTGTGCTATCCAGATGCTTGACAATCGCTCCCTGGTCGCCCAGGTAACGTTCCTGACGGCGCTCAAATACCTGGTTGATACTCTCCAGGATGCGTTCGCCAACGGTATCCCAATCCTCCTGGGCCAGGCGAGTCGAGTCGATTTCCAGACTTTCTTCAAGACGCCGCTCAACTGCCCCAACCAGCCGAATAATTGCCTGTTGGGTTAACAACGCTTCGACCTGTTCGGATACAATCCCCTCAACCGCGCGCGGGTCATCGCGCAAGGCGCGCTGCTGTTCCGGCGTGAGACGCAGAGACAGGTGCAACATACCGGAAAGCTCATTAGCTAGGTCAACCGGTTTACGGGTATCGGTTTCATCCGCTAGGCGTATTCCCTCAAAAAAAGTATCCACCAGTTCCAGGCGTTCTTTGATTTGATCCTTGAGGCGGTCTTCATTCTGGTTATGCAGACTACTCACGGTGCTGACGAGGTGGTTTTGTTCGCTGGCGATGGCGGCCTGGATCACCTGCAGCAGCACGCGCCGTCCTTCTTGGAGGGGAATAGCTTGTCCACTTTCGTCAGTAGCGCCTGAAGCTCTGGCTGAATTGAGAACGGCATCCGCCAGGAGCTTCAGGGTATAGGAAGGGACCAGAAGTCCGCCGATATTCAATGGCGGCTGAATTTGATCCAGCCAGGAAAGCAGCTTCCAGGGACCTTCCGCCTCGTCGAGCGCTTCGGGTACGCGCCGGTTTACCTCCGCGCGCAGCATGTCGGTTACATCTTCGCTCAGATCATCTTTGGTAAAGATGCGATTGCGCTGGGCGTAGATCTTCGCACGTTGCATGTTCAGTACGTCGTCATATTCCAATAGATGTTTACGAACATCAAAATTGGCGCCTTCAACCCTAGATTGGGATTGCTCGACAATGCGTGAGACCAGACCTACTTCGAGAGGCAGGGCATCGTCAATTTTTAGGCGCTGCATCAGGCTGTCGGCTTGCGAACCGCCAAACATGCGCATCAGTTCATCTTCCATAGAGAGGTAGAAGCGGGATGATCCTGGATCACCCTGCCGGGCGGCGCGGCCGCGCAACTGGTTGTCGATACGCCTTGCTTCATGGCGCTCGGAGCCGATCACATGCAGACCGCCCAGCTCACGCACCCGCTCCATATCCTGCATATGTTGCATGAAGAATTGGACTTCTGAGCCATAAATACCATACTCGGCAGGGTCCATGGCTTGCAGAGCTGTACGACGTTGCTCCATGGTCATGTTGTAGGGATCATCGTATCCGGCGCGACTCAATAACCGATTGGTCGCCGTCAAAATCTCCTCCGCTAGCTCTCCGCCCAACTTGATGTCTACACCACGCCCGGCCATATTGGTGGCGATGGTCACAGCGCCAAATGCTCCCGCCCCGGCAATTATCTGGCTTTCTTCAGTATGTTTGCGCGCGTTAAGCACCTCATGCGGTATCCCAGATTTAAGATCAGTTATTAAACGCTCGGGATCAGCCTCGGGGATGTTCAAGTGGCTCAGCAACTTGTGAATATTTTCCTGGTCCTCAGGATTGAAGGACATGCCCAGGTCACGGGCCATCTTGCGCATGGCGCTTATATCCAGGTCTTCAATGGGCTGGTTTAAATACTGCAGCTCTTCGATCAAGCGTCCATCTTCTTCGCGGTGATTGGCGGTAAGCCAGGCCTGGCGCAGTAAAAACGTGAGCGCCATGCGGCGTAGCGGTTCAGCCCTAAGGCGATTGGATACCTTCTCGGAAAGCTCTACCGAAGTCGTACCCACCAACAACGGGCGTCCAAGTACGTGGTAGCGTAGAATTTCTCGGGCGATGGTGCGCAGTTTGGCTTCCTGGCTACGATACACTACATCGGGATAGTCTTGGCGTTTGAAATACAGTGGTTGTTTAGCGGGGTCGTTGGCACGCGAGTAATAGGTATATTTATAACCTTCATCATCGCGCGCTTCGATTGTGGTCAGGCTAAGCTCAGGGCGCTGGGCCTGATATTCCAGGTTGGTGGGGATCGCCAGAACTTCCAGCTTGTAGATTTTGTCGAATTCTTCTGCCTCTGTGATGGCAGTACCGGTCATACCTGCCAGCTTTTCGTACATACGGAAGTAATTCTGGATGGTGATGGTGGCATAAGTCACCGATTCACTCTGCACTTTAGCGCCTTCTTTAGCTTCCACAGCCTGGTGTAAGCCGTCCGACCAGCGCCGCCCGGGCATTAAGCGCCCGGTGAACTCGTCGATGATCACTACTTTGCCGGCTTGAACCAGATAATCTTTGTTGCGCTTGAACAGGAACTGGGCGCGTAAGGCTTGCTCCAGATAACCGATTAAGCGCGCTTGCTCCAGGGTCACATCTTCAGGGCGGTCTGGATCACGCAGCGGCATACCGATCAGTTCCTCGGCATGTAATTCACCGATTTCGGTAAGAGTCACGTTGCGGTCGCGCTCGTTGACCTCGTAGTCCTCGGGGCGCAGACTGCGCACAACTTGCGCCATACGCACATACCATTCACCCTCATCCTGGGCTGGTCCAGAAATAATCAATGGAGTGCGCGCTTCATCAATTAAGACATTGTCGACCTCATCGATGATTGCGAAATAGTGCTCACGCTGCACGCGATCCTCAATGTGCATGGTCATGTTATCGCGCAGGTAATCAAAGCCAAATTCACTGTTGGTACCGTAGGTGATATCTGCCTGGTAGGCTTCCCGGCGGGGGACCATCTGTAATTGGTGTTGATCTTCGTGTGGCGAGGTGTGCTCCAGATCCACCAGGAAAGCTTTTTTCCCGTTCTCTGTGCGGGCAGCCATCTGCAATACACCCACACTCATGCCCAGAAGATTGTAAATAGGAGCCATCCAGCGTGCATCGCGGCGGGCAAGGTAGTCGTTCACGGTGATCAGATGCACGCCTTGTCCAGTGAGCGCGTTCAGATACACAGGCAAGGTCGCTACCAGGGTTTTGCCTTCCCCGGTGCGCATCTCGGCAATCGTGCCCTGGTGCAAGGCGATGCCGCCAATCAATTGGACATCGTAATGACGCTGACCCAGAGTACGTTTGCTGGCCTCGCGAACGACAGCGAAAGCTTCCGGAAGCAGGTCGTTCAGGTTTTCGCCTTCACTTAAGCGAGCACGAAATTCAACGGTTTTATGGGCCAGTTCTGCCGGGCTCAAAGCCTCAATTTCATTCTCCAGGTCGTTGATCTGATCAACAACCTGAGAAAACTTGTCAATGGAGCGTTGGTTGGGGTCGCCACCAAACAGGCGTACAAATTTCTTTAGCATAAAATGCAACCTTTCGGGGCGATTATAGCATAGTGAGTTTAAAAATAGCTGAGAGGCTCGAACAGGTCACTCGAAGAGGAGAGTGGGCAATCATCTGGAAATATTAATCTTAAAGAATTCCAGCGCCTTGGGTTCCATACAGGGTGCCGTGCTATAATCAATATTGCTCGCTCATAGTTTATTGTTTACGCATAGTCCGAGCTGTTTTGTGGTCATTCCTTTTGGGGGTTGTCATACTTGGCGGTGGACTGGCAGCCTGATCTCCACCGCATTAGATCTAGAATATGAGGCTGGTTGTTCATGTCCTTTGTCCATTTGCATGTCCATTCTGAATACTCACTGCTGGATGGTTTTAGCGATATCAAGAAACTGGTAGCGCGCGCCAAGGAAATGGAAATGCCCGCTCTGGCGCTGACCGATCACGGTACCATGTTTGGGGTGATCGATTTTTTCAACACAGCCACTAAAGCCGGGATCAAGCCAATTATTGGTGTGGAAGCATATATGGCAGCGCGCACAATGAAGGACCGCGATCCGCAGTTTGATAAACGTTCATCCCATTTGCTGTTGCTGGCTGAAAATGAGATCGGTTATAAGAACCTGCTGCAGATTGCCAGCACTGCCCAAATTGATGGTTTTTACTACTACCCGCGAGTTGATCACGAATTCCTCGCCCAACACGCCGAAGGCATAATTTGCACCTCTGGTTGTATGTCCGCTGAAGTGCCGCGCATGATCCAGAACGAGAAGCTGGATTCCGCCCGGCGTACCCTGGATTGGTACTATGAGGTGTTTGGGCCGGAGCGCTTCTTCCTTGAACTTCAGCAACATGATATCAAAGAGTTAGATCGGATCAACCAACAGCTCCTGGATTTGGGACACCGCTATGATGCCCGCTTTGTGGCTACCAATGACGTGCATTATGTGGATAAGGAAGATGCTCGCTACCAGGATATCATGCTAGCGATCCAGACCGGTACGCTGCTCAGTGATCCAAATCGTATGCGCATGACCGGCCCATCCTATTACTTGCGCAGCCCGCAAGAGATGGGACAATTGTTTGCCGAAGTACCGGAAGCCTTGAGTAATACGCTCCTGATCGCTGAGCGCTGCAATGTGGATCTTAGCTTCAAGGGCTATCATCTGCCCGAATTCGATGTGCCTGAAGGCTGCACACCGGAAACCTATTTAGGTGACCTGTGCGAGAAAGGCCTGGAAAAGCGCTTTGGCTCTCGGGCAAGCGATCCTGTATATCGCCAACGCCTGGAATACGAGCTTAAGATTATCCACCAGATGGGCTTTGATACCTATTTCCTGATTGTATGGGATCTCTGCCGCTATGCAAGAGAGCAGGGAATCTGGTACAACGCCCGTGGTTCCGCAGCAGGCTCGATTGTGGCGTACGCGCTGGATATTACGATTGTAGATCCAATTGAGCACGGCCTGATCTTTGAGCGCTTCCTGAACCCTGGGCGTATTTCCATGCCAGATATTGACCTGGATTTTCGTGATGACCGGCGGAGTGAGATGTTGCAATATACTGCCCGCCGTTATGGAAATGATAAAGTCGCCCAGATCATTACTTTCGGCACCCTTGGGGCACGCGCGGCCATCCGTGATGTGGGTCGCGTCATGGATGTTCCATTGAGTGAAGTGGATCGGGTTGCCAAAACGATCCCCAATATTCCTGGCAAGCCCATTAAGATAGACGAAGCTCTGGAGGAAATTACCGAACTGAAGGAGCTATACAACTCTGCCCCGTATCTAAGGGAATTAATTGACACCGCCAAGCACGTGGAAGGTGTGGTGCGCAACGCTGGCACACACGCCGCCGGGGTGATTATTACCGATAAACCCACGATCGAATATATCCCCCTGCACCGGCCTACCGGCAGCTCGGCAGAAGACAGCCCGGTCAAGACAGTCACCCAATTTGAGATGCAAGTTCTTGACTCATTAGGTTTGCTCAAAGTAGACTTCCTAGGCCTGGCGACACTGACAATTATGGCGCGTGCCTGTGATCTGATCTGCCAGCGCCATGGAATTGAGTTTAATCTCACTAACATACCAATCGATGATCCAGCTACTTTTGAGCTGCTCGGGCGCGGTGAGACTGCTGGGGTCTTCCAGGTAGAAGGCTCAGGTATGCGGCGCTACCTGATGCAGATGAAGCCCAAAGAACTGGCGAATGTAATCGCCATGGTGGCGCTTTTCCGCCCGGGCCCGATGGAGTTTATTCCGGGCTATATTCGCCGCATGCATGGTGAAGAAGAAGTTACCTTCAAGCACCCCTCTCTCGAATCGATCTTTGGGGAAACCTACGGATACCCGGTTTACCAAGAGCAGCTCATGTTCGCAGTGATGCAGTTGGCAGGCTACACTGCGCCTGAGGCAGACGATTTGCGCAAGGCGGTGTCCAAAAAGCAGAAAGAAAAACTGGGAGATCACCGCCAGAAATTCATTACGGGCGCCGTTGCTAATGGGATTGCCGAGCAAACCGCCAGTGAGATCTTCTCTGAATGGGAGGAGTTTGCCCGTTACGGCTTCAACAAGGCGCATGCTGCCGATTATGGGGTCATTGCAGTTCAAACTGGCTATCTAAAAGCGCATTATCCCGTTGAATATATGACCGCTTTATTATCGGTCAACCAGAATGACACCAGTAAGGTTGCATTATATGTCGCAGATTGCCGGCGCATGGGGATTGCCGTGGAACCGCCCGATATCAACTGCAGTGGTTGGGATTTCACCATCGAAGATCATGCAGAAGGTAGTTCTACCATTCGCTTTGGTCTGGGTGCGGTGAAAAATGTTGGGCAGAGCCCGGTCAATATCATTCTGGAAGAGCGTTCCCATGGACCATTTGCGGATTTAAATGACTTTGTCCGGCGGGTGGATCTGCGTCATGTTGGCCGCCGTGCGCTGGAATGTCTTGTAAAAGTAGGCGCGCTGGATTCTTTCGGCAACCGACCAGCACTGCTTGAATCGCTCGACCGTATCACCGCGGTCAGCGCAGCTCGATTTAGGGCCAAGGAGTCGGGTCAGCTTAGTCTGTTTGGCGCCCAAACTGGTGTTGAGGAAGAGCTAAGCCTGCCTCCTGTAAATGGGGAGATCAGCCGCCGGGAAGTACTGAATTGGGAGCGTGAGCTGATCGGCTTGTATGTCTCGGACCATCCACTCAGCCCGATTATGGCTGAATTGACTCAAGCTGTCACGCATTTTTCAGGCCAGCTCTCGGAGGCTGCCCATGATGAGAAGGTGCGCGTGGCGGGCTTGATTGTGCGCATCCGCCACCACCAGAGCAAAGCCGGCAAGCCGATGGGATTTGTGACGATCGAAGACTTGCAGGGTACGGTTGAGCTGGTAGTTTTTCCACGTACCTGGGCTGAGTATAGTGAGTTGATCGATTATGATCGCATTGTCCTCGTGGATGGGAAAGTGGATGCCCAGGGCGCTGAGCCAAAAATCCTGGTAGACCGCATGACCACCGAATTTTCGATGGTTTCTCCTCTTGAACCCACTCCGGGCCTAGGCCACAATAATCACCCGCGTTATCCGGTGCCTGAGGAGGATCCAGAAGGTTTTACAGACGAGGAACCCGCTCCAGCGGTATATGAGAAACTCAACCCCTACCAGCCTGAAATTTCCAAGAATTTGCCTGCCGTAGAACTTGATGACGCCTGGGACGAGGATGGTCCTCCTCCACCGGATGCTTTTGCGCCTGGTCTGGAGTATGGCGGCTACGTGACCGATCTGCACCTGGTTAATCCTGTTGAGGAAACCTTTGCATCTGCCAGTACACTGGCAGATGACCCATCTACCTCAGCACTTAAATCGCCTGAACAGCAAAGTGATCCGGTTGAGATCCCGGCAGAATTACCAGCAGAGTTGCCGGTGATCTCAGCGCCGCAATCCAAACTTGTGGTTGAGTCTGCCCCCATCTCTGTATCTGCTAAGCCAGAAATTCCCCCCGTGGTTCTTGATCCTGCCCAAATTAGTCGGGAGGAACCTTTAGCTGAAAGACCCGCCTATCTGGTATCTCCGGTCATTCCACAGTCGGAGGGCAACGTTCGTATGCTGACTATTGTCCTGCGCTCCACAGGTGATAAAACCCGCGACGTGCTTCGTTTGCGACGTATCCACGGGATTGCGACCAGCTATCCGGGCAATGATCGGTTTGCCTTCCGTGTCTTTGAGCGCAATCGGGGATATTTACTGGAATTTCCCAATCATACGATTGGGATTTGTGCAGAACTGAGTACCCGTCTCAGTGCATTACTGGGAGCAGAACAAATCAGTATAGAACCGATTACCTTCCAATAGATCTGTATTGGATAGAAACCGCCGGAGGCATCGTTTAGCCTCCGGCGGTTTTGGTTTATATCAAAATGCAGCGACTGCCAGTTTTATTCAGAAGTCATGATGAATAGAGGCTTCATTTCAAAGCTCTTGTAGAACGGGCGCAAACGCTCAGTATTGTAGTGCAGACCTACATTGACAGTCTTTTTCGAGGCGGTCACGACATCGATGGGCATATTGTCGTAACGTCCATTTTTAAGGACTACCAGCCGTCCATGGATGCCCTGCAGGATTAAGTCCAAAGCCAGGTTTCCGTAAGCCATTGGAACAATCGAGTCGATGGCGTCTGGATCACCGCCGCGCACCATGTAACCCAATTTCTGATTAATCGTGTTGACTTGCACCCCATTGTTATATTTAGCCGAGCGCACCTTCAGTTCTTCTGACACTAAATCACCAATACCACCCAGCTTGGCATGCCCGTAAGCATCCGTCGATTTGTCTTGGAAGACCATTTCACCGCCTTCAAACATGGCGCCTTCGGAAATGAGAACCACCGAATAGTGGCTGGGATTATGTTCGCGGTCTTCTACCAGGAGCTGGGCGAGCAGGTCGATATTAAATTTGTGCTCGGGGATCACACAGCGATTAGCCGCTCCAGCCATGGTGGGTAGCATAGCAGTGAAGCCGGCATAACGCCCAAAGACTTCCAGCACCAGTAGGCGTTCATGCGAGCCGGCGATGGTGCGCAGGCTGTTGGTCATCTGGATCGTGCGCGTCACGCAGGTGCTGAAGCCGATGCAGTAATCGGTGCCCGGTACGTCATTGTCCATCGTTTTGGGGATTGCAACCACTTTTAAGCCCTGCTTATATAGGTGCACACCATAGCTTAAGGTGTCATCGCCTCCGATCGGAATCAGGTAGTCGATGCCCAGGTAACCCAGGTTTTTGATCACTTCAGGAGTCAGATCATTCATTTCCTGGTCGTAGGTCTCTTGCAGGTGCTCTGGGACAGCGGCTTTAGGGACACGGCTGGGGCGAGTGCGCGAGGTATGTAAGAAGGTACCTCCTGTTCGACCTGCCTTATTCACGATCTCCTCAGTCAGGATCTGGCAATTCCGGCTATTATCTACCTTGGGATCGCGAATGACTTCAATGATACCGGCCCAACCGCGCCTCAGACCAACAACTTGATAGCCTTCGCGCAAGGCGCGGATTGTCACCGCCCGGATTGCCGGGTTCAATCCCGGTACGTCACCGCCACCGGTCAGGATGCCGATGCGGCCTTTGATTTTATTTACGTTAGCCATTTTAATCCTCCGAAAAAATAAATGCATAAAACCGTCTAATCGGTTCTATATCCAGTTGGGTTCCTCGTAAGTACCATAAACACTCTTCATTACGGCTATGATCTCACCCAGGGTGGCGTATGCGCCCACCGCGTCTAACAGGTGTGGCATGGTGTTTTCCGTCCCCTGGCAGGCGATGCGCAGCCTATCCAACGCCTGGCCCACATGACCGGCATCACGTTGCTGGCGAAGATCTTCCAAGCGCCCGATCTGGCGACGGTATCCATCGGGGTCCATTTCCAGAATGGGAATTCGCACCGGGCTGCGATCCTGGTAAGCATTGACGCCCACGATCCGGCGTGTATTCTCATCAATCTCTTTCTGGTAGCGGTATGCGGCGTCGGCAATCTCGGTTTGGAAGAAGCCCTTGTCAATGGCGGGCAGCATCCCACCCAGGGCTTCGATACGCCGGAAGTAATCATATGCCTGGGCTTCAATACGATTGGTCTGGCTTTCGATGAAAAAGGAGCCGCCCAGCGGATCGACGGTATTGGTCACCCCGGATTCTTCAGCGATAACCTGCTGTGTGCGTAAAGCAACCGTCACAGCATGTTCAGAAGGCAATGCCAGGGCTTCATCCATGCTGTTGGTGTGCAGGGACTGTGTACCGCCCAGGACCGCTGCCAGAGCCTGGATGGCCACACGCACGATATTGATCTCAGGTTGTTGGGCCGTCAGGCTTACTCCAGCAGTCTGAGTATGGAAGCGCATCAACCAGGAGCGTGGATTGCGCGCTTTGAAAGTCTCACGCATTTCATGAGCCCAGATACGCCGGGCGGCTCGATATTTAGCGATTTCTTCGAAGAAATCGTTATGGGCATTGAAGAAAAAGGACAGGCGCGGGGCAAAGTCATCTACATCCAGTCCACGGGCAATACACCAGCGCACATATTCCAGCCCGTCTGCCAGGGTGAAAGCCAATTCCTGGGCTGCGGTGGAGCCAGCTTCGCGGATATGGTAGCCTGAAATGCTCACCGGATTCCACTGTGGAACTTGCTGGGCACCGAATTCGATGGTATCCACCACCAGGCGCATGGAAGGCTCGGGGGGGAAGATGTATTCTTTTTGGGCAATGTATTCTTTGAGAATATCATTCTGAGTTGTACCGCGCAGCTGGCTGGGGTGCACCCCTTGCTTTTCGGCGGTGGCAATATACATGGCCCAGATAATTGCTGCAGGGGAATTGATCGTCATGCTGGTCGATACTTTGTCCAGCGGAATGTCTGCCAGCAGGATTTCCATATCACGCAAGGAGCTAACCGCTACGCCGCATTTACCAAATTCGCCCAGCGCTTCGGGAGAGTCTGTATCGTAGCCCATCAGGGTGGGCAGGTCAAAAGCGATCGAAAGCCCGGTCTGGCCCTGCTCGAGCAGGTATTTGAAGCGAGCGTTGGTTTCCTCGGCTGTCCCAAAGCCAGCGAACATCCGCATGGTCCACAGCCGACTGCGGTGTAAGGTGGGGTGAATGCCACGCGTGAAAGGGTATTCGCCTGGCAAGCCCAGATCTTTTGAGTAATCCAGATCGGCTACATCCAGGGGTGTGTACAGGCGATCTACGGTTTCGGATGATGTAGTGATGAACTCGGCCAGGCGCTCAGGTAGTCTGGAAAGGCTTTGCGGGAGAGTAGTCTCTTCCCATTGCTCGAGTTCCTGGCGCAATTCGGCAAGCTTCTTATGGTCGTACATATTTACCTCCACTGGCGCGACCCAAGGCGTACGGGGAAGGATTTGGTGCAGCTATCTGCTGTCCGTCAGGAGAACCGGTCCTCACTACCGCCTGAGCAATCAGAAAACAAAGCAAACTGCAAGCCAAATTGAATTTCCTGCCGCAAAATTATAGCACGTTCGCCCAAATTCATCTCAAAAGGCCTTAGATGTATAGGGTAATCGCATTTCAAACCGAGAGCACCTTAAGCAAGTACTCTTCGTCCCAACCAGCTTGTAGGCGCTTAGCCTGGATGCCCACTTTCGCTGACTTTTCTTGCTTCAGCATGTTGAGCACCATATGGCGCAATATTGCGAAGTTAGCCGGTGCGTGATCTTTACGAACACGGCTGACATCTTCCCGCCTATGGCTTTTTATTAAACTAGATAAAACTTACACACCTGGTTGGAGGATCGTCCCCGATTAATCTTGGGCTACGTAACTCCTGTGATTATTAAAGCAATCCTATCCGAGCACGTGTGAATGTGGTTTAATCCATGAGGCGGGTAAAGGCTGGCTGCCTATACCTGCACCGAAAATAAACAAAGGAGTTCCATTGTGAATTTTGAAAAAATCTGCGTGCTCGGGCTGGGCTATATCGGCCTGCCGACAGCCAGCACATTCGCCACGCAAGGATTAAAAGTCATCGGAGTGGATGTTAACCCACAGGTTGTGGAAACCCTGCGCACGGGTGGGCTGCACATCCATGAGCCTGGCTTGCGCACCCTGGTGCAGGCCGCATTGGGCTCGGGCAACCTGACCATCAACCAGCAGCCTGAAGCTGCGGACGCCTTTATTATCGCTGTGCCAACCCCTTTTTACGCCGATAAAAAAGCAGATATGCGCCATGTGGTCGCAGCCGCCGAATCGATTGTGCACTTCCTGCGCCCTGGCAACCTGGTAGTGCTTGAATCGACCTCGCCGCCGCGCACCACCATTGACCTGCTGGCGCCCATCCTGGAGCGCAGCGGCTTAAAGGCCGGCGACGGGCGCTCTGATCAAGGCTTCTTACTGGCTTACTCACCTGAACGGGTGCTGCCCGGGCAAATCCTGCGTGAATTGATCGAAAATGCGCGCGTGATCGGTGGAATCGACCGCGCTTCTGCTGAAGCCGGGCGCGATCTGTATGGCCTGTTTGTGCGCGGTGAGATCATCCTCACCAACGCCACCACCGCCGAGATGGTCAAATTGATGGAAAACACCTACCGCGATGTCAATATTGCCATCGCCAACGAGTTTTCTCTTCTGGCGGCTCGCTTTGGCATTGATGTGTGGGAAGCCATCACAATCGCCAACCGCCACCCGCGCGTGAAGATTTTAAAACCCGGGCCGGGGGTAGGCGGGCACTGCATCGGCGTTGATCCCTGGTTCCTCGTTGAAGCTGCCCCGGACCTGACCCCCTTGATTCGCACGGCGCGCCAGGTGAACGATCGCCAACCCCAGGCGGTGGTGAATTTGATCCGCCAGCAGCTTGGCAACCTGAAGGGGCACCGGATCGCCATCCTCGGTCTCGCCTATAAGCCGGACGTGGATGATCTGCGCGAGAGTCCCGCAGTAGAAGTTACCCGTGCATTGGTCCACGCCGGCGCGCAGGTGCGGGCATATGAGCCTTATAAGCTGGATGCCCAGATCCCCGGAGTGCCCAGCGTGAGCACGTTGGATGAAGCCCTGGCAGGCGCTGAGCTGGTTGCACTGCTGGTGGCGCATACACCTTTGCGCGAGCTCCAACCGGATGAGTTGCTCAAACGCACCCCTGCCCGGCAGCTTGTGGATGCGGTGAATGGCTGGGCAAACAAAAACTGGGAAGCTGCCGGGTTCCACCTGGCGCGTTTGGGCGTAGGGGGAGGTGCACAATGAAAGCCATGCGCGTGCTCTCCATTTTTGGTACCCGCCCCGAGGCGATCAAGATGGCGCCTGTCGTGCGTGCTTTGGAGCAAACACCAGGGATTGAATCTTTGGTGTGCGTGACCGCCCAACACCGTGAGATGCTGGACCAGGTGCTCAATCTATTTCGTATCGTCCCCGATTATGACCTGGACCTGATGCAACCGAACCAGAGTCTGGCGGAATTAACCGCCGCCGTCTTTCTGGGCCTGGACCCAATTCTGGCTGAAACCCAACCGCATTGGGTGCTGGTGCAGGGCGATACAACCACTGTGATGGCTGCCGCGCTAACTGCCTATTACCGGCGTATCCGCGTGGGGCATGTGGAAGCCGGCTTGCGCACCGGCGATAAATGGCAGCCTTTCCCGGAGGAGATCAACCGCCGGGTGGCTGGTGTAACCGCGGATTTGCATTTTGCGCCCACACAGAAATCCCGCCAGAATCTGTTGCGCGAAGGTGTGCCAGATGGAAATATCAGCGTGACAGGCAATCCCGTCATCGATGCCCTGCAGGCCGTGGCGCGCCTGCCCGTCACCCCGGGCTTCCTGGATCATCTGGCAAGCCTGGGCATCCCTGAGCCATTCCGCTCGCCCGCCAGCCCCGCGGGTCAGCGATCTGGCCCGCGCCTTATCCTGATAACAGCTCATCGCAGGGAGAATTTTGGCGCGCCTCTCGAAAGTATCTGCGCCGCCTTGCGCAGCCTGGCAGAGACTTATGGCCCCGAGCTTCACCTGATTTACCCGGTGCATCTCAATCCCAATGTTCAGGAACCAGTGCAGCGCTTGCTGGGTGGTCTGCCGAATATCACCCTGCTACCGCCGTTGGATTACCTGCCCATGGTGCACCTGATTAAACAATCTACTTTGTTGTTAACTGATTCGGGCGGCTTACAAGAGGAAGCGCCTGGTCTGGGTGTGCCTGTCCTGGTGCTACGCGAAGTCACCGAGCGTCCGGAAGGGATTGAGGCAGGTACTGTGCGCCTGGTAGGCACCGAGACCGGTGCGATCGTCCAGGCAGCGCGGCGCTTGCTGGATGATACCGAAGCGCACCGCGCCATGGCCCAGGCGGTGAATCCATACGGAGATGGACGCGCAGCCTCGCGTATTATCTGGTCGCTATTGGATCATTCTAAGGATATCTGATCGCCCCATGGATGTTTACACCTGGCTGGTATATGCCCGCCGCAAACCCGTGATCGGGCGTCTGGCGTATTACACTCTCAAGCTGTTAGGGGTGGAAATCCCGCGAGGCGTGCCTGTCGGGAAGGATTTCACCCTGGAGCATGGTGGTTTTGGGGTGGTGATCCATTCGCGCGCCGTTATTGGGGAGAGGGTAAAGGTGTACCCGGGTGTGACCGTTGGTCGGGCGGACATCTACCTGCCTATGGGACAATCTGCCTTTGAGGGTGTGGCGATCGAAGATGATGTGATCCTTTCGCCAGGGGCACGCGTGCTGGGCAAGCAAGGGGTATTGCGGGTGGGCGCTGGTACGGTGGTAGGCGCCAACGCGGTGCTGTTGGAATCTACCGGCGAGTGGGAGATCTGGGCTGGCCTGCCCGCTCGCCGTGTGGGCCAACGCCCGCGTCCAGCGGTCTCACCTGATGGGGGCAGCCACGTGTGAGCAACCAGCCTGTGCGCATTTGCCTTACGCCGCGCTTGCAGGGCGTGGGCGGCATGGTCTCATTTCAGGCGCGTTTTGCAGCCGCTTTGGCTGAACGCGGCATCGAAGTCACCTACGATCCAGCAGATCAGCCCTGTGCTGCTGTTTTGGTGATTGGCGGGACACGCCACCTGGGAAACCTTATCTCGGCGTGCCGGCGCGGGGTGCGCATCGTCCAGCGCCTGGATGGGATGAACTGGATGCATCGCCAGCGACGTACTGGACTGCGCCATTTTCTGCGTGCAGAATACGGAAATTGGCTGCTGAATTTGATTCGCACTCGCCTGGCCCAGCATATCGTTTATCAAAGCAGCTTCTCTCAAACCTGGTGGCAGCAGGTTTACGGCCCAGCCCCGGCCACGACCAGTGTGGTTTACAATGGGGTAGACCTGGCTGCTTACACAGCGGATGGTCCAGACGTGCGTCCGCAAGATCGCTGGCGCGTATTAATGGTCGAAGGCAGCCTGATGGGCGGCTATGAACAGGGCCTGGAAAGCGGCATACAGCTGGCGGTAGGCCTGGCGAACACGGAGGCAGCCGCTTCAGGCAGGCCAGTAGAGTTAATGGTCGCTGGCAGGGTTTCACCCGAAGTGAAGGCAACCGCGCAGGCGCGAGCGGCGAAGATAGCCCGGGAGCGTCCGGTTTCCATCCACTGGGCCGGGCTGGTGGCGCGCGAACACATTCCGGAATTGGATCGATCAGCCCATCTGTTGTTCTCCAGCGATGTCAATGCTGCCTGCCCAAATTCGGTGATCGAAGCGCTGGCGTGTGGCTGCCCGGTGGTGGCCTATGCTACAGGCGCGCTGCCTGAGCTGGTCACCGGGGAGAGTGGTCGCCTGGCTGCCTATGGCGGCGACCCCTGGAAATTAGAACCACCAGATTTTGCTGGACTGGTACAGGCGGCCCAGCCGGTCCTTCACCAGCAAGAACAATTCCGGCTTGCGGCTCGCAAGCGTGCTGTTGAACTGTTCTCTCTGGATACGATGGTGGAAGGTTACCTGGCTGCACTGCTGGGTTAATGGGTCTGGTGGTATTAGTATTATGGGAATGAGCCATTTCTTCTTGAAAATTGCGGCTGAGGCTGCCCGGAGCTTGCCCGAAAGCTGGATCCAGGCGATTTACCGCAACCCACGCCTGGCGCGGCTGATCCGCAGCCGGTTGAACCGCGCCGCCCCACACGGTCTGGTACAGGTGCAGGTTGCAGCTGGTGGACTGGAAGGCGTCACCCTCGAGCTGGATTTACAAACCGAGAAGGATTATTGGCTGGGAATCTACGAACCAAATCTACAACGGGTGATCAAGGATTGGGTTAAGCCGGGTTGGGTGGTCTATGATGTAGGCGCCAATATTGGTTATATCAGCCTGCTCCTGGCGCAAGCAGTGCAGGATTCAGGAACAATCTATGCCTTTGAAGCTTTGCCGGATAATTTCACCCGCCTGCAGAAAAACATCCGCTTGAATGCATTGGAAGATCGGATCAAAGCGGTACATGCAGCAGTGATCGATGCCAGCAAGCCGGTCACTTTTATGGTGGGACCCTCCAGTGGGATGGGTAAAGTGGTTGGATCGGCTGGTCGTCAGGAAGTGGTTTATGCTCAATCGTTGACAGTGCCTGGCATTTCACTCGACGAATATGTATACGAGGCTGGCCACCCAGCTCCTCAGGCGGTAAAGATGGATATTGAGGGCGGCGAGGTGCTGGCGCTGCCGGGCATGCGCCGCATCCTGCAGGAGGCCCACCCGTTGATGCTCCTGGAATTGCATGGGCCGGAATCCTCACATGTGGCTGCTCAGATCTTAGGCGATACAGGTTATCGCCTTTATAACATGGCTCCCGGATATCCTGAGGTTTCAGCCGGGGAAGGGTTAGACTGGAAAGCCTATCTCATCGCCCGATGAACGACGCCCTGCTCACTTTTTCAGGCCGCATGGCCATCCAGCAACGTGTACTGCCGGTTTACCGCGCCCCATTTATGGATACCCTGGCAGCCAACTGTACAGGTGGATTGAGCGTTTTTGCCGGTGATCCGCTGCCTGATGAAGGTATTACTGTAGCCACCGAGCTGGAGGTCGCGCAACGTGTTCAGGCTCGCAATCGCCATTTTTCTAATCCGGGTTCGGTGCTTTACCAATGCTACCAGGATGGCATGCTTGAATGGCTGGAAAGCTGGCAGCCGGATATCTTGATCGTAGAATCCAATCCGCGCTATCCCAATACACGCCTGGGGATTGATTGGATGCACGCCCGCAACCGCCCGGTATTAGGTTGGGGGTTAGGCGCGCCGCCTTTAGGCGGACCTCTGGCAGCCTGGCGGCGGGTGTTACGCCAGCGTCTACTGCGCAGCCTGGATGGCGTGATCGCTTACAGCCAGCGCGGCGCTCAAGAATACCAGCAGGCAGGACTGTCGGCGGAACGGATCTTCGTTGCCCCCAATGCCGCTGCACAGCGCCCCACCCATCCACCACCGGACCGCCCGCCGAAATACAGCCCACGCCCGGTCGTGCTCTATGTGGGCCGGCTGCAGGCTCGCAAGCGCCTGGATTTGTTGATCCTGGCCTGCGCCAGGCTGTCGGAGCCCTTGCAACCATATCTCATGATAGTCGGGGACGGGCCAGTGCGCCAATCATTAGAAGAACTGGCGGGCCGGATTTACCCTGCTACTGAGTTCACTGGCGCCCGCTTTGGTGCGGCGCTGGAAGCCAGTTTCCAGCAGGCCGATATATTTGTCTTGCCGGGTACGGGCGGATTAGCGGTGCAGCAAGCTATGGCCTGGGGCCTGCCCGTGATCGTGGCTGAAGGGGATGGCACTCAGGACGATCTGGTGCGCCCTGAAAATGGTTGGCGTGTCACTCCGGGCGACCTGGATGACTTATTCAGGGTGCTGCAAAATGCTTTGGGCGATCCGGCAGCGCTGAGGCAGATGGGGCGGGCTTCCTATCGGATTGTCGATCAGGAGGCAAATCTGGAAGCTATGGCTCAGGTTTTCATTGGCGCAGCTCGCCAACTGACTAACCTGACCCAGGATGAAGCGACTGCACAGAGAGGTAAGACATGATGGCTGATCGCCTGCGCTTGCTTTTTGTCGCCGATGGACGCTCACCCATTGCACTGAATTGGATTGCCGGGCTGGTTTCCGCAGGGCATGAAGTGCATTTGCTTTCCACCTTTCCCTGCCAGCCTGAGCTTTCTTTGGCTTCGCGGTCTATTTTACCGGTCGCTTTCAACGCGGCCGCCAGTGCAGCCAGCCGGGGGGAGGCTGCCTCCGGTCTGCGCCGGCTCATCCCGGTGGGGGTACGCACCGCGCTGCGCCAGTGGCTGGTGCCGCGCTCTCTACCCAGGGCAGCCATGCTATTGCAGGCTGCTATCCGGGATGTTCAGCCGGATGTGATCCATGCCATGCGCATCCCCTTTGAAGGGATGCTGGCAGCTCTGGCGATCGAACGCCAGACCAACGCGCTGCCCTTGCTGGTATCCATTTGGGGCAATGATTTCACATTACACGCACCTGCAACCCGCAGATTGGGTGAATTGACCCGCCTGACGCTTCATCGTGCCAGTGCTCTGCATGCCGACTGCCAGCGCGATGTGCGCCTGGCTCAAGCATGGGGATTTCCGGCCGGGCGTCCAACGCTGGTTCTGCCAGGCGGCGGCGGGGTGCAGCCAGAAATTTTTTATCCGCCGGACGAGCCACAGCCAACCACAGGCGCCCCCCTGACAGTCATCCAGCCGCGCGGCTTTCGAGCCTACGTGCAGAACGAGGCTTTTTTCCAGGCTTTGCCGCTTATTTTGAAACGTGCACCTGATACACGCTTTCTATTCCCCACCATGGCTGATGAAGCCCAGGCGCAGGCTTGGATGCGCCAGTCAGGTGTATCGAATGCAGTAGAGTTGCTGCCCTATCAGACACGCCCCCAGATGGCAGAGCTTTTTCGGCAGTCCCAGGTTGTTGTTTCACCGACCACCCATGACGGCACCCCCAACACACTCTTGGAAGGGCTGGCGTGCGGGTGCTTTCCGGTTGCTGGCGATCTAGAATCCCTGCGGGAGTGGATTGATCCCGGCGTAAACGGCCTGCTGTGTAATCCAAACGATCCACAGGCTCTGGCCGAGGCGGTGCTTCAGGCACTGGCTGAGCCAGAACTGCGCCAGCGGGCTCGCAAAATCAACCTGCAGCACATCGCCGAACGCGCCAGCTACCCGGTGGTTATGCTGCAGGCGCAGGCTTTTTATCACCAGCTCGCTGGAAAATAAAAAAGAGTGGAGGCGGTTGGACCTCCACTCTCATTGTCTAAAAGTTAGCTATTTCAGTCAATAAAGGCGCGCAGCTCGCGCTGGATACCGCTGGCGCGCAACCTGCGCAGCGCCTGGGCTTCAATCTGGCGCACACGCTCGCGGGTTACACCCATTTTGTGCCCTACTTCATTCAAGGTCAGTGTCTTACCATCCAGCAGCCCGTAACGCAATTGCAGGATACGCGCTTCGCGTGGCGGCAGTTGGTCCAACAAAGACCCCAGGTACTCGCGTAATAAGTTGTTGGTGGCGGTGTCATCTGGCGGGGGAGTGTCACTATCTTCGATAAAATCCCCCAACATATTATCTTCTTCATCGCCAATCGGCATTTGCAAGGAGAGCGGGCGCTGGGCGAGCTTGATCATTTGCTCCACCTTAATCAGCGGGAGCTCCATAGCTTCGGCTAATTCATCCGTGGAAGGATCACGACCAAATTTTTGTTTAAGCTGGTGCTGGGTGCGCAGCATGCGGCTGATGCGGTCCCCCATGTGTACCGGGACGCGGATGGTGCGACTCTGGTCAGCGATGGCGCGTGTAACAGCCTGGCGAATCCACCAGGTGGCGTAAGTGCTGAACTTAAAGCCGCGGTGGTAGTCAAATTTTTTGGTGGCTCGCATCAGGCCGATATTGCCTTCCTGGATCAAATCCAGAAAAGGCACACCGCGCCCCATGTATTTCTTGGCCACACTGACTACCAGCCGAGAATTGGCAATGATCAAATGCTCGCGTGCCAGCCAGCCGTCTTCAACCAGCCGGCGGAGCTCGTGCTGGCGGCGAGCAGTGATATTACCTTTCACCATTTCTTCGCGCGCCATCTTGCCGCGCTCAATGCGCTGCGCCAGTTCCAACTCTTCCTGCACATTGAGCAGAGGCACACGCGTGGCTTCTTTCAGGTACAGCCCAATCGCATCGCTGGCATCAATGTTTGCCAGAAAGTCATCTTCGTTGCCAAAGATAATTGGCTCAACTTCAGTGTCGCTGTTTGGGATGGGGGAATTCTCCGGGTCGATCTCATCGAAATAATCGATGCCAGCTTCGATGAAAGCGTGGAACGCCTCTTCCAGGAGTTCTTCGTCTTGTTCAGCTTCAGGGATACTTTGGAGCAGGTCCTCACTGGTGATATGGCCCTGCCGCCGCCCTAACTCCACCAGCTTGTTGATTACCGGATCTTGAATTGGTTCATGAATGTTCGCAAACGTCAGTCGATCGGTGTCAAGGTTTGTCATATTTACCTGTGAATACCACGGCTGCTGCGGGATATCCCCTATTCTATCATAAAAATCTACAAATAGCAAGTTTTCTAGGGAATTATAGAATTAGTATCATTTAATTTTGACGGGAAGGCGCTCAAATGGCGGTTTTATTGAAATGAGGCTTCTGTGAATCAAAAGCGGGAGGGCGCTCACCCTCCCGCTTTTGATAGTATCTCAGACAGCTAGATATTAATGCTATGCCCCTCTACAGCATGTGCGGCTTCCATTAAAGCCTCGCTTAAGGTGGGATGTGCATGTACATTACGAGCTATCTCTGCTGAGGTCAGCTCCATCATTTGCGCCAGAGTAAGCTCGGGTAACAATTCGGTCACTTCGGGGCCGATCATGGCAGCCCCCAGAATTTCACCATATTTGGCGTCCGTGATGAGTTTCACCCAACCGCCAGCCTCTCCCAAACCGAGAGCCTTTCCATTTGCCTGGTAAGGGAAGCGCCCAACTTTAACCTCGTAACCGCGTTCTTTGGCCTGCGCTTCGGTGATCCCAAAGGAGGCTACTTGCGGCTGGCAGTATACCGCGCGTGGCATCATTTCGTAGTCCAGGGTGTTGGTCTCTACGCCGCCAATGTTCTCGGCGCAGATGATCCCCTGCGCTGAACCAACATGCGCTAACATGAGCTTGGCTGTTGCATCGCCGATGGCCCAGATGCCGGGGACGTTGGTCGCCATACGCTCATCAATTTCCACTGCGCCGCGCTCGCTCAGTTTTACCCCCACCTCTTCCAGGCCAAGGCCGCGCCCATTGGGTTTAAAACCGATTGCTACCAGAGCCTGGTCAGCTTCCAGGACTTTCTTCTCGCCTTCTTCACTGGAGACGGTCACTTTTACACCGCTGTCCGTAGTTTCGAGACCTTCTACACGGTTCTTGGTCAGGGATTTGATCTTGCGTTTGGTAAAAGCCTTTTCCAGCTCAGCGCCGACTTCTTCGTCCTCCAGGGGCAGCAAGCGCGGCAGCATTTCGACAATGGTCACGTCCACTCCGTAGCTGTTCCACACTGTGGCAAATTCAACCCCGATGGCGCCAGCACCGATAATGACCACCGATTTCGGTAATTCCGTCTGCAGAATGGCTTCCAGGTAGGTGACTACTTTCTTGCCATCAACTTTCCAGCCCTGGGGGATCGCCACACTGGCGCCGGTAGCTACGACGATATTTTTAGCCTTAAGCTCGGTTGTCTTACCATCTTCGCCAGTCACTTGAATGGTGTCTTTAGCGGTGAGCTTTCCGGCGCCCATGTGTACATCGATCTTATTTTTTTTCATCAAAAAGCCAACCCCCTTAACCAGTCGCTCAGAGGTCGACCGGCTGCGTTTGACAGCCACGCTGTAGTCCAGGCTTAAATTATCAAAAGAAAATCCGAATTCTTTACCCCGCTCGCGCAAGGTGTGGGCGACTTCAGCGTTCTTAAGCAAAGCTTTGGATGGAATGCAGCCCACATTCAGGCATACACCGCCCAGCCATTGTTTGTCTACGATGGCGGTTTTTAAGCCCAATTGAGCGCAGCGCACGGCGCAGACGTAGCCGCCCGGACCGGCGCCTATTACGACGACATCATAATCACTCATGATCATGCTCCTATTGCTTGTTGATTCCAGGTTTGGAGAGATTCTACCACTTTGCCCAGGAAGTAATCGGCGATGGCTCCATCCAGAATGCGATGGTCAAAGGTCAGGGTTAGATAAGCCATCGAGCGGATTGCAATCGTATCTCCCTGGATTGGATCGCTCAAAACGACTACCCGCTTTTGGATTGCACCAACCCCCAAAATGGCACACTGTGGCTGGTTGATGATGGGAGAGGCAAATAAAGACCCCGAAATGCCGTGATTGGTGATGGTAAAGGTGCCGCCTTTGACTTCATCCGGTTTTAGCTGGTGACCGCGTGCCCGGCTGGCAAGATCGTTGATCGTGCGCGCCAGGCCGAGTAAAGACAGGCTGTCGGCGTTTTTGATCACCGGAACGATAAGCCCTTCATCTCCCAGGGAGGCTGCCATCCCAATATGGATCCCTCGATGCAGGACGATCCCCGCATCGCTCCAGGACGAATTGACAATCGGATAAGCTTTGAGCGCCGCAACAGTTGCCGCAACAAAATAAGCGGTAAATGTCAGGTTGACTCCGTCGCGGGCGAAACGTTCCTTATGCGCGTTACGGTGGGCGATGACCTGGCTGAGATCGACCTCCATCACCGTGGTCACATGGGGGGAGGTGCGCTTGCTGAAAACCATGTGTTCAGCGATGGCTTTGCGCACATTGTTGAGCGGCAGAACCTTGCCGGGTAGGGTTGCAGCGGGCGGCGTGAAGGCTGGCGGCGCAGGAAGTAGGGTAGGTGGGATTGATGCGGCAGCAGGCGCAGTTGCAGCTTGGGATTCCTTCGCTGGGCGTTGATCAAGGTACGTGAGCACATCCTGTTTGGTGATTCGCCCTCCCTGACCGGTCCCCTGCACCTGATGCAGATCAAGATTATGCTCGCGGGCAATCCGCGCCACGACAGGCGAGATAAAACCCAGCTCGCGGTCCTGGCCTGCGCTGGGCAGAACTGTTTGGGAGGCGAGCTCCTGGGCAGGCATCGTCGCCACCGCTACCGGGCTCGAATCTGTTACATCGGCGGGCTGAGTTTCACCCGGGGCGGTTTCGCCGGATGTGCCAATCCAGGCCAACGGCGCGCCAGCCTGCACAATGGTGCCTTCCGGGACCAGGATTTCCAGAATCACCCCTGCTGCTGGACTGGGGATTTCCGAATCGACTTTATCCGTATTCACCTCCAGCAAGGGTTCGAATTCTTCTACACGCTCCCCCTTGGCTTTTAACCATTTGGTGATGGTGCCTTCATCAACTGATTCGCCGAGCCTCGGCATGAGAACCTGAGTGGGCATGCGACCTCCAAAAAAAGGGCTTACCGTGAATTCACGGGGATTAGCGATAAAAAAGCGGGTATTGAGCCGGGTTGGCTTCGTGCATCAGGTCGTAAACCGCTTCATAAATTTGTTCAACATTGGGCTTGGACCAGTAATCCCCATCCGAGCCATATGCTGGGCGATGGGCCTGAGCGGGCAGGGTGCGCGGCGCTGAGTCGAGCCACTGGTAGCCGCCTTGCTTCTCCAATACTTGCTGGAGCATATAGGCAGTTGTTCCTCCAGGCATGTCCTCGTCTACAAAGACGATCCGTCCAGTTTTCTGCAGCGATTCCCCAATCCGCCCATGCAGGTCAAAGGGGAGCAGGCTCTGCACGTCGATCACCTCGGTCTCGATCCCGGCCTCCGCCAATAGCTGGCTGGCTTCCAAGGCCAGCCGGCAGCACGCGCCGTATGTTACCAGGGTGATATCTTTCCCAGCGCGCAGGATTTCCGGTTCGCCCAGCGGGACTGTAAATTCACCGATGTTAGCAGGCAGCTTTTCGCGCAGGCGGTAACCGTTGAGCACCTCCACGATCAGCCCCGGTTCATCCGAGCGCAATAGGGTATTGTAAAAACCTGCCGCCTGGGACATATTGCGCGGCACCAGCACGTACATGCCGCGCACCAGGTTGATAATGCCTGCCATGGGGGAACCAGAATGCCAGATACCCTCCAGCCGGTGCCCGCGCGTACGCACGATGACCGGCGCTTTCTGCCCGCCATGGGTGCGCCATTGCAGGGTGGCCAGATCATCGGACATGATTTGCAGAGCATAGAGCAAATAATCCAGGTACTGGATTTCAGCGATGGGGCGCAGGCCGCGCATCGCCATGCCGATCGCCTGCCCCAGGATGGTTAGCTCGCGAATTCCGGTATCGGAAACTCGTAGTAAACCATATTTATCCTGCAAACCGCGCATACCCTGGTTTACATCGCCCAGCTGGCCCACATCTTCCCCAAAGGCAAAGACGCGTGCATCGCGCCCCAAGGCCGCGTCAAAGCAGGCGTTTAAAACTTCATAACCATAGACCTGCGGGGCGTCAGCGGCATAAATGGCAGGAATAGATGGCACACGCAGTGCGGATTCGGCTGATTCGCTGTGCAGGTGGGAGCCATAGCGGCGTTCATTGGTTGCTTGCATTTGCGCTCGCCAGTTGACCAGCTGCGTTTTTGTGCTCAGCTTTTCCGCTCGGATTGTGCGCAAGGCATGATGTGCCCCGCTCAGTAAATCGCGCCGCAAGGGTTGGGGTAGACCTGCCAGCTTCTTCTCGATTTCCTCCAACGCACTGCTGTGCTGTGATTCGGATGCCAGACTGTGTAAAATTTCCACCAGCTCCTGGCGTTCCCGCTTGATGGGCGCCTGGTAAGCTTTCCAAGCTGCCTGGCGCTGGGCTTCAACAAACTGGCGATCTTCGGCTTCCATCTGTGCCAGCCCAGCATCGGTTACGATTCCGCTCTCCAGTACCAGCTGGCGCAGACAACCCAAAACGTCATTTTCAACTTCCCATTCCAGGCGCTCTTTAGATTTATAGCGTTCATGGCTGCCAGAGGTAGAATGACCTTGAGGCTGGGTCAGCTCAATGATATGCAAGATAGCAGGAACATGATCTGTGCGCGCATTGGCGGCAGCCTGTTGGTATGCCTGATGAAGCGCCGGATAATCGCAGCCGCTGACGGTGTATAAGTCAAAGCCTTCACAGCTTCCAGTCCAGCGCCCAAAGCCTTTCAAGATCGTGGAAAGATCTTGCTTTACCATCTGGTAAAGATTGGGCACAGAAATCCCATAACCATCATCATAGATAGTGATCACAGCTGGAGCCATCAACACCCCAATAGCGTTAACCGCCTCCCAGAACATGCCTTCAGCAGTCGCAGCATTGCCGATCGTACCAAAAGCGACCTCATTACCGTGATTGGAAAACTGTGTATAATCGCCCAGCTCTGGTATTTCACGGTACAGCCGAGAAGCGTACGCCAGCCCTACCAGGCGCGGCATCTGTGAAGCCGTAGGGGCAATATCACCTGATGAATTGAACTGGGCCGTCAGATCCTTCCAGGTGCCGTCTGCGTTCAGGCTGCGCGTGCCAAAATGGGCGTTCATGGCACGCCCGGCGCTGGCGGGGTCAGCTTCCACATCGGCATGCGCATACAGCTGGGCAAAGAATTCCTGAATGCTTGACATACCCGTAGCGAACATGAATGTCTGATCGCGGTAATAACCGGAGCGGAAATCACCGCGGCGAAAAGCGCGCGCCATCGCTAATTGGGGAAGCTCTTTTCCATCCCCAAAAATCCCGAATTTTGCCTTGCCGCTCATCACTTCACGCCGCCCGACCAGGCTGACCTGGCGGCTCTGGTAGGCTATCCGATAATCCTGCAGGATTTGTTCAGGCGATAGGAGAAATTCGATGCTCTTATCCTGGCATTCGGTCATGCTACGTCCTCAGCTTGGCTAAATTGAACTTTAATGGCGTCTAAATCCGTTCCAGGATGGTAGCCGTCGCCATCCCATGCCCAATACACATGGTCTGCAGACCATACCGTCCGCCACTGCGCTCCAATTCATAAAGCAGCTTGGTCATTAAGACTGCCCCGGTAGCTCCCAGTGGGTGCCCGAGGGCAATCGCCCCACCGTTGGGGTTGACGCGTTCCATATCGGGATGCAGTTCTTCTTCCCATGCCAGCACCACCGAAGCAAAGGCTTCATTGATCTCGATCACATCCATATCCTGGAGTTCCAGGCCGGCCTGCTTAAGCACCATGCGGGTGGCTGGAATAGGTGCGTCCAACATCAGCACCGGATCGGAGCCAACCACACTGCGGGCCACGATCCTGGCACGGGGGACGAGATTCAATCTTCCGATCGCTTCAGGCGAGGCTATCAGCAAGGCCGCGGCGCTATCACTGATCTGGCTGGAGTTGCCGGCAGTGACCACACCGTCCGGTTTAAAAACGGGCTTGAGGGCTGCCATTCTCTGGCGATCAGGCGGTCGGCGCACCCCCTCATCTACAGCTACCATCACCCCATCTGGGCGCATAATGGGTAAGATCTGGCTCTCGAACCGCCCGTCATCAATCGCCTGCATGGCTTTCATGTGACTGTGGTAGCCATAATCATCCAGCTCGTCGCGCCTGAGTGACCATTTTTCCGCCATCATCTCGGCGCTCACCCCCTGGTGGACCAGGTTGTAAGGGAAGTCGTCCGGCCAGGTGGCAGGATAATCTGCACCCAGAGATTGGTGCGACATCATTTCTGTGCCACCAGCTAAAACCAGATCCATATCGCCCGAGAGGATCGCCTGGGCAGCAAAATGCACGGCTTGTTGTCCGGATCCGCACATGCGATTCAAGGTGACTGCGGGAACATGCGGCGGGAATCCAGCTTTCAAGGCCGCCAGTCTAGCCAGATTGGCGCCCTGGTCGCCAACAGGTGTGACACATCCCCAAATGATATCTTGCAGTAAAGCCGGATCAATGCCTGCTCGCCGGATGGCCTCGGACATGACTGCCGCGGCCAGGTTCACTGGTGCAATCGGTTGCAAGGCTCCCTGCGGTTTTCCGACCCCGACTGGGGCGCGAACTGCTGAAATAATATAGGCTTCGGACATTGCATCGACCTCCCTGATGGCAACCATTCCAAGTGCAATTCATTGAGCAGCGGATTTAAGAATACCACAAAAGTCCGAAATAGACCCCAGATGCCCCAATTTTTTGGTACCCCGGGCAATAATTAAGGGGCTCGTTTTTCCAGCACATCGTAAAGCAGGATACCAGCTGCCACCGCCAGGTTTAACGAGGTGGCCTTGCCAACCATAGGCAAGCGTACACGGTACTGGCAGATCTCGGTTTGCTTAGGGCTCAGGCCCTCGCGCTCGCTGCCCAGCAACAGAATGCAGGGATGTTCATAGCGTTCAATGGCGCGGTAATCCTGGCTGGCGCGCGCAGAGGTTCCATAGATCTGGTAAACGTGTGTGGAAGCCCAATTGGCGAACTCCGTGAAGGAAGTCTGGACAATGGGCAGCCAGAATAATGCGCCCATGCTGGCTCGCACGGAAGTGGGATGGAAAGGATCGACGCTGTCATCAATCAAGATCAGGCCACTGGCGCCGGCGGCATCCATCGTGCGCAGGATGGTGCCCACGTTGCCAGGATCCTGTGGCGCCACCACAGCCACGCCCCAGGGGAAATTATCTGGATTTAAGCTTGCCAGGCGGGTTTCGGGTTGCACAACAACTGCCAGCAAGCCTTGCGGGTGCTCTTTATCAGCCAGGGAGGCGAATACTTCGGGTGTAGTTGGGTAGACAGTTATGCCTTGTTCTACCTGCTCGGCTATCAGGTGCAGGGCAAAGTCGCTGGTCAACAGGCCGGGTGCATAGACCAGGCTTTCTAGCCGGGCGCCGGCTGCTATGGCCTCACCAACCGGGCGGATGCCCTCCACCACCAGCAGACCGGCAGCCTGGCGCGTTTTACGCTGCCGCAACGCCCGAATCTGTTTGATCTTGGGGTTGGCTTTACTGGTGATGAATTCCATACGTAAAATTGTTGTGTTAGCAGAAATCAGGCGCGACGTGGCACCCAGGCCAGCACATTGGTGCCTTCGCCTGGATAGGAAGTGATCTCAACATCGCCGCCCTCTTTACGGGCACGGGTGTGCATATTGGACAGACCATGCCCCAGGGTGAAGTTCATCTTACGCAGGTCAAAGCCCAATCCATTATCGGCGATCTCTAACAGCACGCGATCGCGCGCCGTCCACAGACGTACGTCCACGCGGCGTGCTTGCGAGTGTTTGGCAACATTTGCCAGCGCTTCCTGGCAGATATGGAACAGGGCTGTGGCGTTCGAAGCTGGGAAATCAGTGAGGATATTTTCCGGGCCAGCCAGCGTAATTTCGACGTTTGAATTGGCCTTGAACTCATCCGCCAGGCGCCCCAGGCCTTCCATCAAGTCCCGACCGTGAAACTGGCGCGGGCGCAAGTCAAGTATATACGAGCGGATATCGCGAATAGTGCTGTTCAAGGCTTCAATCGATTGTTCAATTTTTTGTCGGGCGGTCTGGGTATCCTCATCCAGGGCAATGCGAGCGTAATCCAGGGCCAGGCCAACCCCGTAAATGGATTGGATGATGCCATCGTGTAAGTCCATGCCGATCCGCTCGCGCTCTTCCAACACAGCCAGACGGCGCGCCTGGCGATGCAAGCGGGCATTCTCGATGGTTGTAGCAGCCCACGCCGCGATGGCGGTAAGCATATTCACTTCGCGCTCGCCGATGCAGCGTTCCTGGCGCGTGGCAACACTGATCACGCCGACTACATTGCCGCGCGCAATCATTGGAATGATTGCCATACATTGGAATCCGGCTTCAGGCACTGCCCGACGCAAAAAGAGGTTATTCTCGCGGGGATCAAAATTGACCAGCGGTTTGCCTGTCTCCGCTACCAGCCCAATAGCACCTTCTCCGACATGGAAGCGATCGCGTGTCCAGAAAGCTTCGGCTGTATCTCCGCGGTAGAGCGCCATGTGCAAGTCTTTCTCACCATCCTCGCGCAGGAAGATCTCCCCCGCCTCAACGCCCAGATAACTCATCATGCGGTTCAGGGTTTGATCCAGGATCGAGTCGACTTCAAGGGAGCCAGCCAGAGCGGTGGCAATATCATTGAGCAACGACAGGTCTTCATTGCGCTCACTGAGTGCTTCATCGCGAATCTGCAGGTCGTTGTACAGACGAGCGTTGGAGATGGCTACCGCCGCGTACGTCGCCAGGGTTTCGATGACCCGCTCATCGGCTTCAGTGAATTCATGGTAATCTAACTTGTTGGTCAGGTAGATCTGGCCAAACAACCGGTCACCCAGCAGAATGGGCACCCCTAAAAATGAGTGCATCGTGGGGTGATGAGGCGGAAAGCCAGCGCTGCGCGGGTCAGCGCTGATTTCCGGGATGCGAATAGTGCGCCGCTCGCGGTAAAACATCCCCAGCAAGCCTTTACCAACCGGCGGGTGATCCATGCGTTCTATTTCTTCCTGTTCCATGCCCACCGGCAGGAATTTCACCAGATTGCCGGCTTGATCTACAACCCCCAGGGCTGCGTATCCAGCCCGTGCCTGTTCGCGCGCTAATTGGACGATACGCTCCAAAACAGTCTCTAAAGAGAGATCACCCACTAATTGAAGGCTCGCCTTATGCAGCGCGGCCAGGCGGTCTTCAAGTTGCTCACGCGTCAGGACTACCATTTAAAATACCTCATATCGGGGGTAATTTTACCAAAGTTCGTCCGAGTTTGTGGCCTCATCATTTCTTATAGGTTGCTGCTCAGATTAGCATTTTCTTATCGCCGCTTACTGATCAAGGTTGATAGGTTTTGCCAGACTCGCCCGGGTATAAACCAAGTTGCAAGAATGGAAGGCGAGGAAGGATGATGATTGAAGATCAACCAGGCTCCCGAATACCCGGATTTTATAATCTCAGCCGCGCAGAACGGCTGGCCTTACTGGCCGAAAAGACTGGCCTGGCGCCGGAAGACCTGGCAGCTTTTGACCCAGCACAGGGATTAAGCGCTGACCAGGCTGACCATATGATCGAAAATGTGGTTGGCCTGCATGCCTTACCCCTGGGGATTGCCTTGAATTTTCAGGTGAATGGGCGGGATGTGCTGGTGCCCATGGCAATTGAAGAGCCGTCTGTAGTTGCTGGAGCATCGTTTATGGCCAAACTGGCGCGTGCTGGTGGCGGCTTTCAAGCCAGCGCTGATGCGCCGGAGATGATCGGACAAATGCAGGTGCTGGAGGTAGCAGATTTACCCGCTGCCCGGCTGGCGCTTTTGGAAAACCGCGCCCAACTGCTGGAAGAGGCGGCTGGTATCGACCCGATATTGAAGCGCCTAGGCGGTGGGCCGCGTGACGTGGAGGTGCGCATCATTGAAGATTCACCCATCGGGGCTTTTCTGGTATTGCACTTGATCTATGATGTGCGCGATGCCATGGGCGCCAACGCGGTCAACACGGCGGTTGAAAAGCTGGCGCCCTTCGTGGAGAGCCTGACCGGCGGGCGGGTGCATTTGCGCATCCTGAGCAACCTGGCTGACCGGAGATTAGCGCGTGCCAGTTGCACCATCCTTCTGGACCAGCTTGGATTTGCTGATTACGCGCCGGCTGATGTGCGCGATGGGATTATTGCCGCCTGGGCATTTGCTGCAGCCGATCCGTACCGGGCGGCTACCCACAATAAGGGCATCATGAACGGCATCGATGCAGTGGTGATTGCCACGGGCAATGACTGGCGCGCGGTCGAAGCCGGGGCGCATGCTTATGCTGCTCGCCAGGGGCGGTATACTTCATTGAGCACCTGGGGTAAGGATGCCGGCGGGAATCTGGTCGGCGCGCTGGAGCTGCCCATGGCAGTGGGCATTGTGGGCGGGGCGACGCGCGTGCATCCAACTGCCCAGGCTGCCCTTAAGCTGATGGGTGTGCAGAGTGCAGCCCACCTGGCTGAGATCATTGTCACGGTAGGCCTAGCTCAAAACCTGGCTGCGCTGCGAGCGCTGGCAACTGAGGGCATCCAGCGTGGGCATATGGGCCTGCATGCTCGCCAGGTAGCAGCAGCAGCCGGTGCGCAAGGAGACCAAATTGAGCGCCTGGCGCGCCAGCTGGTACAGGAGAAAACCGTGCGCATTGATCGCGCCGCAGAGATATTACAATCCTGGCAGGCAAATTCGCTGCCAGCTCAGGATGCGCAAGTTTAGCAAGGCAATGGTTAGATGTGTAAGATTGAAGGAATTACAACACAATGGATAATACCCCCAATGAAAATTTATTACTCAAACCGCTGCGCCCGGTAGGGATTGTTGGTTACGGCGCGTATGTGCCGCGCTATCGCCTGCCAGCTACAGAAGTAGCGCGCGTCTGGACCGGTGGGCAGGGGGCACTGCCAATTAAAGAAAAAGCGGTCCCAGGAATTGATGAGGACGTGGTGACCATGTCCATCGAGGCAGCGCGCAACGCCCTCAAACGCAGCGAGATCAGCCCCACTCAAATCCGCGCGGTGTGGGTCGGCTCCGAGTCGCATCCTTACGCAGTGAAACCCACCTCCACCCTGGTGGCGGAAGCCATCGGGGCAGTGCCCAATGTGCAGGCAGCCGACTGGGAATTTGCCTGCAAGGCCGGCACCGAAGCCATGGTAGCGGCAATCGGTTTTGTCGGCTCCGGTATGGCCAATTATGCCCTGGCCCTGGGGATGGATACAGCCCAGGGACGCCCAGGCGACGCGCTGGAATACACTGCTGGGGCAGGTGGGGCGGCGTATCTGCTTGGCCCGGCGGAAGATTCCCTGGCAGTAATTGATGCCACCTATTCCTTTGTGACCGACACACCCGATTTCTGGCGCCGCCAGTACCAGAAATATCCCGAACATGGACAGCGCTTTACCGGCGAGCCGGCTTATTTCAAGCATATCACCAAAGCCGCCACGACTTTGATGGAAGCCAGCCACACTACGGCTGCTGATTACCGCTATGCAGTTTTCCACCAGCCCAATAGCAAATTCCCGCAGCGCGTGGGGGAGATGCTTGGTTTCAATAAGGAGCAGATTGCTCCTGGGCTGCTGGTGTCCATTATCGGTAATACCTACGCCGGCGCAGCCATGATCGGTCTGACGGCCACCCTGGACATTGCTGAGCCAGGCGACCGTATCCTGATGGTGTCATTTGGATCCGGCGCTGGATCAGATGCTTTCGATATCCGTGTCACGGAGAAGCTGCTGGAGCGCCGCCCACGCGCGCCGCTAACCAGCGATTATATTGCCCGACGCACGCCAATCGATTATGCCATGTACGTGCGCATGCGTGGCAAGCTAACATTGAAATAAACCACGCCTTTGGACGAGATAAGGTAGTTTGCTATGATAGATGTGGTAATTGCTGGAATCGGTCAAACCAGCTTAGGTGAACACTGGGAATTATCCCTGCGCGAGCTGGCACTTAAAGCCATCCAGACAGCGCTGAACGATGCCCAGGGCTTACGCCCGCAAGCGCTTTTTGTGGGAAATATGCTCGCCCCGCAGCTTTCCAAACAAGCTCATCTGGGTGTGCTGATTGCTGATTTTGCGGGTTTGAACGGCATTGAAGCCCTCACCGTGGAATCGGCAGGCGCATCAGGGGGCGCTGCTCTGCGCGCCGGCGCGCTGGCGGTGGCTTCAGGCCAGGCAGATGTAGCAATGGTCGTAGGCATAGAAAAGTATTCAGACAAAATCGGCACGGACATTGATGCCGCCTTAGCTACCGCCGGCGATAGCGACTATGAAGCAGTGCAGGGTCTCACCCCGACGGCTCAGGCCGCCATGCTCATGCGCCGCTATATGCACCAGTATGATGTGCCGCGCCAGGGCTTTGCAGGTTTTGCCTTTACCGCCCATGCCAACGGAGCGGGCAATCCGCAGGCCATGTTTCGTAAAGCGATCAAACTGGAGACCTATGCCAATGCCGGCATGGTCAGCGACCCGATAAACCTGTTTGACGTCGCTCCCAATGCGGACGGGGCGGCTGCGGTGCTACTCACCCGCGCCGATTTGCTGCCACCGAGCTTCCCAAACCAGTTGGTGCGCATCGCTGGTGCCAGCATGATCACGGACACGCTTGCCCTGCACGACCGGCCTGATCCCCTGGTATTTTATGCGCCTGAGCTTTCAGTGGAACGCGCCTGCCAGCGCGCCAGGATTACGCCCCTCCAGGTCGACTTTTTTGAGCTGTACGATGCTTATTCGATTTATGCAGCGCTTTCCCTGGAGGCAGCCGGATTTGCCGAGCGCGGCCAGGGCTGGAAGCTGGCTCAGGATGGACAGATCGGTTTGCATGGTTCAATGCCGATCAGCACCATGGGCGGGTTGAAGGCGCGCGGCAATGCCGGTGGAGCTACGGGAGTCTACCAGGTCGTTGAAGCCGTGCTGCAGCTACGCGGTCAGGCGGGTGCGAACCAGATCCCCCATGCACGCCGCGCCCTGGTACAGTGTCTGGGCGGGCCAGCCACATCCGCGGTCACGCATGTGCTGGAGAGCCTGAATTAAGCGGTTTTGTGTGCAAAACGGAACGAATCAGCCAACTTGATAGTTCCTGAGAGTCTTTTATCGATAAACTGCAAGCGTTCACAGCAAGGTATTGGTGTGCTACCAAAGATTAAGGAGCTAACTACATGGAAATTCCACGCCACTGGCGTCTACGTAAACAGCGCTACAGCCTGACCGGTGAAGTGTGCCCGCATTGTGAAGCCAAGCTCTTCCCCCCACGCGATGTCTGCCCGGAGTGCGGCGGCGAAGCGCGCACCCTGTATAATTTCAGCGGGCGCGGCGAAGTTTATTCTTATACCACCATCTACGAGCCCCCGGCGGGCTTTGAGGACAATGTGCCTTACACTGTGGCTTTAGTCAAGCTGGAAGAAGGCCCCCTGATCACCGCCCAGCTCACGGATGTCGACCCGCAGGAAGTCTCGATCGGTATCCCGGTAGAAATGGTCACTCGCCGCCTGCGTTCGGATGGCGATGAGCGCGGCTTGTTGGTATACGGGTATAAGTTCCGGCCGGTAATGCGATAACGGTCTGGTATACAGAGAAATCAAGAAGCGCTCTCCAACATGGGGGCGCTTTTTGTTACAATGGGGAAGTGTTTCTGGCTTACCCTTCATCCAGGATGAGACAGGCGTACAAAAAATGAACTTCGAGTTCTCCGGAGATATCTGGTTCTGGCGCAGGCCCGCCCCATTTTATTTCGTCACCGTTCCTAGGGAGCAGAGCAGCGAACTGAAAGCGATATCAGGTTTGGTCACTTATGGTTGGGGAATGATACCTGTAACTGCTCGGATCGGCAAAACAAAATTCTTTATTTCCTAAAGAAGGCCTCTACATTGTGCCCATCAAAGCGAGTGTCCGTTAAGAGAAGGTCTGGATGCCGGCGACAATGTGACTGTACAGCTCGAAGTTGATTTATAAATGACCCATACAAAATACTAAGCGCTCTCCAAAAATGGAGGGCACTTCTTGCCATGTGAGGCATAATTAATAATTGAGCTTCACACTTTTAGGAGGATGCTGATATGTCACCTATAGCATTCGAGCAAGACACGGCAGCCGAGGCGCAGATTCGCTCCATCGTGGCCGAACAGGCAGCGGCATGGGATGCAGGCGACGGCGCGGCCTATTCAAAGGATCTCGCTCCAGACGCGTCGTTCACGAATTTATTCGGCATGGTGATGTACGGCGCCGCTGCGTTCGCCGAACGCCACCAGCACATCCTTGCGACATTCTATAAAGGAACTACCAAACACCACGTCATCCGCCGAATCCGGTTCGTCACACCAGACGTGGCAATTGTGGACATCGATAACCAGGTGCGAGGAGTGAAAACGATGCCTGCTGGGATTGTCGTGCCCCCAGACGGGATCGTGAGGACTCAGCTCATGGAGGTGTTCGTGCGCCGGGGCGACCGGTGGTGGCTCGAGGCGTATCACAATGTGGACATCAAACCTACGAAATGAAAGGCCCAACAGGATAGTTACCCTTTCCATTTCGCTCGCGATCGCCATCCGACCAACTAGCTAATGCCGAGGGATGCAGACGCATCGCTTGCTTTCGAGCTCCAGATTTACGTCGCTCACGGAGGTCAAGATAGGGCACAATATCGCGTGCTCTGGACAAGCCCGGTCGTTTCGCCGCCCTTTCGGGGAATCGGCGTCTGGCGGCTTTTCCCACCTGGCCACTAACGCCTGCTATTAGATCGATACGCTCACCTCCCCATCGCTTAGCAAGTCATATATACGGGTAAAAGTTCAGGCTGGTACTGAATTAATCAGGTCTTGAAAATTTGAAGCGCTGTCCAGAAATGGAGGGCGCTTATTGTTTAAAGTGGCATAATTGGATGCGTATCACGCTGGTTTGTATTTGGATAATTATAAGGAGATAAAAGGCAAAGAGTATGGGATCTCTTCAAGAATATATGATTGAATATCGAAATCAACTGGAGAAGGGAGCGATTCAGAAAGCATATAAAGGCTTGATGGAATATATCATGGATCTGAGAACGCATCTGGCGGGCAAGTATCCTGATTATGTTGTATCTGGGAGTATTTACTATGGCTATATGGATATGACCTATTTTTCCTTCTTTCCGAAATCATTGAAAGATCGAAAATTAAAAATCGCGATTGTTTTTGTTCATGAGACATTCCGATTTGAAGTCTGGTTAGCAGGATATAACAAACAGGTTCAGATGAAATACTGGAAATTATTGAAAGCAAGCGATTGGAATAAATACCACATTGTCCCAACGACAGAAGGCGTTGACTCGATTCTCGAGTGTACTTTGATAGAAAACCCGGATTTCAATGATATCGATACTTTGACAAATCAAATCGAGAGATCAGCATTGGAATTTATTATGGATGTCGAAGGTTTCTTATCCCGTCGTGATATTTGATTTTATTCACGCAAGTATTAATCTGAAGGTGTTCTATGAAACAGTCAATTGTACACATCGCCATCCTGGTCAAAGATTATGACGAGGCGCTTGATTTTTATATCCATAAACTGAACTTTGTGCTCATTGAAGATACCTACCAACCGGAACAAGATAAGCGCTGGGTAGTCATTTCACCGCCGGGATCGGTAGGGACGACGCTGCTGCTCGCCAGGGCTTCCAAGCCAGAACAAATGCCGTTCATCGGCAGCCAGACAGGCGGCAGAGTCTTTTTATTTCTGAATACAGATGATTTCTGGAGAGATTATCGTAACATGGTCGCCAAAGGTATTCATTTTGTGAGAGAGCCAAAAAAGGCGGAGTATGGGATGGTCGCAGTTTTTGAAGATCTTTATGGAAATCTCTGGGATTTGCTCCAGCTAAATGAGGAACATCCAATTATGAAGCGGATTATGTAAGTCATGAACCTGGGTAACGCAATGGAATTCATCCATGCAAACACAAAACTTGTTGAATCGCCTGAATGAGATAGCTCGTTCGCTTGAAGAGAGTGAGCACGCCCTTGCCCTGCTTGGGTTAGGTTCGGTGGGTCTTGAATTGCAGCGCCTGGATGAATATTCCGATCTGGATTTTTTTGTGATTGTCGAACCTGGGTATAAACGCGCTTACCTGGATGATCTCAAATGGCTAAGTGCGCTATGCCCAATTGCCTTTCGCTTTCCAAACACACAAGATGGGTGTAAGCTGCTCTTTGAAGATGGGATTTTTTGTGAGTTTGCGGTTTTTGAGCCAGATGAGCTTCAGGCGATACCATTTGCGCAGGGTCGCATTGTATGGAAACAGCCACATGTGCCTGATTCGATCAGCCAGCCAGTTAAAGATTTAGCTGGCCCTTCGAGACGTGAACCGGAATGGTTGTTGGGCGAAGCTCTGACGAATTTATATGTGGGATTGGCGCGTGAAAAGCGTGGCGAACATTTATCGGCGGCCCGATTTATTCAAGGATATGCTGTCGATCGCCTGGTGGAGTTAGCTGATCTGCTTGAAAAATCTCGACCAGTTCAACATGACGAGTTTGCACCAGACAGGCGTTTCGAGCAACGTTATCCTGGGATTGCTGAACACATAGCCATGTGGATACAGGGTTATGAGCGAAATAGAGAATCTGCATTGGCGATCTTGAATTACCTGGAACAAAACTTTACGGTCAACCCGGCAATCGCAGCGGCAATCCGTCGGCTTTGTCAGTGATTGAGGTAACTATAAAATGATACCTATGAGTAAAGATGCTCGTTCCAGTCTGATAATTGTTGATATGCAAAATTTCTTTTTTCGAGATGCTGCACGCCGGCGCAATCTGGAGCAAGCGGTCAAAAATATCAATACACTGATCAAGTATTTTGATGCCCGCTCTTTGCCAGTCTTTAACGTTCTATCAGGGTTCAAGGCGGATGGCTCAGATTGGGATCTAAAAATGCGGGTTACGGGCCAGCCAGAACTGATTGTAGGATCCCCAGAAGCTGAAATTTTACCGAGGATAAAAATTTCGGAACATCATCGAACCATCATAAAAACTCGCTACAGCGCCTTTTTTAAGACAGATCTGGCTGAGTTGATGCAGGCCTTGAAAATTGACCGGGCAGTGGTTGTCGGTGCTTATACTCATTTTTGTGTAAATGCAACAATTTTTGATGCCTTTTGTTATGATTTTATTCCCTGTTTAATTACAGATGCAGTTATTTCACACATGCCAGATGAAGCCGAAATCATGATTTCTCGGATGCAAAGAAATGGTTTTCACTTGTTCACCACACAAGAATTCATAACAGGAGTGGAGTACATCTAACGCAGCTGGCAATGGACAGGCGCGGGAATGCCCTACCTGTTTTATAATGCAACAGGGTATATTAATTGTACGCTCTAGCAGAGGGAATATGGTCGTAAAAAATGTGTCTCAAGTTCAGCAGGGAATGGGAGCGATTGTCCACAAGAATGGGGTTGCTTTCAGGGTATGGGCGCCTCATGCACAGTCGGTCTTTGTAAAAGGTGAGTTCAACAATTGGTCGGATACAGCAACACCCTTGACGCATGAAGAAAACGGTTATTGGTATGTTGATGTCGTATCTGCAAAGCCATGTCAAGAATATAAGTATGTAATCATTAACGGCGACCAAAGATTTGAGCGTATTGATCCATATGCAAAGCAAGTCACGAACTCCACCGGCAACAGTGTAATTTACGATGCATCCGAATTTGATTGGCAAGCTGACGATTTTAAGCTGCCACCGCACAATGAATTGGTAATCTATGAAATGCATATCGGCTCATTTTTCACGGATACAGATGGGGCGCCTGGACATTTTGGCGCTGCATCCGAGAAAATTGGGCACCTCAAACGTCTGGGCGTGAATGCCATACAAATTATGCCCATCTCTGAATTCGCCGGTGACTATTCCTGGGGCTACAATCCGGCGCAAATTTTTGCAGTTGAGAGTATTTACGGGGGTCCGGACGGCTTCAAAAAGTATGTGCGCGAGCTGCACAAGCACGGCTTCGCAGTCATTCTGGATGTCGTTTATAACCATTTCGGACCAAGTGATCTGGATCTCTGGCAGTTTGACGGGTGGCAGGAAAATGGGAAAGGCGGTATATATTTTTACAACGATCACCGGGCTGAGACGCCCTGGGGGAGCACCCGGCCGGATTATGGACGTCAGGAGGTGCGGCGTTACATTCATGATAACGCTCTGATGTGGTTCGAAGAATATCACGTTGACGGATTGCGGTTTGACAGCACGCTATATGTGCGAACGATTGACGGCTTAGAGAACAATTCATTGCCCGAAGCCTGGTCGTTTATGCAACAACTCAATAGCGATATCCGTTCGCGATTTCTCCACAGCATTACCATGGCCGAAGACTTGCAAACCAATGCGTGGATAACCAAATCACCCGAGGACAACGGAGCTGGCTTTCATAGCCAATGGGATGTAAATTTTGTACACCCGGTTCGTGGAGTTGTCATCCTTGCCCTGGACGAGCAGCGCTCTATGGAGGCATTACGCCAGGCAATAGCTTTCAGTTATGATGGCGATGCCTTCCGGCGCGTCATTTATAGCGAGTCGCACGACGAGGTGGCGAATGGGAAGGCGCGTGTGCCTCAGGAAATAAATCCGGATGATCCAACCGGCTGGCATGCACAAAAGCGCTCCACTCTGGCAGCGGGACTTGTCTTTACCTCACCCGGCATTCCTATGCTTTTTCAGGGGCAGGAGTTCTTACAAGGCAAGTGGTTCCGAGACGATGCCCCACTAAATTGGGATATGAACGAGGAGTTCCGAGGCATTGTCCGTCTTTATCGGGACTTGATCCAATTGAGGCTGAACACGAAAGGGTTCAGCCGCGGGTTATGTGGGCAGTTTGTTAATATCTACCATGTGAATGACGCTGACAACGTGCTTGCCTTCCAGCGCTGGGACCGGCATGGACCTGGAGACGATGTTATTGTCGTGCTCAATTTTAGTCATGCTGCGAAAGAGAACTACACGGTCGGCATGCCTGCGCCTGGCTTATGGAAACTACGCCTGAATAGTGACGCCACCGTCTACAGCCACGATTTTCAAGGGTTTGCCAGTGGTGATGTAGAAGCGTTTAAAGGCCAAAGGGATGGATTAGATGCGTATGCCACTATCTCTATTGGACCATATAGCTTGCTGGTTTATACACAGGAGCATGATCCAGAACACATGCAGTAGCAGTTCGCAATCAAACCGGCAGGTAAATTCGTGGTAAATTCAGGCAGCCGATGAAAATTGACATAAAGGGGGCATGGATATTACTTTAGTATAATCTGGGCATGACAGTTGCGGTGATCGGTGCAGGTGCTTCGGGTATGACGGCGGCCCTCCAGTCTGCCTGGAATGGGGCTGCTGTAACCATATTTGAACGCAATCCAGACGTAGGTAAAAAGTTGTTGGTTACGGGCAGTGGGCGCTGCAACCTCACCAACGACGGTATTGCAGCAGCAAAATACGCCTGTGCAGATTCAGCCTGGATGGAAATCCTGCTCAGCCGGTTTGGCGTAAGTGACCTGCTGGAGATGCTCGCTTCCATCGGTATCCTGGTCTATAAAACATCGGATGGTTGGTACTATCCATTATCTCAGTCAGCGCACTCGGTCGTAGGTGCTTTCTCCAGTGCACTGAACCTGGCCGGGGTCTCTTTATCCAATCAAACCCAGGTGAGCTCGATCCGTGTCATCGAAGGAAAGTTTGCTATCCGTTTTGTTCGCGACGGCAGACAACAAGAAGATGTTTTCGAGCGCGTGATCGTGTCTGCTGGTGGCACGGCTTTTCCCACGCTCGGTTCGCGTGGCGATATGTTCCCGGTGCTGGAGGCTCTAGGGCATTCTGTTCTGCCAAGCCGCCCTGCCCTAGCGCCTGTATTAGCAGACCTGGGTAATCTGCGACCTTTGCAGGGAGTACGCCTGAATGTGGGTGTCACATTGTGGAATGCATCCCGGCCCCTGGCCTCGACGCGCGGCAATCTGATTTTTACCGAATGGGGGTTGAACGGCCCGGCAGTAATGGACATCAGCCATCGCGTATCCGCCCACGCCGGTGTGCCGTTAGAGCTTTCTCTCAATCTGTTGGACTTTTGCCAGGATGAATTTGATCGACTTCTGGCGCAAAACCATACGAGCCATCTACCGGTTAAAGTTTTAATGGGCGCTTTTTTCCCTCCCAAAGTTTCCCAGATCCTTCTCAAAAACGCCCGCTTACCCGACGAGACCCCCCTATGCGATTTGGATGCCAATTCGCTAGCCAGGCTGGTCAGTTATCTGAAAGATATTCGTCTGCCGGTGAAGGGTGTGCGCGGTTTTGAGTACTGCCAGGTTTCAGCTGGCGGCGTCCCGGTGAGTGAGGTTGATCCGCGGACACTGGAATCACAGCGCATAAAAAATTTGTTCCTGACCGGAGAAACGCTGGATGTAGTTGGTCCATGCGGCGGCTATAACTTGCACTATGCTTTCAGCAGCGGGGCGCTGGCTGGCAGGGCGGCAGCCAGCAATTCAGGCAGAAATCAATTCGTCACATAACATCCTGGAGTACATTGTTGAATTCATCTGAACCCATCTCGTCCAATCAAATACCCGTCCCATTAATTACCCGCATACGAAATCAAGCCAGTGAGTTTTGGAAAGCCTTACGCAATACCCCCGAAGCGTTTCGCCTGGTGTGGTCGTCAAGCCGCTCCGCAGCGCTGGTGGGATTTGGCTTGACGCCAGTTGCTGCTATCTTGCCTGCGGCACAGGCATGGGCGGGCAAGCTGATCATCGATGCAATCGTTAGCGCTTCACAACAAGGCCTGGCGCCTGTTGCAGGACTCCGCTACGTTTTGCCGTATCTGGCGTTGGAGTTCGGTCTCATCTTGCTCGGATCACTGGTATCCCAGATACGCTCATTTTTTGACCGCATTATCCAGTCGCAGCTGACCAACCATGTTAACAGCCTGATCATTCGCAAGGCAATCAGCCTGGATTTGCAGTTTTTTGAAGACCCCATCTTTTATGATACCTTGCAGAACGCGCGGCGTCAGGCAGATGTCAGCGCGCTGAATATTGTCAACGCCACCCTTCAGATGCTGCAGCAGGCCATCACGCTGATTTCATTGATTGTCCTGCTTTTGCGTTTCAGCCCGTGGCTGGCTCTGATTGTATTTGTGTCTGCCATTCCTTCCTTTCTCTCACAATCTCAATATGCTGAGCGTGCATATCGTGCAGTCAGTCGGCGCGCGCCAGAAGCCCGCTTATTGAACTACCTGGAGACATTGTTGACTAGCAACGATACTGTCAAAGAAATAAAGCTCTTCGGCCTGGGTGAACCTCTCCTAAAACGCTATCAAACGTTGTTTACGCAGTTCTACCTTGAGGATCGCGCAATTGCTGAGAAGCGCTCCATAGCAGGATTTGGCTGGGGTATGTTATCCAATCTGGTCTATTACGGAAGTTATGCCTGGATCGTCCTGCGCACGGTAGCAGGCCTCATCACCCTGGGTGATATGACCATGTTCTTGTCGATCTTCCGGCAGTCCCAAAGCTCAATCCGATCTCTGCTTGATAGTTTAAATCGCCTCTATGAGAGCAACCTGTTTCTTGATAATCTGATGTCATATCTAAAGCTGGAGCCGTTGCTTGTCGCTCCGGATAATGGACTCCCTGCACCAGCGCCTATTCGCCATGGCATCGAATTCAGGAATGTCTCGTTTCGCTATCCTGGCGCAGAGGTCTTCGTATTGAGGGATATTAATTTGCATATTCTGCCCGGTGAGCGCATCGCGCTGGTGGGTCTCAATGGGGCGGGCAAGACGACCTTGATTAAGCTGCTCACCCGGCTTTATGATCCAACCTATGGGCATATCTATCTGGACGGCGTGGATTTGCGCGAGTATGACCTGAAAAGCCTGCACCAGCGATTCGGGGTGATCTTCCAGGACTTTGTGCGCTACCAGTTCACTGTGCAGGAGAACATCGGGTTTGGTCAGGTGGAAGCGCTGGATGATCTTCCCCGGATTAGGGATGCGGCAGACCGCGGTGGGGCAACTCCTATCATTGAGAATTTGCCCAAGGGGTACGATACAATGCTCGGGCGGCGCTGGGAGAAAGGTCAGGAGTTGTCGGGCGGGCAGTGGCAGAAGATTGCACTGGCGCGGGCATTCATGCGCGAAGCTGAAGTATTGGTGTTAGATGAGCCTACATCCGCGTTGGACGCGGAAGCGGAATACGAGGTGTTTCGCCGGTTTGGTGAACTTATCGAGGACCGGATTGCTGTGCTGATCTCGCATCGCTTCTCGACTGTCCGTATGGCGGATCGGATCGTAGTATTATCGGCGGGCAAGATCCTTGAATTGGGCAGCCATAAAGAATTGATCGATCTTGACGGCGCTTATGCGCGTCTGTTTAATTTGCAGGCAGAAGGGTACCGGTAAACATGTCTGTCAGGCTTTCGTTTGTGGCGGGTATCCTCCATATCCTTTTCGATTACGAAGTAATCATTCAGAGATATTTGTGCTGGCGAGAAAGCGCCCTCACTCAAGACAGTTTTATGCTTTGGTGTTTGAACAACGCTTAGAAATTTGTCAGGTTTACTGATAATATCAACAGCACTGGTTAAAATGATATTCAGCCAGTTATCAAAGAAGAATACGATTTTCAGTTAGATCCAGGAGCTATAATGTTCAATCAAAACAGTCCATACCTGACTGCCAGCGAACAGGTTTATTTGCAGGGGGAAAAATTTGCTGAAAAAGGCGGATTATTAAATAAGTACAAATTGATGCACACTGACGAGCAGGTGTCGCTCTCAGATTTAGTTACCAAAATCGTCGCGGCCGCATTCCTGGCAAGTGAAAAAGCAGGGGCGATCCGCCTGGAAGTTCGCAAAAAGAAGGCCTTGCTGGGGCTTGCTAAAGTGACCACCATTTACGCGGAACCGCTGACGCGTTCTGATTTTCCACCGGGGAGCCTGGAAGCTAAACTTTTTGATCTGGCAACCCAGTACCAGCTCATGAAAGGCCAGAACGAGATCTGGCTGTTGGTTTATGCCTGGCTGAGAATGGATGTGACTTCACCATGGGCCAGGGCAGCCGAATTGATACAGGCAGGGCTGGGTGAGCGACAGCTCGTGGATGTGATCACCGAGAAAAAGCTGAAGATCTTTACTTCCACGCGCTACGAGCTGCCGGAGTCGACGCGATCACTGGCTGCCGCCGCCCCAGTTCAATCAGTGCAGCAAGTGTTCACAGATTGCCGGGCAAATCGCCCTGAGGTGTGGGAGTTGCTATTTAAACAAATCAAGCAAGGTATCGAAAAGCGCAAAGAAGTGGATACTACGGACTGAGAACCTGGTAATTGTGCGGGAGAGCGTAAGCAGATCTTTTGGCCGATTAATTGAGCATTGAGAAGAGCAAACACGCGCTGTAAGGCCTCCAAATAGGATAAGAAGAGAACCAGATGCGCCCTGGGAGATAATCATGATGGAACCCTATGTTACACAAGAAACCATTTCAGGGAAAACTGAAAAATGGCTGGCTCATATTGCCCCGTTCAACACGCACACAATGCACCTGAATCGTGAGCGAGCCGCCTTGCTGGTGGTTGATATGCAGCATTTTTTCCTGGACCCAGCTTCTCCCACCTTTACCTGCGGCGGCCTGGCCATCCTCACCAACCTGAAAAAGGCTATTCAGGCTTTCCGGCAGGCTGGCAGGCCTGTGATCTTCACTCGCCATGTACACCATCCGGATGGTCTCGATGCTGGTATTATGGGCTGGTGGTGGGAGGGCATGTGCCTGGAGGGCAGCCCGGAAAGCGAAGTTCATGCGGATATCGCCCCGTTGCACAACGAGAAGGTAATCTTCAAACACCGTTACTCTGCTTTTTACAACACCGACCTGGAGACCATCCTGCGCACTCTCAAAGTGGAAGATCTGGTTATGACCGGCATCATGACCAACATGTGCTGCGAATCTACAACGCGTGACGCCTATTACCGGGATTACCGGGTGTTTTTTCTCGCCGATGGGACCGGGAGCATCACCGAGGAAATGCATCTGGCCAGCCTGCTCAATGTTGCCTTTGGTTTTTCATGGGTGACAGACCTTGATACAGTGCTGGCGCAATTGGCTGGATGACCATCACACTTAACGAAGAAGGTCCAGGCTTAACAGCGAAACCTTAGCTGGGGGTGTACTGCTCGCATCAGCCTGCTATTAAGATCTCTTCGAGTTGTGGAGCACAAACCTCATGGTGTATGCGTGCCGTGCGGCGTTTCTCCCTCTTCAGCCAGCGGCTGGCCTTTTTGCTGCAACAGAGCCTCCATCAGGTCAATTTCTAATACCTGGGCATCTACCATGGATTGCGCCAGGGCGCGCACCTCAAGCCTGCGCGCTTGCTCCAGGGCTGCCTGCCCCATGTCCACCCCGCTGCGGTGGTGGGTGATCATTAACTGCAAAAAGAGGATGTCTGCCTCTATACCTTCAATCTCTCGCAATTGATTGAGCTGCTCTGGTGAAGCCATGCCAGGCATGAGACCGGTGACTGGCATTCCCATCCAGGTCATCGCTGGTTCTGTGCTGGCGATGGGGTACCCCCACGTATTCAGCCAGCCTTGCATCTGACCAATTTGTGCCTGCTGGGTTAGTAAGATGTCTAGAGCTATTTGGCGCAGCTCTGGATCGGCAGTACGATCCCGTATGAGGGTCGCCATATCTACCGCTTGTGCATGGTGCGTGATCATATCACGTGCAAATCCAACCTCTGGCGAATCCATGCCGGGTCCTGGTTCCCGGCGTGTGCCCAGCCAAAAGCCAATGACGCCCACCAAGAGAGAGAACACCATCCATGTCAGCAGCCCTGGTGTGCTGCCGGTAGACCGGGAGCTGGTTACGTTTTGCTCATCAAGCAGTGCTTCGTCTGCCATTGGAAAACCTAACTGGGTTGTCCCACGCCGCCTGTGCACGGGGCGCCGGGTTCGGGGCCAAATGGGTTTTGCTCATATTTCTGGATGAAATCCGCCAAGCGAGGATCATCTGCACGATCGAGTGTAAGCTGGTAGCCCCACGCAGATGCCACGATTGGGCTGGTTAACTCCGGGTAGGGACTTAAGAGCCGGTGACTGCTCTGGCGGGTGAGAGTCTGCAGGGTCTGTAACTCACTCTCAGCCAGGTCAGGCTGGTAGGTGATCCAGATCACGCCATGTTCGAGCGAGTGAACCGCATTTTCATTCGGTAT
>CAYXDC010000002.1:123886-125961 GCA_964463505.1 uncultured Anaerolineaceae bacterium
AGGTGATCCAGATCACGCCATGTTCGAGCGAGTGAACCGCATTTTCATTCGGTATGGGTGTGGTATATACACCGCAATTTTGCCAGGCGGCATTGTGCGCGCCGCCTACAGGCGGGGTCTGAGCGTAATTAACCGATTCGGTGGTATGGCTGCGGTCCAGGTTGGAGAAGGTTTGAACTCCTTCAATTGGGCCTATTGCCCTGGAAGAATTGTTATTGACCACCAGGATCACTACAAGAATTAAAAGTCCTCCTACAGCACTGATACCGATAATAGTAGGGGTATTATTCCGCCTGGATCGATTGCGTTGCTTTGCATAGCGCTGTGCTTTATTCTTTCCGGGTGAAGCTTTGCCAGATGTTGTTGCCATGGCTTGGTCCTTTCGTGTTGATCATTGGCTTCTATACCATTCCCACTTGTGAGCCGGGAGTATGATGATTAGGCATCCACAGTTCCTAATATAATGTATAAATCTTACCTTATTTAGAATATTTCATTAGAAATCAAGCATGTGGGATAATTGGGATAGCATAAGAGCCGGGAAAAACAATAAGCGCTAACAATACCCATCGTTAATGGCTAAGGTGATTATGGAAAAACAAGAAAGTTCATCCGGGATACGCGGAGTTCTCTTACACTATCACCCCTCCGCATTCTTGCTTGTTGCACAATTGCTGCTGCTGATCTTATATGCGGTGTTTGATGGGCTTCACAGTGAGCGGGCATTCATCAGTGCATTGGGTGTGATGATCCTGGTGCTGGTGGTCTGGGTCGTCAGCCACAGCCCTGGTGTGGATTGGATTGCATGGCTGCTCGCCATCCCGGCTTTTGTTTTAGCGCTCTTGTCAGCGTTTACCACCAATTCAAACTTGTTGGTAATGTCATCGTTGTTAGACGCGGCCTTATATTTTTTTGCGGCTGGCAGCCTCATCGCTTACATGTTGGAGGATTATGTTGTAACGATCGACGAATTGTTCGCTGCCGGCGCCACTTTCACCTTGCTTGCCTGGGGATTTGCCTACTCGTATTTAGTGGTTGAGATTTTAGTGCCAGGAAGTTTTGTCGGGCCGTTGAATCTGGACCGTCCGGCAACATTTATTGAGTTGTTGTTCGTCAGCTTCACCAATTTGTCGGCGACCGGTTTGAGTGATATCGTGCCTGCCAGCACACCGGCGCGAGTGCTGATCATGCTCGAACAATTTGCTGGGGTGGGTTATATTACGATCGTCATTTCCAGGCTGATTGGGTTAATGGGCAAGCGACAGATCCGCAAACAAGGATAAAAATCGCTGCGGCAGGTTAAGCGAAAATAGATAAAAGCGCTTTCCACTCACAGAAAGCGCTTTTAAGTTATAAGCAATGCTGCTGGGCCGGTGAATTAATAATCAGCCTTCAGCTTGAGAGGCTTCGACTGTTGTCGTGCGGGTTTTCTTCTTGGGTTTTTTCTTGGTCGCAGTCTCTTGCTTACTGCTTTTGGCGGTGGGCTTCTTCTTTTTTACCGCGGGCTTGGAGGCAGTTGTCTTGGGCTTGGTAGTCGTTTTCTTTTTCTTCGGCTTTTTCTTGCGCCGAGGCTTCTTTTTCTCGGCTGCATCCGCGCCGGTTAACTCGCTGATAGATGGGAGCAGCTTGACCAGCAGCATGGAGATCAGCTTGGCTGCTACCGGAGAGAGCTTGAACTTGGTTTCCAGGAACTTTGCTACCTCATTCTTTGCTGAAGCCTTGCTGCGCGTCACAGCCGAGCGGGTGATATCGAGTAAGTCGCCCTCACCAGTGAGGAACTCATTCACTGCTTTATCTACCAACCCTCCGGACTGCCCCGCCGCAGCTTTCAGGCTGGCGATCAAAATATTATTGTTTTGCTCAGCGGAGCTTTTTCCACCCAGTCCCAGGGAATCTTCCAGTTCATCAGGGATCATTTGCGAGAACAAATCAGGTAGTGATTTTTCATCCATTGAATTATTTCTAGTCACCTGACAGTTTGATTCAGGTCGACTAAAACTGTCAGGTAACCAGTAAATTTAAAATCGTTGTATTTTACTTGGCAATATGCGTCATCTCGGATGCCCGATTCCTTT
>CAYXDC010000003.1:0-99203 GCA_964463505.1 uncultured Anaerolineaceae bacterium
TGTTTATTGTGATCAACTACATTACTATTTTATATCTATTTTGTCTAGGTTTTAGAGATAAAGAAATTAAAATCAGCTTCAATCAGTCGATTTCTAGGCTGGTGGTAGAATTATCACTCAGGGGAAGTGGATTTTCATCATTCTCTACGGGAGCCCAACATGCCACACATTCAGTCCAATCCTACCCATCCTGTCTTTCACATATTATCTGAAGAACAAGTGCAAGCCATTCATCAGGCTAGTTTGCAAATCCTGGAGCAAACTGGAATTGATCTGAAGGACCCACAAGCACAGGATTTATTGCTTGCCAACGGGGCGCGTCTGGGAGCGCGCGGGCGGGTACATATACCAGCTCACCTTGTCCAGGATGCCTTAAATTCGGCTCCTGGTCGCATATCTTTGCACGATCGTCTAGGAAACCTGACGATGCCCCTGGTTTTGGGGAATGTATTTTTTGGCCCAGGTTCAGATACGATCTACACCATAGATGTAGAAACTGGCGAACGGCGGCATGCTCTGGGAGCTGATATTCGCCAGATTTCCCGCCTGTGCGACGCCTTGCCAAATATTTCGTTTGTAATGTCGATGGGTACTCCCTGGGATGCTCCTCGGGCTGACACCTACTTGCATTGCTTTATCGAAATGTTGCGCGGAACGAAAAAACCCCTGGTATTCACTGCCATGGACCTCCGTGATTTGGAACATATTTGGCGTATTGCTGTCCAGGTAGCAGGAAGTGAAGATGCTCTGCGCCAAAAACCTTTCATACTCAACTATTCTGAACCCATTTCGCCGCTGCTGTTTGCCCCCGATCCCGTCCAAAAGCTGATGTTCTGCGCCGAAAAAGGCATCCCGGTCACTTTCCCGCCTTCACCAAACCTGGGCGGCGGCGGTCCGGTAACCCTGGCTGGTTCCTTGGCTTTGGCGAATGCTGAAATCCTGGCTGGATTGGTGATCCATCAATTGACAGCGCGCGGCGCGCCATTTCTTTATGGGGCTAATAATGCTGCCATGGACATGCGCACGATGGTGGTTTGCTATGGTTCGCCAGAATGGAGCATGGGTAATGCTGCGCTAACCGATATGGCGCGCAAATATGGTTTGCCGGTATGGGGGTATGGCGGCGCGTCTGACTCCAAGGTGGTGGATGCCCAGGCAGGGCTGGAAGCAATGCTCTCGATTTATTCGGCCTACCTGTCACGCGCTACTCTAGTGCATGATGTAGGTTATATCGAAGCTGGTCTAACTTCCTCCATGGAAATGATTGTCATCGTCGATGAAATTATTGACATGGTGCGCCATATCATGGACGGCATCACCGTGGATGCGAATACCCTGGCGCTGGAGGCAATCGACCGTGCCATGCCAGGTGGGGGCTTCCTGGCTGATGAGCACACATTACAAAACTACCGTACTGCTTTATTCACGCCGCGGCTGATCGATCGACAGCGTTTCGACCGTTGGGAGAAAGCGGGTAGCCGGGATCTCTATCAGCGCGCAAACCAATATGTTCGAGACATCCTGTCCAAACATTCTGTTGCACCATTAGAGCAAGGCGTCGAAGCTGAAATTGAAAAAATCTTGCAAGAGCGGGCTCAATCCTGATCACGGGCTATAACAAACCACTTAAAAAAGAGCGGGATTATTCTCGATATCAAATCAGAATAATCCCGCTTTCTATTCAGTGGGGGTGTTAATGAGCTGTGTTTTGCTGGATCAAGGGTAAATAAATAACCGGCGAGATCAGCTCTTCGAAAAATGCCACGATCTTTTGGGTGGGATATTCCTCGATATAGCGCAAAGCGCCCATTTCACTGTTATGGTCATAGTCTTCCAGATAAACGACCTCAACAGGTAGACGTTGTGTGCGCATGGTCTCAGCCAGCTGTAGCGTGTGCTCATTGAAATAAAGTAGATCATGCTCTGCATGCAAGAGCATAACCGGGGGTAACCATTCGACGCTTAAAACTTGAGTCTGGGGCGATGCATCTGCTAATTCAGCATTGTCCAGCGGCAGGCCGAAGGTCGGCGCCAAAACGTATGTATAGCTACTCTTAAATGCACTATCATCCAAGTCGTAAGGACCGCTTAAGGCTGCCATTCCGCGCAACCCATCCCTCAGATCAACATAATTGGGGTGAGTTCCCATCAGCATAAGTAGGTGCGCACCCGCGGAGTAGCCCACGCCAAAGATCTGGTTGGGATCACCACCGTGTCCACTGATCCAATCATTCGTCCAGGCAAAAGCCGAGGCAACATCCTGGATATTGTCCGGGTATTCCGCAGCCTTGGTGCGCTGGGATAAGTTTTCGGGCAGGTTACAGGTCGTGCGATCCGGGCAATATTGGTCAGCTATAAAGGCTTCATCCGAAGTGAGCCGGTAATCAATCACCACGGTAATCCAACCCATCTGACCGGTGAAAGACCAGGAGACCGCCTGGAACCTATCCTTGTATCCATCTGTCCAGCCGCCGCCATGCACAAAAAAGATCACGGGACGATCCTCCAGCAAAGTAGATCCATCGGCAGGGCGGTAAATATTCAGGGTGTGCATATCATAGCTTTCGATCGGGTTGGTGTCGCCGCTGCGTAGATCGGTGATCAGAAAGGGATCTGCATAAGCAAAGCTTTGTGTGTAAATGTCGTAGTTGGTAGTTATTGTTATGGGGACTTCGATAATTGTTCCCCAATCTTCTGGACGCAGGGGTTGGGCCAGGCTTACTCGATGCGCGCACACGGCAATCAGGGCCAGCAGAACTGTTGCCAGCCATCGGATGGCTAGTGGGTGTGAAGATATTCGATTGATTTTACTTCCTGCAAGTAGCAAAATAAACCTCAGGGTTGGGCGCGCGATTTTCCTGCGCGCCAGGATTGCTTCTTTTCCTGAATATCTGGTCGCGGTTGTTTGGCAGAATGGCGCAGACCGCTTACTTGCCGCCGAATTGCGGGGATGCGCAGCAGCAAGAGCACACCTACGAGCAGACCAAAAGCCAGCGGTTGTAGGATATCACCCTGCAGGCGCAAGAGATTGCCCTTCTGTGACCAGGCAAAATGAAGCACGACCAGCGGTGCAGCGAGATAGATGAGTTTGTGGAGGCGTTTCCAGTTTTTACCCAGTCGCTTCATCCACCACTGGAACGAGGTAACAGCCAGAGCAATCAGGATTAACAATGCCGTTGCACCAATCAGGATGAAAGGTTTTTCGAGGATTGCTTCTGGCAGAAGCTCTAAATCGAAGCCGTAATCCAGCCCAGCAAAGGTCAGGAAATGGCCGAAGGCATATAGAAATGCATATAGACCCAGAGGACGGCGAATTTTTAACGCAAAGCGCCAGCCAAACAATGTATTGGCAGGTGTGCAAGCCAGAGAAAGCACTAATAGAATCAGGGCAAAATAACCACTGCGCTTGGTTAGCTCCTGGATCGGATTCACCGTCAGATTGTCGCTCAGGTAGGCGACGACAAGATAGACAGCAGGTAACCAGGCTGAAACATGCGTAATGATTTGCAGCCAGGTATAACTGCCTCCAAGGATGTGGAACTGCTTTTGCATGGGTTAGTAATGGACGCTCAGGTCCATATCCTTATATAGATCAGCGACTTCCTCAGCATACCCGTTGAATAGCAAAGTTGGCCGCCGTCCACCTTCTCCAATGCGCCGCTCGCTGGCCTGAGACCAGCGGGGATGATCTACCTCCGGGTTTACATTGGCATAAAAGCCATACTCATTTGGGGCGATGTCTGACCACAATGTGCCTGGCTCTTCTTCCACTAACTCAATCTTGATGATGTTTTTGATGCTCTTGAAACCATACTTCCATGGCACAGCCAGTCGTAAGGGCATCCCATTCTGGGCAGGTAGTTCACGGCCGTAAAGACCTGTGACCAGCAGGGCCAGGTCGTGCATGGCTTCATCCATGCGCAGTCCTTCCTGATAAGGCCAGGGGAACATGCGCGACTTCTGACCAGGCATCTGTTCTGGATCGAATACGGTCTCGAAACGCACGTATTTGGCATTTCCCATGGGTTCAACTGCGTTAATCAAGGCTGCCAGCGAGAATCCAGTCCAAGGTATGACCATCGACCAGCCTTCAACACAGCGCAGGCGATAGATGCGTTCTTCCTGGGTAAATTGTTTTAACAGGTCTTCCAGGCTAAATGTCTGAGGTTTGTGGGCCAGACCACCAACTTCTACTGTCCAATTGGTTGCACTCTCACTGCTGCGTGGTTGATAATTCTCTGCCAATGAAGCTACGCCACCTTTATCGGTGGTGAACTCGTAATAATTGTTGTAAGTTGTGATCTGTTCGTAAGTGTTCGCTGGATCACTGGATTCATCGGCGAGACCGGGTACTGTCTGAAATTCAGGTGGAATCGCCACTTCTTCGTCTGGGTTTACGCCGGGTGCACAGGCAGCCAGTAACGCTCCGGCGCTGAGCACCCCAATGCCCTTCATGAAATCCCGTCGCGAGAAGTAAATATGCTCCGGAGTAATCTCGGATGAAGGTATAGGTTGTAGTTTGTAAATTTTGCGGTTCACGACTATCTCCTTGGCGGTCTAACGATAATTATTTAAGAGTTATGCAGTGCAGGAGAAACTTCCCTGACCATGCGCGCAATTGCTAATGAGAATAAAAAGATTGATAATGTTTAGATTGTAAAAGATAAATCTTTCAAAAACATTACAGGAAGCTAAAGGCTTGATGAATTTACGGGCTAGAATCACTCGTCGGGCGGTTTCGGATTGAGAAGATGAAGCGAGTTTCCTGTTCAGGCCGACTTTCTACCCTGATCTGACCTCCATGAGCTGCGATGATGCCGCGCGCAATGGCTAATCCCAGGCCGGCTCCACCGGTTGACCGGCTGCGCGATTTTTCGCCGCGCGTAAATTGCTCAAACAGGAATGGAAGATCATGAGGTGAGATCCCCGATCCATTATCCTGTACGATAACTTCGACCTCATCCGCCCGTCGGTTGGCAATTATCTGCACGGTTCCACCTGGCGGAGTGTAATTCAGGGCATTACTGACCAGATTGTTCAAAACTCGCCCGATGCGTAATGTGTCCATCCAGACTGGGTCCAGGCCAGGTTCAGCACTGCCCAGGAGATTTATCTCCTGGCGAGCCGCGAGATGTGAAAAACTCTCTAAAGTGTCCGAGATTAAGTCCGCAAGTGAGCTGTCCTCCCGGTTTAATTTTAGCCCGCCGGCATCGATCTGAGCCATCTCAAACAGGTCGTCGATCAACACCGATAGGGCGTGGATGTCCCGGCGAGCTGTACCCAGGTAGCGTTGTACCGTCTCAGGGTCTTCAATAACCCCGTCGGCCAGGGCTTCAACAATGGCGCGCACAGAAGCCAGAGGGGTTTGGAGATCATGCCCCACCCATGCAATCAGGTCTCTGCGTAATGTATCTAACTGCCGTTGTTTTTCATCTGCAGCCTGTAAACGTTCAGCCATTTCGTTGAAAGTATTTCCCAGCGCAGCGATCTCATCGCGACCTGACGCAGGAGCACGCACCTGCAGGTTGCCCAAAGCCAGAGTGCGGGCGGTTTGATCCAGATTTTTTATTCGATCACTAAGGGCGCTGGTATAAAAAATCCCGAAAACTACTGCAATACCACCCGCAAACACCAGTAAAACGATTGCCAGATACAGATCGTGCAGGTTGGTGAACATCAGCCAGGCTGTCAATCCGACATTCAACAAGGTCAGTAAGCTGGAGAGCACATAGCCCCCTATTAATGTCCAGCGGATGGCAGGTGAGCGGTCCATCCATCCGAAGCGGTAAGCCAGGTAGCCAGAAATTACGGATATCACCGCGGTGATCAATAACAGCTCCGCCATCAGCCCCAGGTCGCTCATGGGAGGATTCATCAGGCTGTAGAAAAAGCCCAGGCTGATAGCCAGGATAAGCAAGACTCCAGCTATATAGCCTGATCCTGATCTGGGCGTCTTAATATCATTTTCCGGTGTCGATAAATGATCCATGATATCCCTATGGCTCAAACTTGTAGCCTACTCCCCAGACGGTTTGGATATATTGTGGATTGGCAGGATCGATTTCGATTTTTTGGCGCAACCGCCGCACATGAACGGTGACAGTCCCAGGATCAATATAATCTGAAAGCCCCCATACACTCTCTAAGAGCTGGTCGCGGGTAAATACTTGCCTTGGGTGGCGTGCCATATACCAGAGCATATCGAATTCTTTAGCTGTCAGGTTGATTTCCACATCTCGGACAGAAACCAGGCGTGTGGATGGATCAATACGAAGGTTGGCATACACCACGGGGGCTTCAGGGGCGCCAGGCGAGCTGGGGCGAGATCGCCGCAAAACCGCGCGTACCCGGCTGACCAGTTCCTGGGGGCTGAATGGTTTGATGACATAATCGTCGGCGCCCATCTCCAGGCCAGCGATGCGGTCGACTTCCTCGCGCCGCGCAGTTAGCATAATGATCGGTAAGTCGCTTCGTTGGCGTACCCAGCGCGTAAGTTCTAAACCATCTACCCCGGGGAGCATTAAATCTAAAACCATAAGGTCAGGGAATTGGCGTTCTAAGGCTTCGATTGCTGATTTCCCGTCTGTCAAACTAACTACCAGGTATCCAGCCCGACGCAGATACATACCAACCACCTCACCTATACTCGGTTCATCTTCAACGACATAAATCAAGGCTGAATTCATAAATGTTATCCGCTGGAAAATATACACGGGATCGCTTAACCGCAGGCGAAGAAATGATTACAAGTTGATTACAATCCACTCCGTTATCTGTGATGATGCAGAGGGCAAACGGATATCAATGGTTTACGATCACTATGCCAGGAAATTATTTGGATTGCTTACAGGATGTTTGAATAGAGGATACCATATTACTGAATTGCCAAAACCCTCTCAGCAGACTAAAATATCCAGGTATGTCACTGGTGATTTGATCGAAGGAGTAAGGTATGGCCCAAGCGAACTATCAGTTTCCACGCGGTTTTTTATGGGGATGCGCGACTGCCTCTCATCAGGTGGAAGGTCAGAACAAGAATAACAATTGGTGGGCCTGGGAGCAACGCCCAGGGCGGATCATGCACGGACAGAAATCGGGCCTGGCCTGTGATTGGTGGGGAGGCCGGTGGCGAGAAGATTTTGACCGCGCGGTTGAAACTCATCAAAATGCCCATCGCCTATCTGTTGAATGGAGCCGCATTCAGCCGGCGCCTGACCGTTGGGATGAAGCAGCGCTTGATAATTATCGAGAGATGCTTCAAGGCCTGGTGGAGCGCAATCTTACACCTATGGTCACTTTGCATCATTTCAGCGATCCGCTCTGGCTGAGCGAACGCGGAGGCTGGGAAGCCCCGGAAGTAGCGGATCTATTTAACCGCTATGTAGAAAAAACTGTCGAAGCGCTGGGGGAATATGTTAATTTGTGGGTTACCATTAATGAGCCAAATGTTTTGCTGGCCTCTGGTTACTTCATGGGCGTATTCCCCCCAGGAAAACAAGATTTTGGGCTGGCGCTTAAGGTTGCCGAAAATTTAACCCGCGCACATGCCATGGCTTATCAAACAATCCACCGTTTACAGGTACAGGCTCGCGTAGGTATCGCCTTAAATTACCGTAGTTTTACCCCGGCAAAGGCCTGGTCTCCACTGGATCGCTGGACGGCTGGCATGCAGGGATTGCTTTTTAATGAGATGTTTCCGGGTGCTTTCCAAACTGGACGGTTGCGATCCCCTGCCTGGTTCAAGCGCATCCCCCAGGCAAAAGGCACCCAGGATTTTCTGGGGATTAATTATTACTCTCGCGATTTAATTGCCTTCAATCTATTAAAACCAGGCGACCTGTTTGCACGCCGTTTCTATCCTGCAACAGACGAGCTAAGTTCTACGGGTTTTATCGCCAATGTGCCGGAGGGGATGTTTGAAGCGCTTAAGTGGGGGCAGAAGTTCAACTTGCCCATCCTGATCACTGAAAACGGTGTTGAAGATGCAGAGGATAAACTTCGTCCGCGTTACTTGATACAACATCTGCACCAGGTCTGGCGAGCAGTGAATTTTAATTTCCAGATCAAAGGCTACTTTCACTGGACTCTGGTGGATAATTTCGAATGGGAGCGGGGCTGGACGCAGCGCTTTGGACTGTGGGAGCTGGATGTGGATACACAAGCGCGGCGTAAGCGCCCTAGCGCTGATCTGTATGCGGAGATTTGCCGCGAGAATGCCATCTCCTCCGACATAGTAGCGCGTTACGCGCCTGAATTACTTGACCCCCTGTTTCCGGGATAAAAAATGAAAGCAAGTTCTGCTCTTTTCAGCCCTATATTGGTTTGCCGGCCAGCATTGGCACAAGATACCCCGGCAATGTTGGAGATCACTCGCACAATATGGGACGGGCAAGATTATGTGCCCTATGAATGGGATCGCTGGCTGCATGATGCTTCAGGCTGTCTAGCTGTCGCTGAGCTGAGCGGCCGGGTGGTTGGGCTGGTGCGATTGACCCAGTTTGGTGAACAAGATTGGTGGGAACAGGGCTTGCGGGTTCATCCTGATTTCCGAGGTCAGGGGATTGCCAGCCATCTTTATGAATATTTGTTAGCCACATGGCAGCGTATTGGCAGTGGAACCTTGCGCTTCACAACTACATCAGATCGAGCGCCTGTTCATCATCTGGCTGAACGAACAGGATTCGAGCACGTGGGGGAATTTACCGCATTTATGGCGGAGGCGATCACGGATCAATCGCATCATTTCACCCGTATCACATTAGAACAGGCTGAAGGGGCTTTAACTTTTGCGCAACACAGTGCCTTGTGGGAGTGGCAGTATGGGCTGCTAACCTGGGGTTGGGAATGGACTACGCCAGAACTCAAATGGTTCCTGGAGGTCGTTGAAAAGGGGCATGCCTGGTGGTGGAAAAACAGGCAAAGTCTGGTTCTGGCCTATATTGATGAAGATGATGATGATCATGTCCAATCGCTGGCGGTTGAGTTGTTGGCTGGGCCTTTGGAGTTTGCTGTCGAGGTACTGTTGGATTTCCGTCGTCTGGCAGGGGCAGAGGGATATAAACAAGCCTTGTGGGTCGCCTCATTGAGAGATGAACTGGCGCCTGTCCTGAAGCAGGCCGGATATATTCGTAGCTGGGATAATTCAGTTTATCTGTATGCCAGGAAACATGCTCGATAGCAGAATGGCTATGGTATAATCCTGCACGCCTGCGGGGAGTAAACCGCTTGGCAAGTACTCGGAGAGGTCGCGTAGTCTGGCCTAGCGCGCACGCCTGGAGAGCGTGTTTCCCGCAAGGGAACGAGGGTTCGAATCCCTCCCTCTCCGCCAAAAAAATCACCAGTGAAAACTGAGTGATTTTTTATTATCTGGATTTGGGTAACCCATCGGGCTTGGGGGATTTTCGGTTGAATTATCTTGACAGGGGCATGAGTCAATTGTATAATCCGACAGAATAAACCGACGGTCGGTTTAATAAAGGAGGATAATTTTGCCCAGAATTATCAAAGAAGATGAATACGCTATCAGGCGTAATCAGATCATTGATACAACTCTGAAATTGGTTTATACCAAAGGCTACGGGCAAATAACTATACAGGATATCCTGGATGACCTGCATATTTCAAAAGGGGCGTTCTACCACTACTTTGACTCGAAAATGTCTGTGCTGGAAGCGCTGGTAGAGCGCATGATTAGTGACATGGAACCGCACCTTCGTTTGATAGTAAACGACACTTCATCGTCTGCTTTGGAAAAACTCCAGCGCTATTATGAAACAGCAGTCAGATGGAAAACTGAGCAAAAGGAAATCATTTTTGAGCTTATCCGGATCTGGTATGCGGATGAAAATATAATTGTCCGCCAAAAATTAACCGCCAAGTCCCTGGCGAGGATCACACCCTTGCTCACAGAGATTATCCAGCAGGGAGTTGATGAAGGAGTATTTAATACTGCGTATCCAGAATTCATCTCTCAGGTGAATTTGTACCTGTTGCAGGGATTGAGTGATGCATTTGTAGAATTGCTCTTTGCACCTAAAGTAGATCCTGCGGCATTACAAAAATCCATAGCGCTTTTTGCAGCCTATAACGATGCGTTGGTTCGAATTCTGGGAGCGCCAAAAAACTCAATCCAACTCATGGATCAAGATACCCTGGCAGATTGGTTCTCGTACCGCACAAAAGTAACTGGCTTGCAAGGTTAACTGCCAGACAGAGAACTGAAAAATAATAGAAACCGGAGATCAAGCTGGTGAATAATATGTCCAATGGTTTTAGAAAGGAGTGCCAAATATGAGCTTATATCTTCGTTTGGCGTGGCGCAATATCTGGCGGCATCGTAGACGGACCTTCATTGTTGTCCTGGCCATGGGTCTGGGGCTGTCTATGATGATGATGTATGATGCCCTTATTGCAGGTTTTGATCAGGCGATTTACGGGAATGCCATCAAAGTCCTAGGCGGGAACATTCAGGTGCATGCAGACGGATATCGAGCAGATGTTGGACAGACTCCGCTCTTGCCCTTGCCAGATGATCAGGCTGTCGTAAATGCTGCACTGGCCCAGCCGCAGGTTCTGGCTGCCACTCGGCGAATCATTACCGGAGGGTTAGCGACCAGCCGGGAAGGGGCCTTCGCAGTTGGGATCACAGGCATCGAGCCTGAAAAGGAAGTAGATGTCAATCTCGCCGCCCAACATGTCGTAGCCGGGCGCTACCTCACATCTCAAGATGCTGATATGGTCTTCATCGGCCAGGGTCTTGCGACAGCAATGGGCGTCCTGGCTGGTGACCGGATTACCCTGACAGGCAAGGCGACCCACGAGCAGATGCGCAGCCGGACCATGACTGTCGTTGGCATTTATGACCTCGGCATGCCCGATATTGAAAAACGCACCATATTTATGTCTCTTGCAGAAGCGCAGAGCCTGTATGATCTGAACGGTTTTTCCACCGAAGTCGCGATTTCATTAAAACAGCTTGGACAAGAAGCGCTTGTCATTCAGGCCCTTGAACCCATGTTGCCCGGGTATGAGGTTGAATCCTGGGAAAGTAATTTTCCTGAGCTTACCCAGGCCCTGGGCACCAAGGGTGCGGTGATGAATATTTTTAGTGTAATCATCATGATGGTAGCAGGCATCGGCATCCTGAATATGCTCCTGATGGCTGTGTACGAACGCACCCGTGAAATCGGTTTAATGGGTGCGTTGGGCCTAAAACCGCGCCAAATCTCGCTGCTTTTCATCCTGGAAGGCACCATGATCGGTTTGGTTGGCGTTTTTGCAGGTATCTGCATGGGATTATTGTTTAATGGTCTGCTGATGCAGGTTGGGATTGACTTTGCTCAATTCGGTAACATAACCAGTTACATGGCTCTATTAGGTGGACCGGTTTATCCTACCTGGGGTATTGAAAATCTTGCATCGCGCGGGCTGACTGTCGCAATCATCTCAACACTGGCAGCATTCTATCCAGCGCGAGAAGCGGCCAACCGCGAGCCTGCCGAAGCCTTGCATTTCGTATGAGGTAGACTGATGATACAACTCATTAAGATGGCTTACCGTGATCTTGGGCGCAACCGCCGGCGCTCTTTTCTTTCCTCTCTAGCTCTAGGGGTTGGTCTGGCGCTTTTATTGCTGATGGCTGCTTTTGTAAATGGTGAGATGAACAGTACTTTAGATAACACCATCCGCTTGCAAAGTGGGCATCTTCAAATTCGCGCCCAAACATATGACGAAACCAAATCCAGCCTAAAATGGGTGGACCTGGTTGAAAACCCTGAGCCGCTCATCGAACAGATCGCCAGTCTGCCACAAGTGAAAGCGGCGACCCCCCGGCTGTATGCCAGCGGGATTGTGTCAGCGATGAATAAATCGTCTGGTGTGCGAGTATTTGGTATCGATCCCCTCTCCCCAGCCAATGCACCCTACAGCGAAGGCATTGTCAATGGCGAATATTTATCAGCCGATGATCGCCAGGGTGTTTTGATCGGTCAGCCGCTGGCAGAAAAATTAGAACTGTCGACAGGTGATCAGGTTATGCTCTCGGTGAATACCTCCAATGGGGATGTAGATGAGCAATTATTTACCATCCGAGGGATCTATTCTACCCAAACCTATGGTTTTGATAGTTCGACGATCTTTCTCCCGCTGGGGAAAGCGCAGGCTATAACCCAAACGGAAAATCATGCCAGTGCAATTTTTGTCTTATTGCAAGAACGCGATCAAACAGATGAGGTTGTGGCAGCTATGCAAACCTCGAAGTATGAAATCCTGACCTGGACTGAGATGAATGAGCTTATTCTTCAGACTGAAGAGTTATCCAATGCGTATATGAGCCTGCTGTATCTCATCGTTTTGGGAATCACGGCAACCGTCATTGTTAATACATTGGTCATGGCGGTCTACGAACGAACGCGTGAGATTGGGATCCTTTCAGCCATTGGCATGAAAAGCGGTCGCATTATGGCTTTGTTCCTGGCCGAATCCACGTTGCTCGCCATCGGAGGCATCCTGATCGGTTTAGTTCTGGGTTCTCTGGTGGTTGGGTATCTTTCGAAATATGGTTTTTACATCGGCAATATGGGTATTACCGGTTTGCTTATGGAGAACAGGATTTATACTGACCCAACCTTAGAGGATACCCTCAGCCTGAGTTTGATTGCTCTGGTCATCACTTTAATAGCTGGTCTTTATCCAGCGATATTAGCCACACGCTTGGAGCCCGTCGACGCGCTGAGGGCTGGTCAATAAAGGGCAAAAGGATAATAAAATGGAAGTTACTAAGATTCAAAACGTGACGAAGTCGTTTAAGACCGGTAAGGTCGAAACCCAGGCTCTGCGAGGGGTTAGTTTTAGCATTGAGAGTGGCGAATTCACCGCCCTGATTGGACCTTCAGGCTCGGGTAAAACAACCTTATTGCAATTAATCGGTTGTTTGGACTTGCCAACCAGCGGGCAAGTGTATGTCAATGGCAAGGATGTCAGCCACCTGAACCGTAACCAACGCGCCGATATGCGCAAGGGAACGATCGGCTTTATATTTCAATTCTTCGCGCTGATCCCCACTCTTACCGCCTATGAAAACGTTGAAATGCCCTTACTCTTGAATGGACATACACCCACAGAGCGACGTACCCGGGTTAATCAACTACTCGAATCGGTTGGTCTTGCTGAGCGTGCACACCACCGGCCGGACCAGTTAAGCGGTGGAGAGCAGCAGCGCGTGGCGATTGCCCGAGCTTTGTCGATGAAGCCTGCCTTGATCCTGGCCGATGAGCCGACTGCTAATCTTGATACGCCGAATGGGAAACTGGTGATGGATACAATGCTAAGGCTAAACCAGGAAACAGGGGTGACTTTTGTATTTGCCACCCACGATCCGCGCGTTATTCAATATGCTCGCCGTGTGATCACGCTGCGCGATGGCTTAATTGTTGCGAATGATCTTGTTGAATCAGTCAGTATTGGAGTTAAAGAATGATGCCCAAATATTTGGCTAACAATTTGTTCCTGGCCCTGTTGACCACCCTATTCTTAACAGGCTGTAGCGCTATAACTGGTACAACCCCCACCCCCTTACCAACCATTGCCTTGGATAATACCAGCAGTGCAACCTCCGTTTTACCTCAAGCAACAGGCTCCGGTGTGGCTGCGTCAGGCGTGATTGTGCCTGCTAAGGAAGCGAATATGGCTTTTGCCTCCGGTGGCATTGTTGAATCGATTGAGGTCGTCATCGGTGCACACGTGGATGCGGGTCAGGTTATCGCGCGGCTGGCTGGGGCTGAGCAGTTACAGGCTTCTTTATCGACTGCTGAGTTGGAAATATTGGTTGCACAACAAAATCTTGAAAAACTCACCACTGACCTACCTGAAGAGCAAATTGCTGCTTTGCAGACGTTAAATGATGCTCGCAAGGCGTTGCGTGACGCCGAATTGAAGATCAGTGGTTTTGGTGTTCCAGCCGAGCAGATTGATGTGGAGGTTGCCCGCTCGAATGTCGCCCTGGCCAAGCGTGCTTTGGATCAAGCTTTGAAGGACTTTCAGCCTTATGAGAATAAGCTGGAAAGCAATTTGAAACGTGCAGCCCTGCTCAGCAAGTTGTCCGATGCGCAAAAGCTGTATGACAATGCTGTCCAACAATTAAACCGGCTTACTGGCGTATTTGTACCAGAATTTGATATGTCTCAGGCACAAACCGAGCTGGAAATTGCCCAGACCAGGCTGACGCTGGCCGAAGACAAATATGCACAACTCGCAGAAGGGCCGGATCCTGCGGAGTTGGAATTAGCTGAAGCGCGCTTACAAAATGCTCAGGATCGAGCGCAAGCTGTGCGCGCGAATCTTGCTAATTTGGAATTGAAAGCTCCGTTTGCCGGCGTGGTGAGCCAGATCAATATTCAAGCTGGTGAATGGGTGATCCCTGGCCAATCGATCCTGGCTTTAGCGGACTTAGACCATTTACGCGTCGAGACGACCGACTTGAGCGAGCGGGATATTCCCAATGTTGAGATTGGCCAATCGGTTACAGTACAGGTTACCGCTTTAGACCAGGAAGTCTCTGGACAGGTAACGGAGATTTCTCCCCTTGCTGACACATTGGGAGGCGACGTAGTCTATAAAACGATGATTGACCTGGATACAATTCCCTCTGATTTACGGGCGGGCATGAGCGTGGAAGTACAGTTTGGTGTCACTCAATAATCGTTTAAGATAAAACTAACACCCTTATCACCGAGCAGCCTTGGTGTTCTAAGGCCCTGGCCGGCATATATGTGCCCTCACCTGGCGTCACCCAGGTGAGGGCATAAATTTGTCCCTTGGCGAAGCAATAAATTAACCGGATCCAAGCCGCATGATTGTGTTCTCCAACAGGGCCAGGAGCAGCAGCAGAATCAATAAAAGAAAGACAATTACCATAAACCAGGATCCGGTCAGGGTGGCCAGTATGCCAGCCAGGGTCAGAATCGCCAGGGCCAGCATGGTATAAGCTGAACGCCGAGTGCGGTCTTTTAATGGACGTTTACCTGTCTGCCATAAAAACATACCCAGGATCATTCCAAACAGACTGGCGCTGATGCTGATCACGATGATTTGCTGGCTATTCAGCCAGGAATGATTCACCACCAGGATGCCACAGTGACTGGTGCGGGCAGGTATGCGTAATTGTTCGTTGATTAAGTAAGTCCGCGCTAAAATTAATCGATTGAACTTAAGATTCTGAATGCTCGCCATCCAGGAAAATTGGCGCTGTTCTTGGGGGTTGAGTTGGATGGTCTGACTGTCTGTTATCGCCTCGATAAATGGATCGGGGTTACTCAGATCTGTCTGAAGCATCACTTTGACCGGGCGATCCAATCGATTCTCGACCCGGGTGGAAATGGTGGCTGTCTCTTGTGAGGTGATCAATACCGGGCAGGTCAGACCTTTGAGTCTGGCATCCATTGGGATCGATGAATCGAAAGCAGCCGCTTCACTGGTTCCCCAGAATGCGCCACCTTCCAGATCGCTCCACAGGCCCAGACTGATAAAGATCACACCAATCAAAAAACCCACAATAAAGAGCGCTGTCCCTAGAGAGTTCCAAATGGTATTTGACGATTTCACTGGTTAAGCTCCTGTCCAGGTATATTAGCCGGCTGTTGCCATCGAGCGCAAAACGATCCCCACCAGGAATAAAAATCCGACGCTGTATAATAACATCACCTGGCGAGAATTTTCTCCATGCGTGTAAAGGAAAATACCTGGCACTGCCAGAACATTAATAGCGCCATACAGGATATGCATCCCACCTTGCAATTCTCCGACGCCACTGATCCACAGATATAAACCAATTAAGCCCTGTAGCACAAATAATATCTCAGCGATGACCAGTGCGCCAAAATAGCTGCTATCCACACCCTGCTTGCGGAAAAATCGCCAAAGTCCCCACACGGCCATCAGAATGATATAGAAAAGCATCGTATTGCCCAACCGGGCATGAATATCTATGATCGACATCTTACTCCCTCCAGGGTTCTATCAGGATTGCATTATTATAATCCTCACCCAAGATGAAGTATCCACCTTTAAATGTGGTAATCACACCTCCCACCAGATAGCTGAGTCTTTAAGATAAAAACTTGTGCACCCAGCCGATTTTTCCTGACCAAAAGATAATAATTGTATTAATACGTGCTTGCCCTTCAGGAGTGCTCATGCTATAATTCGGGCGAGGGACAATTGGGATAATTATAATCATTTAAGGAGGATATATATGGCTAAGGAGACTGCTCCGGCCGCGGAGGGGAAAGTTCAGGTGAACCGGCGGGAATTTCTTAATCTTGCCTGGCTCGCCTCGCTTGGATTTCTGACGGTCAATGTGGCGGGGATTACTTATTTATTTGCAATGCCGCGTTTCGAAGAGGGCGAATTCGGCGGTCTTTACACAGTTGGTTCAGCAAGTGAGCTGCCAGAGATAAATGCTGCTCCTCAGAACCATCCAAAAGTCAAACTGTGGATATCCAATACAGATAAGGGCGTAACAGCTCTGTATAAGGTTTGCACGCATCTGGGTTGTTTGTATAACTGGAGCGATCAGGATGAGATTTTCGCCTGTCCATGTCATGGATCACAATTTTCACTGGATGGTGAATTCATCCAGGGTCCAGCGCCGCGCTCCCTAGATCGTTTTGTCCTGCGCGCAGTAGATCCTGAGACCAATCAGGTGCTGGCGCAAGCGGATAACGGGGAACCGTTACAACTGCCTGATAACCCAAATGCTGTTATTCAGGTAGATACCGGACAGCGTATTCAAGGTCAGGCGCATGCTTGATTAATCGTTGGGTGGGGATTGTATTTGCATTAATCATTTTTGGGGAGTAAATCCATGCTTAGAAACGCCAATTTGCAAGATCTCAGGAAAAAGATCGGCGGTATGATCGATCAACGCGTGCGGGCCATTACTGCCGGCTTGAGCTTGAATGAGCTGCGGGCCTTGGTGCGCGGTGAACCGCCTACCGAAAAACCCAATCCGCGTTACAAGGTGCATACCACCAGTTTCTTGTTTCACATTCGTCCGCGTTATTATGAGAGGGGTAGTACGATATTCGCCCATACATTTCGTTTGGGCTTTTTCACCTCTTTCTTTTTCTTTGTTGAAGTGATCACCGGACTGATCTTGATGGTGTACTATACACCTTCACCTTCAGAGGCTTATAACTCAATTCTTAAATTAATGACCAATGTCCCGTTTGGACAGATGCTGCGAGATATCCACCGTTTGGGGGCGGAAGGGATGGTCATCTTTACCACATTGCATATGTTAAGGACGTTTTTCACGGGCTCTTATAAGAAAGAGCGTTCGTTTACCTGGCTTACAGGCGTTGCGCTCCTGGGTATAACGTTATTTCTATCCTTTAGCGGCTACCTCTTGCCCTGGGATCAGCTTGCATACTGGGCAGTCACGATCGGAACCAGTATGGCGGAGGCTGCTCCAGTATTTGGGAATGAGGTCAACTTACTCATGCGGGGATCACCTGATATCGCAGCCAATGGATTATTGCGTTTCTACTTGCTGCATGTGGTGCTCATGCCATTTGCGGCGATCTTAGTCATCAGCATTCATTATTATAAGGTTTCCCGTGAACATGGCATTTCACTTCCGGCGAAATATATCGAAGGCGATGTCGCGCCTGGCGTGGCTAAAGAAGCAAAAACCAGGATTGATTTCCTTCCTGATCTGCTTACCCATGAAGTATTCCTGACAGCTTTAGGATTATTTGCGCTTGTTTTAGGCGTGACCGTATTTGGGTACCATGCACCACTGGAAAATATTGCCGATCCACAAGTTACACCTTTGGACACGAAAGCTCCCTGGTATTTCTGGTGGCTGCAAGGGATGTTGAAGCTGGGTGACAAAAGCTTGATGGGGATCGTTTTGCCCACGATCATTGTGGCAATCCTGGTTGGTGTGCCTTACATCGATCGTAATCCTCACCGCAGCCTCTACAAACGTCCACTTGCCGTATCTTTGGGGCTGGTGGCAGTTCTGGCATTGATCGTGCTGAGTTATATGGGCTTGCCTCAATATGGGATTAAAACCTCTGCCGCCACGCGTATTGTACAGGATCTGGCGCCGCAAGAAGGAGCTGGACCGGTCCATCTGATTCCGTACAATCAGCTTCAGTCGGGTGTATACGAAGTCAACCAAAGTCCCGACCGTAATCTCTGTCCTGAGGTTGATTACGGTTGTCCTGAATTAGAATCAGTCTTTGGTTCTTACACGGAGCGCGTCAACAACGCAATAAATGTGGGTGACCTTCCCGCAGCTAATGCGGTGATGCTGATCGAGGATTGGCAGCAAGACTTAAAGAAAGTTACCTTCCGGATAATATGGGAAGAAGATGAACAGAGCAAGACTTACGAGCGCCACCTCTATTTGCATCGCGAACGGGGGGCCGAATAACGGCGATTACTGCAGGCAACTGTAGCTGTATTGGCTATAGTTGCCTGCTTGTTATACAATATAGCCTGGTATGGGAGGGCTTGAACCATTATGTCGCGGGTTAATCTTGAAATTACACTTGGAATTTTGCTGGTTCTGATCACCAGCAGTGTGATCTTATTTTATGGTCTGCGCGAAGAAGAGCGCATGGCAGAATATAAAGCCTGGGAAAAAGCACGCTCGATCGAAGTTGGAGCTGAATTGTTCTCAGCCCAATGCAGTCGTTGCCATGGCACACAGGGTTTGGGTATTGTAGGTTTATGCCCTCCCTTAAATGACCGTTATTTCTTTGACGATCGCCTGGCTGATGTTGAGTGGAGCGGCACTATGGAAGATTATATTGTCGCTACAGTTTCCAGCGGACGGATGGCTTCCACACGCCCCCAATTGTACCCAGGTGAAGGAACGCCTGCAATGCCCTCATTCCACGAGAACTATGGTGGACCATTGCGGGAAGATCAAGTCCGCAGTATTGCAGCTTTTATCTTAAATTGGGAAGAGACTGCTCAGCTCATTGAAGTGGCAACGGGACCTGTAGAAGATGCAGTTGGAACCGATATTACTGTCGAACTTCCTGAAGGGGATGCTGCAAATGGTGAGGCTCTGGCAGTCTCAATAGGCTGTGCTGCCTGCCATATCCAGGCGCCAACAGGCCCAGCCTGGCTGGCAGATTCTGGACAGGCAGGGATTGGTGAGCGCGCTGCCCAACGGATTGCAGATCCTGATTACACAGGTAACGCGCAGACTGCCGAACAGTACCTGCTGGAGTCGATCGTCATGCCCGGCGTGTACATGGTTCCAGATTACCAGGATCTCATGCCGAACAATTATGGCGATACTTTGGCAAAGCAAGATGTTGCTGACCTGATTGCCTATATGCTGACACTCAAGTAGGAGGGAATGGATTGATGCCTGCCTCCAAAATTCTACGTTTGGTGGGGCTGTTGTTGGTCTTGCTGTGTCTCCTCTTATTTAGTGGAAGATTACAGGTAACCGCCCAAACCTCTGATGCGACCCAGCTAGAACAGGGCGCCCAACTCTATGCAGAAAACTGCGCTGTCTGTCATGGGCAGAATGGAGAAGGTCGCATAGGCGCCACCCTGTCCAAAGATTGGCCATCGATTCGCCCTGAATTGACTGTCCGTACGATCATCGAACAGGGTGTTTCAGGTTCCGTGATGCCTGCCTGGGGTCAGGAATATGGCGGTCCACTCAGCCAGGGGGAAGTCGATGCTCTGCTGGTTTACATCCTGAGCTGGCAAACGGGAGGGGCGCCTGTAATGACGCCTCAACCCACAGCCACTTTGCGACCGGCGCTCTCTCCGGTCCCGGAGGTAGAAGGTGATCCAAATCGCGGTGGGGTCTTGTTTGATGAGAACTGCGCCATGTGCCACGGCCCGAACGCAGAAGGCCGTATCGGCGCGACGCTGGCAAAATCCTGGCCTGGCATCCGGCCTGATCTGAGCATTAAAACCAGCATCTCCAACGGTATTCCAGGCAGCCCCATGCCCGCCTGGAGCCAATCGAATGGCGGCCCACTGGTAGAGCAAGATATAAATGACCTGGTTGCTTTTATTTTGGCCTTACCTGCTGCTCAGGTGCTCCAGCCAACCGCTGTGGCGCCTGGTTCGGTAACATTGCCCTGGATGCAGGGATGGCTGGGCGTGCTGGTCTTTGTTTTCCTGCTGGTCATGATCCTCGTGCTGGCATGGGTCTTACAACGACGTTCTCGGACTGGCTGAGCTTATAAAATTGATCGCACCGGGTTGTCGAAGGGCAGCCCGGTTTTTATTTGCCTGTCGGATGAGACTGGTTATTGACAAGCATGCCCCTCTGCGGTATCCTACGGGGCGTGTCCGGGTGGGTCCGGCGCGGCGGAAACCCCCGAACCCCGTCAGGTCCGAGAGGAAGCAGCGGTAAGGCGGTCAATCTGGGTGCCGCCGGGTTGCCTGCCCGGGCATTCTTTAAACTAAAGTAAAGCCTTACCGGCTGAGATCAATTCCTTAACCGTCATAATGGGGGTTTCTGGTTGGCTTGATCTTGGGCGTCTTGGTCGGTTTCTTGGTTGGCTCCACTTCAATCGCGTCATCATCCGTGGCGGTCGGTAAAAAGATTGGAGTGGGCGTCGCAGTTGGCGTTGGTGTAGCGCTTGGAAACATCAGAGGTAACAGAGTGGCAGTCTCGTCTGGTGTAGCGCTTGGCCGAACTGTGGCTGTGGGTAGCTCCGTTTTGATTACAACTGGTAGGGACGCCAGGGTAGGCAGCGGACTGGGGGTGGGGGTCCCTCTTGTGATTGGAGAACCAATTTCCGGATCGATAGATGTCGGCTGAGTAATAATCGGCTGGGTGGCGATATCATTAGCACTGGTGATACTCTCTTCGGTAATCGTCAGTGCAAGGAGCATGTCTTTTTGGGAAAGCTCAGGGAGTGTTGCAGCCAGGATGTTGAACTGCTCCGAATGATGTTCAAGGATATGCTGCAATTGTGAAGCTATCTGAGATGCTTCAGCCTGTGCGGTTTCTTGGAGCTCGTGGATTTGATTCAATGCAAGTTGTACTTGCTCTTTATATCGCTGAATGCTGGCCGATAAAAGGTTTAAACGGCCCTTTTGGATTAGGCCCTCAATCTCGAGCATCCGGCGATCGGTAAACTCTACCTCTAATTCAGTATCATGTTTTTGGGTAATGGATAGGAATAGGGATGCTTTTTCGATAGAGAGTTTTGATTGGTAGAGAAGATCACCTGGGATTGCTGACTGAGCAGCCAATGCAAATCCAGCAGTAGATGAAAATAATAGAATAATGACCAGGGCAAGGCTACCGACGAGTTGGAGAGTCCGCCGGCTAAAGAGCGATTGGAACTGATTTAGTAAACTATTCAGATCGAAAGATTTTGTTGCTACTTGGGGGTGAGTGCTGATTGCTCTTTGGATGCGCATTTTGTGCGCAGATTTGAGCTCTGGGGGGGCGTCAAAAAGCTGCTTCTGTTGTTCGAACCATAGCGCAGATTCCACTAATGAGCGCAGTTCTTCAGCATGTTCTGGATAAAGCACCAAAGACTGATCTATTGTGGATTGACCAGACAGGATCGCATCCAGGCAGGTGTCTATAATGTGTGCAAATGCAACCTGGTTCGACTTCATTTACCGGTTCCCTTATCAAGAAGCTTTCTCATAGCTTCCAGGGCTCTAAACTGCAGGACGCGCGTGGCGCCTGGGGTCTTTCCAATTGATTGAGCAATTTCATCCGGCGCCAGGCCGGTATAAAACCTGAGTATTAAAATATTCCGATAATCCTCACGAAGCTCGCCTAATACCTGGCGAATGGCAAGGTGTTCCAAATTATCAAAAGATCCCTGTGAGGTGTGGCTTGAAATATGATCAATCAACTCCTCGTCCACCGCTATTTCCGTACGAGACCCACTTGACCGGCGGTAATGATCGGTGAGGATATTCCGGGCTACCCGATAGATAAATGCTGCAAACGGAACTCCCTGATGTTGGTAATTAGGCAGGCTTTGCCAAATACGTAAAAATACTTCTTCCGCCAGATCCTCCGCATCCTGCACATTACCTAAATGCGAATTCAAGAAACGGAAAATGCCGTCAAAGTAAAGATCATAGAGCTCGCCAAAGGCGTTTGTATCACCTTGACGGGCACGGTCTATCAGAGGGATTACATTGTCATCCTGTCCTTGCGGCATCCTCTACCCTTAGAAACGTAAATCTGCAATGTTTGTTACAAAACAACTGTGTAAATCATAACAAACAATCGCCCTACAAACCAGACGATTTTATTAGGTTAGGACTTATACACATCGTAGGACCAAATTTTTTGACAGAAAAAACCAGGGCTGCCGCTGGCAGGCAGCCCTGGGGCTTGGAATGCGGTCGGGGATTGCCCGCATTCTGAAGGGGAGGCTAAGAGTTCTGGTTTTACGGTTTCTTCTTCTGCCCAGGAGGAGTCGCAGTCCCGCTGGCATCTTTTTCCCATGGCCAGTGGAACCAACCATCCTGTTGTTCTTGATATCCGAATGGGGCAGGGTATAGTTCATCGTCAGAATAACCAGGCAGGGTTGCCGGATCATCGTCTCCCACAGGAGGTTCGCCTGGTCCAGGTCCATAGGCTTCGGTGGTTTCAACAGGCAGCGGATCTTCCGCATCCAGTGCTTCTAGAGGTACCTCTTCCGTTGGGAGTGGCTCCTCGGTAGCAACGGGCTGGCCGGCGCGATATCGCATTTGCCATTGAAGTGGTTCCTCTATAGCTCCTTGCAAGGTCAGCATATGGCGAGTGATATGTTGAAGCAACGCCTGATCGGGGAGTTCAGGTTGTTTGGTCATCAGCTGATCCTGGTCTCGCAGGTGGATCTGGACTTTGACCAGATCAACTGCTAGATCTTCAGCTTCCAGCAATGCCAGGGTATCTAACGCAACCTCGATATGATTGTTGTAGCGGTTTGCTAAATCGATGCTGGGAGCCTTGTTCTCAGCAGCCAAAAGCAAGGCTTCTGCCACGCGCTGGTCAGCGTAGGTCAATGCTAAATCGATGCGCTGTTCCGGATTACCAGTCAGGTTCATGCGGACATCTTCTGTAAGTGTTTTTACTGAGTACAACAGCTCATCAGGTTGGCTATCCTGGGCAGCATAAACCGTAGCGGTTGCGCCTCCAAAGATAAGTGAAAGAGCGATCAAAATCGAAACAATTGGTGCAAACACGGGTTGCAACTCCTTCCTGCTAAACGCAGTGTTAATTTGAGATTTAAGCTCTGCCCATTTAAATCCCAGGGCAGGCAACAATCCGATGGTGGATTGGGTTTGTTTCGCCCTGCTGGAAAGCAGGTGAGCTGCGCTTACATACTTTTGCCGAGTTTGAGCGGCCAACTCAGGGTCGCGTTCTGGTTGATCCTGCAGGATTTCTAGCTGCCGGATAACATCCAGGTCGGTTTGGGTTTCTGGGTTTTTCTTCATAACGGCTCTACCTCATCTTGTAACGTCTTCTTCAAGGCCTGTAAGGCTCTATGCTGTAATGCTTTGACGGCCCCAATTGGTCTATCCATGGCTTTAGCGATTTGTTCGTTTTCCCACCCTTCCAGGTATTTCAAGACAATGACCTGGCGTTGTTCAGGAGTTAATCTCTCTAAAGCGCTACGAATTTCCTCCAAGGCCATATTCTTGTGGGCTGCTTCGCTCGGGTTGCTTTCGGGATCGGCTTCTATCTCGGGGTCCAGTTCGGCTTCGATGGGCGCCCGCTGGCGAAAAATATCTGTGATCCAATTATGTGCAATCCGAAACAAGTACGCTTGTAAATATTGGCGCGGACCCTGGCGCTTTTCAATCGCTTGCAGGAACCGGGCAAACGTTTCACCCACACATTCTTCTGCCAGGTAAATATCCCCTAGCAACCGCATTGCATAACGGAATATTGCAGGGCTGAAATGATCATATATTTCGATCAGCGCTGCTTCCTCATTACGCTGAGCACGTTCCAGCAATGCCTGTTCGTTTTCCATTGTTTGTGCTATCCCTTAAGACGGTGATTGGGCGATTCCGATACGGTGATTTGGAAATCTGATAGAATTGAAAACCTATGAAAGTTAGCCATCTTCGCATTGCCGGAGCGAGTCTCCTGATTGTTGGCTTATTGTTATTGTGGACCGGAACTCGCAAATCGCTAACCTTGATTCTCAACGGAGAAAGTAAATCTTTTACCACGCATGCACTGCGGGTGATAGATTTGCTTACTCAGTTGGGATTTGAACCGCATCCGGTGGACCGGATTTCTTTAGACCTAAAAACCTGGTTAGTGAATAAAGATGTTTTACAACTTGAACAGGCTGCCGTAGTCGTCATATATGTAGATGGTAACCTGAGCCAGTTGACCAGTCCTATACGGGTCCCAGCGAATCTGCTTGGTTTGGCCCAGGTGCGTTTATACCCTGGTGATCGTGTGCTGGTAAATGGGCTAAATGCTGATCCGGCTATTGCACTGGATTACTCGGAAATTTACCGTATACAGGTCCTCAGAGCTGTACAGGCGCGTTTTCATGATCAATCTTCATCACAAATATTTTACACCTCCGCGCCAACAGTTGCGCAAGCATTGGCTGAACAGGGACAGGCAATTTACGCTACAGATTGGATAAATGGTGGATTTGATGCGCCGCCCAAAAATGATCTCGAGACTGAGTATCAATCTGCGCAAAAACTTGAGGTACACGCTAAAGCTGGTTTGATAGAATTCTACAGCGCGGCTGCTTCGATCGGAGCAGCCCTGGCAGAGCGGGGGATTGCCCTTCAAAGCCTGGATTACACGCAGCCTGCTACGGAAGAACCTTTGCCAGAAGATGGGGTTATCCGCCTGATGCGCGTGAGCGAGCAGGTGGTTATTGAGCAGGAGCCCATTGCCTATGAATCCGAACTCCAACCGGCGCCCGATGTTGAGCTTGACCAGCGCATCACACTACAGGCAGGAGAGTATGGACTTTTAGCCCGCCGGGTGCGTATCCGGACGGAGGATGGAGAGGAGGTATCGCGCAAGGCTGAAGCAGAATGGGTAGCCCAGCCAGTTAAGAACCGCATTGTGGGATATGGCACCAAAGTGGTGGTGAAAACATTAAGTACTCCAGATGGTCCGATTGAATATTGGCGTTCCGTTTCAATGTATGCGACATCCTATTCGCCTTGCCGCATCTTTGATGATCGCTGTGATTCGTATACTGCGAGTGGGGCGGAGCTTAAAAAAGGCATTGTGGCGGTGCGAGGTTATTGGTACCGTTATTATGGCGGCACGCAGGTATATGTACCCGGTTATGGTGTAGGCCTGGTCGCAGATGTGGGTGGGGGGATTCCGGGTCGCTTTTGGATCGATCTCGGATATAGTGATAGCGATTATATCTCCTGGCATCAAGATGTCACTGTATATTTTCTAACCCCGGTGCCGGACCAGATCATGTATATCGTCCAGTAAACCGGTCAATCTTGCATGCCTCCAGCCTCTGAGCCGTCATCAAACCTCAAACCGGTAGCCTCCTCCAACCAGGCTTCCCCTGCAACTGGTAATCATAAACGCATGCGGGCTGGCATAGCGTTGCTGGTCGGTCGTGGGGCGCGGGATGGCTATCTGGCAGCTCTGGATCAGGGTGTGATCAGCCTGGCAAACTTTTTAGCCACACTGATCCTGGCGCGGGTTGTCTCACCGACAGAGTTGGGGGTATATGGGGTAGGGTTTACATCCTTACGCTTGATTCGCTCGTTTCAAGAAGGCTTAACAATCCAACCGGTCAACACGTTTGGCGCAGGACTGGATGAAGCAAGTTTCCGCCGCTATGCCAGCAACACCAGTCTGATCCAGTTAGGCTTAGCTGTCTTATCCGCACTAGGAGCGGCAGTTCTGGGCTGGATCTTGATCATAACGGGAAACGATACCGCCGGGCCAGCTGTGCTGGGACTTTGGTTTCCTTTCTTAACCTGGCAGATCCAGGAATACCTGCGCCGGTTGCTCTACACGCGCGGCGAAATTTTCAATGCAGTTGTTAATACCTTGCTCGCCAATAGCGTGCGGATCGGGTTGATGATCTGGTGGATGGGAGGAGGTATGCTGGATGGCATCAGTGGATTGACCGCCATCGCCTGGGGATCGTTGGTAGCGATGCTGCCTGGCATCTGGTTGACTCGCCGTTATTGGTCACCTTCTGTGCGTGGTTTGGGTCAGACCTGGCGCCAAAATTGGGAGTTCGGGCGTTGGGTATTGGGAAGCCAGCTTGCCAATTGGGTGGCAGTCGAATTTTATCCTGTGTTGACTGCGGGGATGATCAACTTTGCCGCTGCGGGAGCTTACCGTGCCCTGCAAAATCTGGTCGCTCCTATTCATTTACTATTGCGCGCAACCGATACCTTTCTGACCCCGCGGGCGGCTCGGGTCTTTAGCAATCATGGTTGGAAGCCGCTGGCGCGCACCATTCGCCTGACTTATATCTTATCTGGAATTCCGATCGCTGGTATTCTGGCCCTGGCAAGCATCTTCCGCAGGCCTCTCCTGGAGCTGCTGTATGGGTCTGCCTATGTAGAATACGCCGATGGCCTACTTCTGATGGCCCTGTTTTACCTCTTGTGGTTTGCCTATTCGCCTTTGCAAACGGCATTCAAGGCAACCCGCACCAGCCGGCCGATTTTTGTCGCCAATGCCGGCGCAATCCTGGCAATGTTTACTTTGGGGATTTGGATGATCCAGAATTGGGGAGTGTATGGAACGATTGCTGGGCAGGGATTGAATTCTCTGATTGTTGCGGTCATTTTATGGTGGAGCTGGATCAGACTCTGGCGTAAGAATGGCCAGTACCAGACGCAGACTTGATCACCATCACCTGCTCTGGCGATGCAGAAACCTGCGTGGCAACCTACCATTCCAGCCTGGCTGCCAGCGGTACCAGAAGGTGATCAGAAAGGCTAACCCCAGCAGCTTAAGGTCAAACCCCAAATTGGAATGTTGAATGTATAGGCGGTCGAAGCGCAGTTTTTGACGCGGTGTTAAATAATAATCGCCTGCAACCTGTGCTAAGCCTGCCAACCCCGGTAGGACTCGATGTCGGTCAGCATATTCGGGCATGGATTGTAGATAATCTGCCACCAGCACAGTGCGTTGCGGGCGTGGTCCAACGAAACTCATTTCTCCACGCAGAATGTTGATCAATTGTGGTAATTCATCCAGGGCGGTTTTGCGCAGGAATCTTCCGAAGTGTAAGACACGGTCGTCCTTTTCCTTGGCCAGCACGGGTCCAGTTCCTTCTTCAGCCCCACGTACCATGGTGCGGAATTTGTATTGGCGGAAGTTATTTCCTCCGCGCGTGACAGAATTTTTTACAAACAGGAGTGGGCCAGGATTCTCGATCCAGATCAGCATGCAGCTGGCTAACCAGATGGGAGCTGATAGGATGATCCCCAAAGCCGCAGCCAGGATGTCGAACGCACGTTTCCATACGTTTAGAGGATCACCTTGTTGGATGCGTTGATGGTGTAGTTGCTTTACAGTCTCCTGGATTGTTACATCAGGTGGGGAATTATTTTCAGCCAGCCCCTCGCGTGTCCAGGTTAATATCAGCGCCCCGCAAAACCCGCCAGCAAGTGCAGCCATTACCAGCAATAGAGTTCGTAAAAAATCAAAATGCATTTGGTTCAAAGAATCAAGGAACAAATATCCAATAGCGAGCAGCGCGATAGAGAATACTGCCAGACGATATCTCCAGGGTGCGCTCAATGTACTAAGCAGCAGGCTTCGTTCAAGCAGGATGACAAGCGTTCCGTGCACGACAACCAGCACAAGAGCAGCTAAAACAAAAGAACTACCGTAAGCCTGAGTTAGGTGTGTAAAGTGGAAGATGCTCCACCATGCGGCAAACATTACCAGCGCCAAAACAATCGCCCAAACAGCTCCCCAATCTGTAGAACGGGTCCCCGTGCCAGATTCAGTTGAGGTGCGAGCCAGATCGCGCGACATGCTGAAATTATACTCGAGGCGGGTGAAATGTCTGTAAACTAATCCCAACAGACGGGGTGTTATAATGGCGAATTGGAATCCAAGCCCAGTAGCCAGGAGCCAATTCGGGAATGCAAAATCAGGCAAAACCTTCTAGAAAGAAATATATCGGTCAAGGATTAGGGATATTTTTTGGATTGCTACTCTTAGCCAGTCTTTTCGCTTACCCGTATTTGCGCCAGCGTTGGTCAGCCCCACTTGGTCCTAGCTTGCAACTCCCTACACTCACACCTACAGTGGAGCTGGTGATTGCCACTCCGTCAGCGACAGCGATTGCAGAAAACGCGCCAGATCAGGAGCAGGCGACTCTACCTGCACCTGTGGCAATAGAAGCAACTGCAATGCCAACCGCAACTCCTGAACCACTGTGTGGAGGTCCACCTGCAATGGTGGTATTAGGGATTGGGGCAGATAGTGACTTTGAATATCGCTATGGACTGGCAGATGCCATGCGGGTTGCTCGGGTGGATTTTATCAATGCTAAAGTGTCGGTATTATCTGTGCCTCGTGATCTATGGGTGGAAATTCCAGATATTGAACAACATTACGGAATTACTCACGGGAAATTGAACCAGGCATATTTTTATGGAAGCCCGGGTATGGGATATTATGACGGTCCAGGGGAAAGCCCAGGCTTACTGGCGCGTACCCTGGATTTGAATTTTGGTCTGCGCGTCGACCATTACGGCGCAGTAAACATGGAAACGTTCGTCAAAATTGTTGATGCTGTGGGTGGAATTGATATCTACCTTGCCAATGATGTGGATGGACGTCCAATTGATGATCAAACTGAGGATATGGGCTACTTTTATGCTGGGCAACAGCATTTTACAGGGGACGAAGCCTTGCGCTTCTCGCGTATTCGCAAAAAATACAATGATTTCACGCGTATGGATAACCAGACCCTGGTTTTATGTTCTTTGCGCGACAAATTGCTCAACCCCTCTGTTTTGCCAAAAATTCCTCAAATTGTGGGTGCCTTTCAAGGCGCAGTGCAGACTGACCTGAGTCTGGAACAACTCACCCAACTGGCATGTTTATTACCACATATTGAACGGGAAGACCTGCTCTTTGCCAGCTTTCCACAGGATATGCTGGTACCCTCCAGGGTTTATAGCGAAGCGCTCAAAAACGAGACCTTTGTGCTCGATGTAGATAATGCGGAAATCCGCTCGTATGTTGAAAGATTTCTGGATGGTTCCTGGCCTACTGAGCCGAAGGAGCCGACCTGCCCGTGAGCCTTTCAACCCTGGATATTCCAGCTATACTGCGTCAGTTTGGACTTCACCCAGACAAGAAACTGGGGCAAAATTTTCTAGTCGATCCAGAAGCCCTGGAACGCATCATTCAGGTTGCTGAAATTCACCCGCATGACTGTGTATTAGAAATTGGCCCTGGTTTGGGCAGCCTTACCCGTTATCTGGCGACGAGTGCACGCCGTGTAATTGCAGTAGAGCTAGATCGCAAGCTCATATCACCTCTGGGGGAGATATTGGCGGAATATACCAATGTAAGGCTGGTCGAAGGGGATATCCTGGCATTGAATCCGGCGGAGCTCATCCATCAAGGGTGCTTGGTGGGTGAACAGGATGATTTAAGCGCTTATCTGGTAGTTGCCAATATTCCCTATTACATCACTTCCGCATTGATCCGCCATTTATTGGGAGCTCCGGTTAAACCAGCACGCCTGGTACTAACTGTCCAGCGGGAGGTCGCAGAGCGTATTTGTGCTGCGCCAGGTGATCTTAGCTTGCTAGCGCTCAGTGTGCAGGTTTTCGGGGAAGCAAAGGTGAAAACACGTATTCCTGCAGGTGCCTTTTATCCAGCACCCCAGGTAGATTCCGCAGTGGTACGGGTAGACTTGTATCAGGAACCACTTATCTCTGAACTCTGGTTGAAAGACTTCTTTCGTCTGGCGAAAGCTGGTTTTAGCCAAAAACGGAAGACCTTGCGTAACGCTTTGTCAGGCGGTTTGTCCTGGCGCCCGCAAGAGGTTAGTGAGCTTCTAACTGAGGCTGGGATCGATCCGCAGCGTCGTGCTGAGACAGTCAGTCTCGCTGAATGGCAGGCTTTGACTGCGGTTTACCGTGTTAAAGCAAGTTCAGGCTGAGTTACCCCCACTTCCTTAAACTCAACCCGGCTAGCAGGCGCAGCACTCCGGCCAATAATAAGGCTTCTTTTAAGCCAAATATAGTTGCTAAAACAGGTCCGAGGAATGAACCACTTAGAATCCCCAGATTCAACGCTAAATTGTGCATAGCCATATAAGCCGGGCGGTTATCTTCGGGGACAACTTCCATTAATCGGTTGATCAGACCTGCGCTGGTTAGCGCCCAGGCGATACCTCCGAATATGGAAGCTGCCCAAAATAAGGTCGCATCCCATGCCAGGCTGATAAAGAATGGGTACGCGCAATACAGAATGCTGCCAATAGCCAAAACTTTGTGATGATTAAAACGCCGGGTCAGGTGGCTCAAACGCATGGAAGTGATGAACATCATTACATAGAACAGGCTATTTCCAAGGCTGATAATGCCATCAGAATATTTCAAGCCATTCACCATATAAAGTGGGGAGATTGGGACTGGGACATACTGGCAGGTATAAAAGAACAAATACGCTGCCAGGAGTGGACCAAACGAGCCTTTGAGCATATCCCATTGTAAAAGGGGTTTATTTGGACTGCGGGTTAGGAAGCGTAAACCCGGAGGTAAGCGAAAGCTATCCGTGAATCTTAGCATTCCTGGACGGGCCAGATCTCCCAGGGGTTGGTGGATGCGTGGATGGTGTATGTCTGATGTTTTAAGATGCCACAAATGATAGGTAGAGAAAATACCTCCCAATGTACCCAGGCTAAACAAAATTACATAATTAATGGGATAAATCAGGGTATCTAATAATTGACCAGAGATCAGAGCTGCTACCGTCATGGCAAGCGAGGTTAATGCATTGCGCCGGCCAATCACGGTGGAGCGCTCTTGCGGGGGGATTAAATCAGCGAGCAGGGCATTAAATGCAATTGCCAGCGCAGTGCCAGGTATCGACATCAGCAAGGTAATTAAAACGATAATCCAAACCTGAGCAGTATTGGATAGTAAGAGCGGTAAGGGAATCAGGATTAAATAACCAAACCTGTGCAGTGCGGCTGTCAAAAAACTCACACGAGTCAGGGAGCGCCTTTCCAGCCAACGCCCAGCCGGCAATGAGAAAAATAAATTAATGACTGCCGGGCCTGCAGTGAGCAGGCTAATTTGAAAGCCGCTGGCGCCCAGGCGGGCAGCATAGATCGCAATAAAAGCCATCGTGCTACCAGCCAATATGCCGTAACCGATTACGTCGGCATAAAGGTGAACAAAATTGGCTTTGAGCTTGGGATCAGGGAGTAACGGGGTGGAGGTCGCGGTATTCAAATAGCATCTGCCAGACGCGAATCGCTGCTTCGACCTGGATGCGGAGAGACATTTTTGATTTCCCCCATCGGCGATCGGCAAAGTAGAACGGTACTTCACGGAAACTATATCCTAAGCGGTAGGCTAAATAAGTAATTTCTACTTGAAATCCATAACCATTGGAACGCACTCGTTGCAGTGGCATGTTCAGCAGAGTACGGCGATGCCACAGGCGGAAACCACCTGTTGCGTCGCGCACTGGCAATTGCAGGATCGTCCGAGCGTAATAATTGCCAAAGGCCGACAGCCCTCTCCGCCAGACAGGCCAGCGTTGGTCTACCGCTCCGCCTGGCACATAACGCGAGCCCATGACAACATCACAGCAGTTAAGCATGTCTAAAAGGGTTACAAGAAGCTCAGGTGGGTGGGAGAAATCAGCATCCATCTGGGCGATGGCTTCAGCGCCGGACTCCAACGCCGCACGAAAGCCCTCGAGATAGGCAGTTCCTAACCCTAGTTTGCCTTGGCGGTGTAGTACATTGAATTGCCCCGGGTGCTCCCGCGCTAATGTTTCTGCTAACTCACCAGTTCCATCGGGGCTATTATCATCCACTACCAGCAGACTCAAATCGGGAATAGGCAGACGAAATAAGGCGGAGACCAGTTTATCCAGGTTCTCCGCCTCGTTATAAGTAGGTACTACTACAGTTAGTTTCACACTACCCCTGTGTCAAAGAAATCTGAGCCTTCAAGTCTTGAACAGTATTGAAGGTCATTTTCATTGAATCGAATGGTTGTAATTTGATCGCCAACCGCGTCGGGCTTTTCTCCTGCTGTCGATCCTTTAGTGGATAGAAATAATCTAAAGCTTGTTCTAAGCGGCTACTTATCCGTTCTGCCAGCACAGGCAGGTTCGGGATCGAAGTGACTATTATAAAGGTCGTCTGGTTGATTTGCCCGATGAAATCGTCCTGGTCACCAAATTCGCGCAAAATATTCCGAATCATCAGGCTGACAGCCCGTTGCATATCATCGGAAACGACAAAGCCGTAGGTATCGCGAAACGCATCCAGATGTTGCAATTCAACCCTCAGAAATCCATGATTTGGGTTTTCAATACATTCTGCCAGCCGTTCATCGACCAATCTTCCTTCGGGCAAGTTGGTAACCGGGTTGGTCAATGATCCTTCTGTAACACGTCTTAAGGAATTTCGCACACGCAGGCGTAACTCCTGGATATCAAACGGCTTGGTCATGTAATCATCTGCACCCAACTCAAACCCTTTCAGTCGCGCAGTGCGGGCGCGTTTTTCGGTGAGAAAAATGATCGGGATATCTGCGGTGCGACGATCGCTGCGCAAGCGCCGAGCTACCTCAAAGCCGTCAATATCGGGTAAACGAATATCCAGGATGATCAGATCAGGGTGGTTTTTGAGGGCGTAATCGACGGCTGGTTCGCCCCAATTTATTGTGCAGGCCTCATACTCTTGCACGCGGAAGTATGCCTCAAGCATCTCGGCAACATCGATATCATCTTCGACGACCAGAAGGTTTGACTTGGCTTCTACCACAGTGGCAACCCCATAAGATGGGCTGGGAAATTTGGCTGGCTAGTTTAGTTAGCCAATTGGTTGTTTTTGGATGACGAATTCACAGACACTGTGGCCCATTGCCACACATTGTGATTCGTTGACCCGGAATTCATTGCCTCCGGATAACCACTTCAGGCCTTCCTGCAAGAGGCCGGTGGCAATAAAGCATACAGGTTTATCAGAGCCTGACCGCCCCCAGCAGACAGGGCATCTGTGAATGGTATAGATAAATTCGTGTTCGCGCTCTTGAACGGTACTGTGCTGGTCGCTGATCTGGCTGAAGATCTTTGCCATAGCCGGGATACCAATGCGCATCTTCGTCGAAAGGGGTAAAACCTTGAAAGCTAAGTCGCCTGCCCCAGCCAGGGCTCCAAATGTTCGCAGACTATCTGCAAAGGCGGCACGTCCAACGCGCAGGGCCAAACCACGCCCGCCGCGTGCGCCGTACATAACCTCCAAAGCCTGATTAAGAGCAGAGAAATCAGCAAAATTGAATTCTTTAGCCAGGTTATCAGGAGGTTTGTTTTCGATCAGATGGGGTATGTGCGCCAGGTTAAGGATAGCATTTAATCCATTTTTGCCCATCACATCTTCCAACGAATTCAGGGAGATCAGGGCAATCTTATTCGCGTAATAATATGGGCTTTGTGGGTTCGATTCCATTTGTTTTGCCAGTTAGAGTAGTTTAGCGAGCGCTTCAGCCGCTCTCCGCATGTCCAATAAGATCAGGCCTAATTTAGCCTGCTCACGCGCCAACGCAGTCAGCACCGCCTCTTCGCCAACTGACATCAGGATGACATAACCTTTTTCGCCCCGTATGTACACCTGACTTAGAGCACCGCGTCCAAGCTCAGATGCAATTCGCTCACCAAGCGACAGCATAGCTGCAGACATGGCTGAGACGCGATCCTCTTCTACTTCGTGTGGAAGGGCAGAGGCAATGATGAGGCCGTCCACGCTGACGACTGCTGACGCCTCAATATCTGGGGATGAGACTTGTAAATCGCGCAGACGTTCAACCATCAATTGGGAACGAGACCTGGTCAACTCTAACCTCGCAGTGGAAAATTTGCCATTGCTATGACTGTGCTCCAGCAGCAACATATACCTTGACAGCCAATATTTTTTGTTTAATCGTACAATACGCGCTTTCTTTTGCAGACTAACTGTAGCATAGCCACCAAAAAGTGTCAAGCGATGAAGCCATTACAATTCTCACAATTCCCTTATCAGATGTATTAGGGAACATGCTATAATCGCTGCGCTTCCCAATTGAAATTACATCCATCATGCATATTGGTTGCAAGAACAAGGCCAATCACGAACTTTAGCCATTGGCCCGATCACAAGCATAGGAGCTATGTGCCATGTCACTAAAATCTATTCATCCAATCCTGGGATTGTTCCTGGGTATTACCCTTACCCTGGGGGCATGTAGTCCTGGGGTTAGTCCGGTAGCCACCACGCAACCAGCTGAGCAGGTTCCCGCGCAGACCTCGGAGCCGGTTACTCTTAAGGTTGTCATGTTGCCTGTCTTGGATACATTGCCGGTGCGAGTTGCCCAGCAAGAAGGTCTCTTCGAACAAAATGGGGTCGTGGTTGAGTTGATACCGGCCCAGGCTGCTCCAGAACGTGACCAATTGATAACTGCTGAACAGGCTGACGGGATGATCAATGAAGTGCTCTCCACCATGTTCTACAACCAAAATGATACCCAGGTGCAAATTGTGCGTTATGCACGTAGTGCTACCAGCCAGGATTCGCTGTTTGCTATCCTAGTGGCTGGGAACAGCGGAATAGAGACCCTGGAAGCGCTTAAGGGCGTTGAGATTGGTATCTCCCAGGGCACAGTGATTGAATATCTCACGTATCGAATGCTGGAAGCCGAGGGATTTGGGCCAGCGGATATTAAAACCGTGGCGGTACCCAATATTTCCAGCCGCGTTGAGTTACTTCAGAGTGGAGAATTGAAAGCAGCCGTTTTGCCAGAACCTCTGACTTCTCTGGTTGTATCACAGGGGGCACGCGTGATCGTGTCGGACACGAACCATCCTGATTATAGTTTTAGCACCCTGTCGTTTCGCAAAGAAGTGATCGACCAGCATCCGGAAGCGATTCGCGCTTTCTTAAAGGCGGTAGAAGAAGCAGTGGTGCGCTTGAACACCAACCCTGAACAATATAAGGGGATCTTGGTGGATCAACAATTGGTCCCACAACCTTTGTTGGAAAGCTTCAAAATGCCCGAGTTCAGCACCGCAGGTGTTCCTACGCAGGCGCAGTGGGATGATACGCTGTCCTGGGCGAAATCCAAAGGATTAATCAGCCAGGATCTATCCTACAGCGATTCTGTAAACGCGACCTTCTTGCCCTGAGCGAGCCAACTACCAACCTGCTTGGCACGGGATGCAGTGGGTAATTATCCTGACCAAGGAAGTAATTCATCCACTGTGTCCTTGTGCGTGGGGGTAAAATTACCCCAAAGTTCTCCTTGGAAAATTGCTGATTCGAAATCCCCTTCATGATCAACCTGATTTCAGTAACCTACGCCTATAATGACCAGCCACCTGTCTTTCAGGAATTTGACTGGCAGGTAGGACGTGGCGAAGCCTGGGCTGTATTGGGACCATCGGGGTGTGGAAAGAGCACCTTGCTTTATTTACTGGCAGGGTTGCGTTTCCCAACCAGTGGGCATGTATTGGTGGATGGCAGCTTGCTAACCCGACCACGCCCACAGTCAGGCTTGATTTTGCAGGATTATGGGTTGCTGCCATGGGCTACAGTCCAACAGAATGCTGAACTGGGATTTCAGGTACGCACGTTTTATGGACCAGATGGCAAACATGCCCCGTCCAATCTGAAAGCCAACTTAAGCGTAGACCCCTGGTTGGAGCGGCTGGGGTTGGCTGAGGAGCGCCATAAATTTCCAGGTCAGTTATCGGGTGGGCAGCGCCAACGTGTGGCGATCGCCCGTACTTTAGCTCTGCGCCCGGATATGCTGCTGATGGACGAGCCGTTTTCTTCCCTGGACGCCCCTACTCGAGAATCCTTGCAGGCGTTAATTTTAGAGTTGCGCGCTGAGAATAACCTGACCCAGGTGATAGTAACCCATGCAATCGAAGAGGCCGCGATGTTGGGCCAAAAAATCCTGCTTTTAGGCCAGCCTCCTAACCGGAATCCAGAGATCATTGACAATTCGGGTTCGGGCCATGCAGGATTTCGCGACTCCTCAGAGTATGTACAATTGGTCCGTGATTTACGCCGCAGGATGGGTGAAGGATGAAGCGCCGCGATCTCTTAGGGTCTATTCTGATTGTGCTGCTACTCTGGCATATCGCAGCCTTATTATTGGATCGCCCGATCCTGCCAACGCCGCTCGTTGTGGGTGGCGCTCTGCTGCGCGAATTATCGAATGGGAATTTACCCCGCCATTTCTTAGTCAGTCTTTGGCGTGTGGTTGCCAGTACAACGTTGGCGATTCTATTAGCTGTTCCGGCAGGGCTATTATTGGGCCAGTCAGCACGTCTAAACCGCCTGTTTGCGCCGATGATCTATTTGCTCTATCCTATCCCGAAAGTAGTCCTGGTGCCGGTGGTGCTGCTCTTGTTTGGTGTTGGCGATTTCCCCAAGATCATCATCATCTTTTTGATCTTGTTCTTCCAGATACTCGTCTTAGTACGTGATCAAGCCTTGGGTATCCGTCCTGAGTTGTTGTTGAGTGTGCGCAGCCTGGGAGCAGGCCGGCGGGCGCTTTTTCGCTTTGTGTATTTACCAGCCAGTTTGCCGGCGATCCTGACAGCTTTGCGCCAATCTGTGGGCACTTCTGTGGCCGTATTGTATATTGCTGAGTTAGTGGCCACACAGTGGGGTCTGGGATACTATATATACTTCAATGGCAGCACTTTATTCAACTACCCTGCCATGTATGCCGGGATTGTGGCTCTCAGCCTTATGGGTCTGATATTGTATTTCACGGTAGATTGGCTTGAGCGCCGGCTCTGTCCCTGGCAATTTATCAAGTAGTAATTGGCTAATAAAGAAAGGCGCGCGTCAGCGCCAGCCCGGCAGCGTACAGGAAGCTGTGTACCAGGGTCAATTGCCCGGTGCCAGCCAGGACACTATTCAAAGGTCGCCCGGTCAAGGTATTCACTTTGTTAACCATACTTACTGCCAGAGGCAGTGAAAGCCAGACCAGGTTGGCGAGCCAGGATAGTGTACCGGTCAGGCTCAAGATGGCTGGTAAGAGATAGGCGATGCTAACCAGCACTAAATATTCCAGCCGGGTCGCACGTGCTCCTAAGCGAACTGCCAGGGTACGTTTACCAGCAGCTTGATCGGTTGCAATATCGCGCAAGTTATTCACCACCAGAATAGCAGTGATAAGCAGTCCAACGGGGATTGACGACCAGATGGCAAGGGGGCTGATCGACAGGGCTTGCACATAATAAGTACCCAAAACAGCCACCGGACCAAAAAAGATAAATACAAAGACTTCCCCCAACCCATTGTAGCCCAGAGGATATGGCCCGCCGGTATAAGCGATCGCAGCCAGAATAGAGGCAATCCCCATTGCAATTACAGGCCAGCCGGCTGCCCAGGCCAGGTAAACGCCCGCCAGGGACGCCAAACCAAAGGTCACCCACATCCCGATAAAAACCTGTTGGGGTGTAAGGAGCCCGGCCTGGGTAACGCGAGTGGGACCCAGACGTTGAGCCGTATCTGCCCCTTTGTGATAATCAAAGACGTCATTGGCTAAATTGGCGCCGATCTGCAGGAGCAGAGCTCCCACGAGCGCTGCCAGCGCTGGCAGCAACTCGAATTGGTTTTGCAGACAAGCCACCCCTGAACCCACCACCACAGGTGCAGTCGCGGCTGGGAGTGTGCGCGGGCGGATTGCCAGCAACCAGGCAGATGTTTTTGGGGGGCTTGATGGAGTAGTGGATTTTGGATTATTGGCCATGAGATAGATGTTCAGCCTACGTATGATGAATTGACTGGCATATCCGCTAAAGTATACCCAATATCCCGCCTCTGGTATAATCATTTTCACTTGGTTTCCCGAGGTATGCGTGGTTAACGACAGGCGCTCTGCGTACCCGGTCCATTTGGGAGAGTCTATGAAGCGATTTTTACTGGTTGGATTTTTACTTGTGGCTGCAATGGCAATGGTTGTCGCATCTGCCCGGGCAGCCGAAGGCTTGCAGACAGCCGTTTTATGTTTACCGGATATTTACATGATGGATGCTGTCGACTGCTTGCCTGCTGGTCCATCCTCTTATTTAACCGAAATGGCTGGGCATGGGATTACATTTCCCTTACCCCCTCTGGCGTCTACACGCCCTGACCCATCCTACACCTGGGTCGATTACCGTTACGGTCTGGTGCGCAACACCAATGCACCCGTGTACGCTTCAGTTGAGGACGCCCTGAAAGGCGTAAAAAAGAATGCTGTCCGGCGCATCGATTCACCCTTCAGTTATATCTCGTATACGGAAGAGGTGGTGGTGGATGGGAAACGATTCTACATGATCGAACCGGGCGCCTGGATGACCGCGAATGATGTCTCACGGATCGGCGCTGTGCCGTTATTCCAAGGCTTAACCTTTCAGAGCACACCTCCAACCAGTTTGGGTTGGGTATTGACTTACTTGAGCGCCAGCGCAGTGGAGAGTAAGCGCACTCCTGGGTATGAGATACAAGATTACACAGGGCATCTTTACAATCACCTGGAAGTGGTGCCGGTTTATTCAGTTGAAAAAATTGGTGATGTGGAATGGTTCCTGGTCGGTCCCGATGAATGGCTACCTAAGAATGTGGTGGCGCGTGTAGTCCCCAATACGACACCGCCTGCAGGTATTCCAGGCGATCGCTGGATTGAGATTAATCTACATGAACAAACCATATCTGTGTACGATAATCGCCAATTGGTCTTTGCCACTCTGATGGCCAGCGGGCTGGAGCCGTTGTGGACGCGTCCAGGATTGTTCCAAATCTATCAAAAGCTGGATTCCACTCCTATGCGGGGATCATTTGCTGCCGATGGGTCGGATGCTTATTACCTGGAGGATGTCCCCTGGACGATGTATTTTGATGAGGCGCGAGCTATCCACGGGGCTTACTGGCGCGCCAATCTGGGTTTTGCCCAGTCGCATGGCTGTGTCAATATGACGGTGGGTGATTCCGCCTGGATTTATGAATGGGCGGAGGTCGGGGATTGGGTGTATGTATGGGATCCGTCTGGAAAGACCCCGACCGATCCAAGTTTGTATACCGCTGGTGGTGCATAAGCAGATTCCAGAGCAACAAATCAGTGCTCCGGTGAACTTGTTCTCCGGAGTGCTTGTGGTTTTATTGACCCAGAGCAGGTTTTTTCATGCGTCGAATACGGACAACATTTTATCTAATACTGATCCTGAGTAGTTTGAGTTGCGTGGCTGTAACGCGCCTGTGGCCGCCGGAGAATGGCCTGCCGGCGGTGGTGACCGCAGTCATCACCCAGGTGACTTGGAGCGCACCCCAGTAGCCCGCAAAGACACAAACCCCTATCGAAACGGCTACCCCGACAGCCTTACCAACCACAACCCCTGAACCCACTGCCACACTTACCCCTACAATCATCCCAACATTAAGCATTTCACTGACCCCGTCGGCGTTGCAACTAGAAGTATTCGAGGATCTGTGGAATGTAGTTCAAGAAGATTATCTATACAAGGATTTTAATGGCCAGGATTGGGATGCTGTTTATCGTGAGTATCGCAGCAAGGTAATGGCTGGCCTGACGGAGGCCGATTTTTATGCTGCGATGGACGAAATGATCTATCTTTTGGGTGACGATCATTCTATCTACCTCAGCCCGGAAGAAACCGAAGCTGGCAATGCAGAGTTTGAAGGCCGTTATGATTATGCTGGCATTGGCGTGTTGAATCAGGCGGTGCCAGAACGCAGGCTGGTCACAATCATACTGGTTTTTCCGGGCAGTCCGGCTGAACAGGCAGGCCTGCTCCCACATGATAATATCCTGGAAGTGGATGGTATACCGATCCTGGATGAAGATGGCTCACGGACAGAGTTGCTGCGTGGTCCAGCAGGTAGCCAGGTGACACTAACCGTCCAGCGTCCTGGGTCTGAGCTGCGCCAGGTGGAATTAACCCGAGCAATTATCTCCAGTTCGCTACCTGTACCATACGAAGTGATAACCAGCCCCAGCGGCAAGCGTATCGGTTATATCCTGTTGGCGTCCTTTAACGATGTGACGATCAATGACCAGTTTGCGAATGCCTTGAGGATTATGACAGAAGACCAACCCCTGGATGGCATAATCATTGATAACCGGCAAAATGGTGGTGGTGCGGATGTTGTCATGGCGAACGTGCTAGCCAATTTTACCAGTGGTAGTGTTGGTTATTTTGTCAATCGAGATGAACAACGCCCGTTGAAAATCATTGGTCGGAATATTAATGGTTCCCAGGAGCTACCTCTGGTGGTATTGGTAGGCAAGGATACCATTAGTTTTGGGGAGATATTTTCGGGAATCCTGCAAGATATCGGTCGCGCCTATCTGATTGGTGAAGCCACCGAGGGTAACGTGGAAATATTGTGGGTTTATGAATTCAGCGACGGCTCCAGTGCATGGATTGCTCACGATACCTTTAAGCCACTTAACAACCAGGATGCAGATTGGGAAGTAGATGGCATTATTCCAGACGAGATTGTTTCTGTAAATTGGGATGAAGTTATCTTACAAACCGATCCAGCAGTTCAGGCTGCACTGGATTATTTTGAGTAGAAGCTATCTTAAAATAGATTAAGGGGGGTGTTTTTCGGCGGTGCAGCCGCCGAAAAACACCCCGCCCCACAAATTTTAGATAAGTTCTAATCTGGAATATTTGCAGTGATTAAAAACCAGTGTGGTAAACTGTGCATGATCAAACCAGGTCCTTCAGTCAAACAGATAAATCCAGGAGTAAGCTATGTTAACCCTCATTGAAAAGGTCCTGTTTGTCCTGGCTGTGATTGCCTCTGGAGGTGCAGCCTATCTGGCTGCCAGGCGCATACTTCTTACAATCCAACGCGGCCAGGGGCAATTTGACTGGCAGATCGTCCCGAAGAGGCTGGGGGTAGTACTCGCAAAAACACTTAGCTTACAGCCCACATTCAAAATCCGCCTGCTGCCCAGCCTGTTCCATGCCTTAATTGCCTGGGGCTTTATTTATTATTTACTGGTTAATCTGGTGGATATCCTGTATGGGCTTTTTCCAGGTTTCTATTTCTTCGAAGACACCCTTTTCGGAGGCGTTTATCGCTTACTGGCGGACTTGTTGAGTGTGGGGGTTTTGGTGGGTATGCTGGCGATGATCATCCGGCGCTTTATCCTGAAGCCGGATACCCTGACCGCTCGCCAGGATGTGTTGCTCCAGCCGCAAGCCAGAGCGGGTATCCGGCGTGATTCAGCAGTAGTAGGCAGTTTTATCCTCCTGCATGTGGGCTCACGTTTCGTAGGAGCCTCACTGCTGATTGCTCAAAAAGGTCCCGATGAGTGGCAGCCTTTTGCAGGGTTGGTCGCTGGTCTCTGGTCGGGAGCCAGTGCAAGCGCTTTACAGATTGGTGAACATCTTACCTTCTGGCTGGCTATCGGCACAATCCTCGCATTTGTCCCTTATTTCCTGTATTCAAAACACCTGCATTTATTTTTTGCCCCCATAAACTTCCTGGTCAAACCGGAACGTCGCTCGATGGGCGAATTGAGCAAATTAAATTTTGATGATGAAAGCATCGAGCAATTTGGCGCTACCCGCCTGGAGGACCTGGGATGGGAGCAGATTGTCGATGCCTATGCCTGTATCATGTGTTATCGCTGCCAGGAAGTATGCCCGGCTTACACCACCGGCAAGGTGCTCAGCCCGGCGACTTTGGAAATCAACAAACGCTATTATCTAAATTCTGCCGGTGCTTCTCTGGCAAAGGGAGAACCAAGCTCCACCCCGCTGCTGGAGTTTGCGATAACCCCTGAGGCTGTGTGGGCATGCACCGCCTGCGGTGCATGTGTGGATATCTGCCCAGTTGGTAATGAACCCATGCGCGATATCCTGGATATTCGCCGGGCGCAGGTCCTCATGGATAATGAATTTCCGGAGCAGCTGCAAACAGCCTTTCGCGGGATGGAACGCACCCTGAACCCCTGGAATCTACCTCCTACAGAACGGACGAAATGGGCGGAAGGCTTGAACGTGCCAACCATTGATGACAACCCTGAGCCTGAGCTATTATGGTGGGTAGGCTGTGCTCCTGCCACGGACAGCCGCGCTCAAAAAACAGCGCGTGCGTTTGTGGAAATATTGACTGCAGCAGGGGTGAACTATGCAGTTCTGGGCGAAGCCGAGCAATGCACAGGTGACTCGGCCCGGCGGGCAGGTAATGAGTTTTTGTTTAATGAGCTGGCGACCGCCAATGTAGAAATACTCAATGAAGTCGCTCCGCGCCGCATCGTCACCACTTGCCCACATTGTTTGCATACGCTGAAGAATGAGTATCCTGCTTTCGGTGGTAATTATCAGGTGGTACATCATACACAATTAATTCAAGAATTATTGGCTGCCGGGAAAATTCACCTGCAACCGGATAATGCCGCAACGGTCACTACTTTCCATGATCCCTGCTATCTTGGAAGACAAAACGACATTCTGACGGAACCGCGCCAGTTATTAAAGCAAGCCACCCCGCAGTATATCGAATTGGGGCGGACAGGCAAGCAGTCCTTCTGCTGTGGCGCGGGTGGGGCGCAGATGTGGAAGGAAGAAGAATCCGGGCAGCAGCGGGTGAGCGCCAACCGGATGGCTGAAGCAGTCGCCTCGGGGGCAGATGTTTTGGCGGTGGGCTGTCCATTTTGCATGGTTATGTTGACCGATGCTAAAAAGGATGCCAATGCCAGCCTGGATGTGTTGGATGTGGCCGAAGTTGTCGCCAAAGCGCTTCAGTAAGCCCCCTGAGTTTGTAACCAGTAGTGGAAGTTGACATGAGCCATACTGTTTATATCGCACTGGGCTCCAACCTTGGTGACCGGGAAAGTAACTTACATGCGGCAGTACAGGCTTTGGCGCCGGTGCTGCGTGTTTTGCAGTGTTCACCAGTTTATGAAACGCCGCCTTGGGGGTATCTGGATCAGCCGGCTTTCTTAAATCAGGTGCTATGTGCTGAAACCGATTTATTCCCTCGGGCCTTGTTGCGTTTCTTGCAAGGGGTTGAGGTGAAGTTGGGCCGGGTAAAATCAATCCTGAATGGACCCAGGCCGATTGATCTGGATATCATTTTTTATGATCATCTGGTCTATACTTCACCCAAACTGACTATCCCACACCCACGTTTGCCCGGGCGGGGGTTTGTGCTGGTACCGTTGGCCGACCTGGCGGCGGATTATGTGCACCCCTTGCTGGGTGTGCTTGTAAGCGAACTCCTTGAACAGGCGGATCAACGTGGGATTCAGCTTTATACCGGACATAGCTGTGCGGATAGAACTGAATAAGCATCGTTAATCGGGTAAAATCTTTATACCTTCTTGAGCTAAAGATATGTAAACCAGGAGATAAAACAATGTCTGAGATGGATATTAAACCTCTCAATTGGAATCCCGATCCTGAGATCGGCTATTCTGTTACCCGTCGACCGGATGGCGGCATGGCTTACGTTTTTACCGATCTCAAACCTGCAACCATCCGTCATTGGCGCGAGTTTGCTATAGAGCATCTGCTTAATTCCGACCGCCTGACCCGCAATCTTTATGATCTGCGTCTGGTGCCTGAGCTGTCCGAGCAAGCTATTCAGTACGGGATCGAGGTCAATTCTGATCCTTCGACGCGCAATATACGCCTGGCAGTTGTGGTTGCAAGCGAAACTGTGCGCCAGGCTCTCCAGGAGATTGAGGCGCTCACCACTGCCGGTGGAGTCGATCTGGCTGTGTTTACGGATATCGCAGAAGCTGAAGCCTGGCTGGATCGACCGCTAACCTTGCTGGTATAAGCCGGTGACTTTCACACCCCTCACCATTGCTGCAAAAATGCTGGAATGGGGTTCCCGCACGTATGTGATGGGCATTCTAAATTTCACCCCGGATAGTTTTTCGGGGGACGGATTGATCGCGGCTGGCAAACAAGATTATCGGAGCGCGTTTGAATTGGGGTTACAACAGGCCCGAGGATATGTGGCCGCAGGTGTTGATATCCTGGACGTGGGTGGAGAGAGCACTCGCCCTGGCGCTGCCCCCGTCAGCATTGATCAGGAGTTGGAGCGCGTAGTCCCACTTATCCAGGCTCTGGTTGCTGAAATGGATGTGCTCATTTCAGTGGATACCTATCGCGCCGCTGTCGCCGAGGCTGCCTTGAACTCTGGAGCCCACATTGTTAATGATGTATGGGGTTTACACGCTGATCCCGATCTGGCAGGGGTAGTAGCACGTCATGCTGCGCCGGTGATCCTGATGCATAATCGCAGCTCGTGGGCGCATGCGGAAATCCGTGATCGCCTGGGTGGGCGCTATGTGGGCATCCCCTATGATGATCTGATTCCGGATATACAACGAGAGTTGTTGGAAAGTGTTGCGACAGCCCGGGCGGCTGGCATTTCCGATGAAAAAATAATCCTTGATCCGGGGATTGGCTTTGGGAAAAGCGTCGAACAAAATTTGGAGCTGATTGACCGGCTGGCTGAGATACGCCAACTAGGCTTTCCAATTCTGCTTGGTCCTTCCCGGAAATCCTTTATTGGTTACACCCTCGATCTGCCTCCTGATCAGCGTATTGAAGGTACCGCTGCAGCAGTTGCGGTAGGAATTGCGCGGGGAGCTGATATCATTCGTGTGCACGATGTGGAATTTATGGCGCGCGTTGCGCGCATGACCGATGCGATTGTCCGGCCCCGCTCGCCGGTATCTTAAATAAATCTTGCACTGTATATTATAAGAGGATGCCTACCGGCACGCACCGGTGGGTATCTAGATACTAAAGGAGAAACGCATGGGGAATGATTATTTCAAAGCTCGCCATGTCCTGGCTACCCGGCACGGCGACCTGGTGTATTATCGCTTAGACAAGTTGGAAGAAGATGGCCTTACCCAGCTTGACCGGCTGCCATTTTCGATCCGTGTTATGCTGGAAAACCTGCTGCGCCAATGCAATGGCATAGAAATCACCAACCAGGACGTGCTCAATCTGGCTGGATGGCGAGCTCAAGCCGAACAGCGCCCATCTTTACCTTACCGCCCGGCGCGGGTCATTATGCAAGATTTTACCGGTGTCCCCGCAGTTGTGGACCTTGCCGCTATGCGAGATGCTGTTGCACGCCTGGGTGGCGATCCCAAACGGATCAATCCGCTGGTGCCTGTCGATTTAGTTATTGATCATTCTGTGCAGGTTGATTTCTTTGCTTCCCCGGATGCGCTGGCACGGAATGCCGAATTGGAATTTCAACGCAATCGCGAGCGCTACGAGTTTTTGCGTTGGGGTCAGCAGGCTTTTGAGAATTTTAGAGTCGTCCCACCTGCTACTGGCATTGTTCACCAGGTTAACCTGGAGTATCTGGCAGACGTGGTACTTGCCAGCCAGGAAGATGGCGCTTATGTGGCTTATCCCGATACCCTGGTGGGCACCGATTCCCATACCACCATGATCAATAGCCTGGGTGTGGTGGGGTGGGGTGTGGGCGGTATTGAAGCTGAAGCTGCCATGTTGGGGCAGCCGATCGATATGGTCACGCCTGAAGTAATCGGCTTCAAGCTATATGGCGAGTTAAGTGAGGGGGTTACCGCTACAGATTTAACGCTTACCGTAACCCAAATGCTGAGACAGAAAGGTGTTGTAGGTAAGTTTGTGGAATTTTTTGGCCCTGGATTGGCAGCCATGTCGCTACCCGACCGGGCAACCATTGCCAATATGGCTCCAGAATACGGCGCTACCATGGGCTTTTTCCCGGTGGACGATGAGACTTTGCGCTATCTTCGCTTGACTGGACGCCCAGATGAAGTCGTCGATCGCGTAGATGCTTACTGCAAGGCGCAGCATCTGTTCCGCACTGCTCAAACTCCCGATCCCGAATTTACTGCCACGTTAGAGCTTGACTTGAGCATGGTTCAACCCAGCCTGGCTGGCCCTAAACGACCCCAGGATCGTGTGACCCTGGTAGACATGCAGCAAACCTTCCAGCTGGCCCTGACGGCGCCTAAAGCTGAGCGCGGTTATGAGCTAAAACCTGACGAGTTGGCTCGGAAAGCAATCATCTCTGGTGAAAGCAAGCTTCAAGAACCCATCGAAATGCAGCATGGGGCGGTGGTCATTGCAGCGATCACTTCCTGTACCAATACATCCAATCCATCCGTGATGTTGGGAGCCGGTTTGGTCGCCAGGAAAGCTGTTGAACGCGGCTTGAAAGTCCCACCCTACGTAAAAACCAGCCTGGCTCCTGGTTCGCGCGTAGTTACGGAATATCTCGAAAAGGCGGATCTGATCGATCCCCTGGCTCAATTGGGCTTTAACACCGTCGGATACGGTTGTACGACCTGTATTGGCAATTCAGGCCCGCTGGCAGGGGAAGTCACCAGGGCGATTACCAGCCAGGATTTAGTGGTGGCTGGGGTTCTTTCGGGTAACCGGAATTTCGAAGGTCGCATCCATCCATATGTCAAGGCGAACTATCTGGCCTCGCCGCCCCTGGTTGTCGCCTATGCTCTGGCGGGTACGGTGAATATTGATCTGGTCAATGATCCGCTTGGGGAAGACTCAGTGGGGAATCCGGTTTATCTGCGGGACATATGGCCAACCAATCGAGAGATCCAGGAGTTGGTGACCAGAGTGGTTCAGCCGCAAATGTTCCGAGCCAAATATGCGGATGTGTTCTCCGGGAATGATACCTGGAATGCGATCCAGGCTGCGGAAAGTGAGTTGTACCCCTGGGATACAGCGTCAACCTATATTCAAGAGCCGCCGTTCTTCACTGACTTGACTCTGGATGAACCTCACATTCAAGGTATTCAAGCCGCGCGGGTTTTAGCAGTGTTGGGTGATTCCATCACCACTGATCATATCTCACCCGCAGGAGCGATCCCCATGGAAAGCCCGGCTGGAAAATATCTGGTCAATCAGGGTGTCGGGGTGCGGGATTTCAACTCTTATGGCTCACGGCGCGGCAATGATCGGGTGATGACGCGCGGCACTTTCGCTAATATTCGGCTGAAAAATCAGTTGGCTTCTGGAGTAGAGGGCGGATTTACACGCTATATGGCACCAGGTCCCGACCAGGATAAGCCAATGGCCATCTTTGAAGCCTCTGAGCATTATCGGGAAGCTGGCATTCCCTTGGTGATCCTGGCGGGTAAAGAATACGGATCGGGCTCCAGCCGCGACTGGGCTGCCAAGGGCACACTGTTATTGGGGGTTAAGGCGGTCATTGCTGAATCGTACGAGCGTATCCATCGCTCTAATCTGGTTGGGATGGGGATACTTCCTTTACAATTCAAGGCAGGACAATCGGCTGCAGTGCTTGGCTTGACTGGTCAGGAGATCTTCTCTATCCTGGGCCTGGACGATGACCTTCAGCATGGTAGTGAAATTAATGTGCGGGCAGAACGCTCAGATGGTAGTGCGTTATTGTTCCAGGCATTGGTGCGTATTGATACGCCCATCGAGGTAACCTACTATCGTAATGGAGGTATCCTGCACACTGTCTTACGAAAAATGCTTCAGGCATGATTGTGTAGTTTGAGCGGTTCATATTCCATATATTACATCAGGAGCTGATTTCGTTTCAGCTCCTGATGATTTTACTTATGGCTCAGGTAAAGTCAGAGAAATGATTTATTGCAAGCGAACGATCACCCGTCCATGGCTCCATAAATCTTCCAAACGATAATACTCGCGCCGGTCGGGGGAGAAGAAATGGATCACGATATCCCCAAAATCTTCTAAGATCCAGCCTTCTTGGGCTTTGCCTTCAATTTTGCCGTTTAGCTGATAACGAGCTTTGACTGCTTCACGAACTGCATCCGCGAGAGCATTTAACATCCGGTCACTTGTACCGGAGGTGATGATGAAATAATCCGTAAAATCTGAAATTTCACGAATATCTAATAACAAGATGTCTTCAGCTTTCTTTTCTTCCAGTACATCCAAGATAAAACGAGCAACTTCCATTGTTTCCAGATCGCACCTCGTAGAGTTAATAGTTTCGATATCGTTACCGGGGTTCTCCTAGCGACGCCGAATAGAGTCGAGAGTAACGTGCCCCGCTGGGGGATAGCTCACTGCGTATCAGATGAACTACTTCAACGCGCATGGCTCCCAGGAAGCCTATATTATACCCGCTAAGTACCTGTACAATCTGCTGTAGTTCTGCCGGGGTTGCATTACGAGCCAGGCGCCCTAAAGTCAGATGAGGCGAGAAAGGACGGTCTTCAGGAGGATAGTCTAAATGGGATGTCCCCGACTCAATACTTTGCTGAAGGGCAGGCAGGGCCTCGGCTGCGGTTATGCCGACCCAAATTACCCGCGGCCGGCGTACCGATGGAAAGGCGCCCAGATTGGCGACACTGATATCGAAGGGAGCGTAGTTACCACACGCTGCCTGGATCATCTTTTGTAGTGCCTCGATATATGTGGACGAAACATCCCCCAAAAATTTTAAAGTAAGATGGATATTACGAGCTGGCACCCAGCGCACCGCGCTCACTGGCATACGCTTTTTAAGTTCGGCACTGACCTGATCTAATCTTTGTGAGATTTCACTGGAGAGTTCGATGGCGATGAATGCACGCAATACAGACATACAGTAATCTGATCCTGGGGTATGGTTTATCCAGCCAGCTCTTGGTTGGCTTGAATGGCAAGCTCGACTGCCTGGATGAGATCTGTAAACGAAACTGGTTTGGTGAGATAACTGGTGGCGCCTGCCCGCAGGCCTGCCTGGATATCCGCCGGCATATTTTTGGCAGACACAATCACGATAGGGATATTTGCCAGACTATGGTCTTGGTGGATTTGCTCCATTACTTCCAGCCCCGAGATATCTGGCATCATTAAATCCAGCAGAATAACATCCGGCTGTTTTTCGGCTATCAGGCTGAGCGCGACGGTGCCAGCGAAGGCATTATGCGCCAAATAGCCGCGCAAGCGTAACATCTCGGCGAACATTTCCCCTGTATCGCGTTCATCTTCAACAATGACGATATTTTTCTGCAAGTCTGGTTTTCTCTCGCCCGTACTCGGGACTAATCATACAACATTTTCAGCGCTTGTCAAATCATGGCGTTAATGCCCTAATTTACGCACACTAGCCAGTAAAATCTGGTCGCTCGCGATCATAATCAGCTGGAGTATCCAGGTCTTTAAGAATACTCGGGGTCGTGACAGTTAAGTAATGGATTTGATCCCTATGCTGGTTCAAGAAATCTCGCAGAGTGGCCGGAGCATCTAAAGCGAACACATTGGGCCAAATTGTACGGCTTACCAGCCAGGGATGCCCGCGCCGGTTGTTAAAACTGGGTATGATTAATGGTGAGCCTGTCTCCTGATAAGCCTCAGCCAGGGCGCGTACGGTATCGACCTCAATTTGCGGCTGGTCACCCAGCGCCACCAGCGTTGCCTGGATGTTTTCGTGGTGCTTGCCAAGCCCAACTTGCAGAGAACGCAGCATGTCGTTACCTGTGTATTGCGGATTGAAGATGGTTTGCACTGGCAAATGCTGCAAGGCAGTTTCCACATCAGTATAGCTGCCACCGGTGACCACGATAACCTCTGCCAGCCCAGCCTCGAGCAATACTTCTGCCACCCTGGCAATGACTGTGGTTTGCCCCCAGGGGAGCACCATCTTGGGTTGGCCCATGCGGCGAGATTGGCCGGCAGCCAGGACAACCGCGCCAATTCTTTTGGGAGTTATGGGTTGGGAATAGAGTGAACTCACTGTCTTTTCCCTTACAGGCGCTCCAGATCCGCTGGTGTATCGATATCCAGGCCGGCTGAGGCGTCATGCCAGGGAAGCCACTGCACCGGGTAGCGGCTGAAAATAGCTCTGCCGCCGATATCGCCCTGTAACTGGCTCAGATCCTTAAAGGTGACGCGATCAAAAAGAACCGGGTTGCCGCGCTGGCCATCAATCAAAGGACCGGTGATGGGCTTGAAGGTGTAGGAATGAGATTCAACAAGTCTGGAAATCAACGCCATGGGTACTTGTGGCTGGTCGGCCAATAAAAAGACCGCCGCTCCCGCACGGACAGGCAGAGATTGCACCCCTTTAGCGACTGAAGTTCCCTGGCCTGCTTCCCAATGTGGGTTGAACACACATTTCACAGGTAAATCTGTTACAGCTTTTTCAACCTCCTTCGAATATGCGCCGGTAATCACCAGCACGGGAGCTAATCCTGCTTGCACAGCGGTGCGCGCAGCGCGATGCACCAGTGTCTCTCCTTGCCAGTGGATGAGTTGTTTGGGCTGGCCGAAGCGACTGGCGCTACCAGCGGCCAGGACGATCCCCGCAACAGTCTCAATGACTGCATGAATGGCAGGCTCGCCTCGAGCGGGTAAGAGGCTGCTAATAATGACGGCTTCGTAAGCCCCCAGAAGATTATCAGCCATGCGCCGTGCCACAGCCTGTAGCTCAGGAGAATCGGCTTGATTCAGTAAGACCATGCGTCTCGCAGAAGGGGGAATATTTTTCAGTCCACCGGATGGGTGGTTCAGCACCTTCGTGATGGTCTGATAGGTAATCGAGTCGCCATCCGCCAGGCCAGATAGCTGTGCATAGATTTCGGGGCGGTGGACGGAATCAGGTCCGAAGGATTTGCCTGTCGCAGACAGACCTGCGCATACCAGTACCTGGTTCACCCAGCCTGGGATAGATGGCTCTTGCTCGGCAGGAGCTTTCAATGGTAGCAGACGGGCGCCATCAGCCTCCACCAGCACAGGCCAACCACGCGCCTCTGCCAGGCGAAATATTGCTTCCAGGGTTTCTGTACTCGGGCCTGAAATGCGCCCGGCGTTAATGCTTGTGCCGGTAAATAAAACTACCCCGGCAGGGCGTTGTAGGGCGAATTGAGCAACTTCATCTGGAGACTGGACCCGAAAGTGGGAATCTGCCTGAGCACATTGCTCCACAGCCAGGTGAGTGGTTGTGGTAAGCAGGACCGGCCCAGCCAGCGGATTGCACTGCTTGAGAGCGTTGGCGATGGCGAACATGGCGCTGGTTTTGCCGCCTGCCCCTACGATTGCCAGCCGGGCGGTGTTATCTAAACGCAGGGCCTGTGCCAGGTTCATATCAGCCCCATAACATTTGACGGATATCTGGGCGGCTCAGGATGGCTTCCAAAACTCCACCGCCTATCGCCAGAGCTTTTTCGGAAACATACAGGGCATGACGAGGATCGCAGCGTGGATCCAAATCACCAATTTTCATACCCGCCTGCACGAAAACACCTGCATGCATAATCCCGCGCAGCAATCCACGAAATGGGGCGCAGAGCATCGCATTGCCCACCTGAGCGATAGGCTGCCCGGCTTCAATAATTGTTCCAATTTCTGCATAGGCATTCAGGATACCTGCCCTGGGGGCACGTAGTACTCGCTCGGCCTGATGGGTGGTCTGAACTGCGGACTCTCTGGCGGCAACCCCTTCGGGGATACCTGTATCCGGCTGCGCTGTCCCATTCCAAATAACCCGTCCTAAAAAGTGCCCGCGATTAGTTTCAATAACCGCATGACAATTTTCCCCGGCATGGAAACCTGGTCCCAAACCGATTACGAGTGGGGCGGCTTCGCGCCCAATTTCCGGGGAATGCTTCATCATACGTGCATCGATCAACACTGCCGGGGGTAATTTATGGCGGATATCACAGCTCGGATCGCAGAGTACAGGGATTTCGTGGGCCTGTAAGATAGACTGGACTTCTTCCAGCGTATTTGCTCGCCGTGCAGTTGCTTCCTCAACTTTTACCAGGCCTGTATACATCGCCTCAGCAAACGCTACTGTCCGGCGCACTGCTAACGGTTGCGGAATTTCGGTGATGATGGACTGCAGCCCCGCGCGCAAGCAGCGCAGGGCAACCCCTGAGGCCAGGTCGCCGCCTCCACGTAGGATCAAGGTTGCTGGAGTCATATCTGTGTGATTGATTGTTCTAGATGCGTCCTAATGCCTTCAAGATGCGCTCAGGAGTCAAGGGAAACTCATGCATCCAGACCCCGGTGGCATCGTGGACTGCGGCAATCACAGCTGGAGCCAGGGGCATAAAGGGCATTTCAGCCATGCCGCGCGCTCCCCAGGGCCCACGCGGGTCGGCGAGTTCGAGAATCTGGCTTTGCACACAATCTGGCACATCCAGCACGGTAGGAATCAAGTAAGTGGAGAGGTGCTGTGTTTGCACATAACCATCTTTCTGGACAAAATTTTCCAGAATTGCATACCCGGCAGCCTGAACCACGGCGCCTTCAATTTGCCCCTGGATCTGTTGGGGGTTAATGGCTTTGCCGACATCATTTGTCGATACCACGTCTTTCAAATGCACGTGACCGGTTTCAGTATCCACTTCCACCAGGACAGCTTGGGCAACATATCCGTAAGAAAAATTGGGCTCGCACTTGCCGGTTTCAGGAGCAAAAGGTGTGGTGGCAGGCGGGCGATATTGATAAGTACCAACGGCTGGACGATCTTCAGCCTGCCAGCGTTCCAGGGCCAGGTTGGCCGCGCCGCGGATGGCATTGCCCGCCATAAAAGTCATACGAGAAGCTGAGACGCTGCCGGAATTCTTGCTTGTGGCGGTGTCGGAGGCGATCAAGACAACCTTTTCCAGCGGCACGCCAACGGCATCCGCGGTCATCTGGCAAAAGGCGGTATGGGAACCCTGCCCGACCTCGGCACCGGCGTGCTTAAGAATCACCTTTTCGATATCTGTTTTACCGTATAGCTCGATAATCGCCCAGCAGTTTTCAGGCGCTCCGAAGGAAAAGCCCACGTTCTTATAGGCGCAAGCAAACCCAACGCCGCGCTTCAGATGAGGTTCGCTGGGTGAAAGATCAAACAAACCGTTTTTAGTTGCCGGGCGTGTCCAGCCTGCCGGCAACACCTCTTGCCACCCGCTGGTGCGGGCGCATTCTGCTACAACTTCCGGCAGACTGACTCCTTTGGGCAGCGGTGTACCGACGGATAGTAGGGAACCTTCGCGCAGTACATTACGCAGACGGATCTCTACCGGGTCCATAGCGAGTTTTTCGGCCAGGCGGTTCATTTGCGTTTCGGCTGCAAACGCTCCCTGTGGTCCGCCAAAGCCGCGGAAAGCTCCGCCTGGGATATGATTGGTATATACCGCATACGAGTCAACCTTCACATTGGGGATCTCATAAGGCCCCGTGCACATGAGTGTCGCATTTCCCAATACTTTCGTCGACGTATAGGCATATGCCCCGCCATCGGCGATGACTTCGACCTCGGCAGCGATAACCTTGCCAGCCCTGGTAGCTCCCCAGCGAGTTTTCACGATATAAGGGTGGCGTTTGTGATGCCCAATGATTGACTCTTCCCGACTCCAGATGATCTTAACCGGGCGGTCAATGCCTCTTTGGTGCAGCCGGTAAGTTGCCAGACCTAGCACAATCTGAACCGACATATCTTCGCGCCCACCGAAGGCGCCGCCAATCGCGGGATAAATGACGCGTACCTGCTCCAGGGGCAAGCCCAGGGAATGAGCTATTTGTTCCTGGTCTTCATGGGTCCACTGGCCTGCAACCTCAACGGTCACCCGCCCTTGCTCATCCATATAGCTGATCCCGGCTTCAGGCTGCAGGTAAGCATGTTCCTGCGCGGGGGTGTGATACTCACCTTCCACAATGACATCTGCCTGAGCAAAGGCTGCCTCAGAATCGCCGCTGCGAATGCGGTAATGACAAAATACGTTTGAATCGCGGTCTGGGTGTAGGAGCACGGCTTCTGGCTGGCGGGCCTGGAGCAAGTCTGTCACCACTGGCAGTTCATCGTAATCCACTTTGATTAAATCACGCGCCTGAGCGGCAATCTCTTCAGTATCCGCGATGACCAGAGCTATTTGGTCACCCACAAAACGCACCCGCTCGGCAAAGGGTTTGGTAGAGCCCGGTCCGCACAGCACCGGCTGATCAGGCATGATCAGACCATATTCATTTACGGGCACATCTTTAGCCGTAAGAACTGCCAACACGCCTGGTAATGCTTCAGCCGTTGACGTGTCGATGTGGTGGATGATGGCATGCGGGCGATTGGCGAACAGGATTTTCATATGGGCCTGGTCAGGCCTGTTGATATCTCCAGGGTAATGAGCCTGACCTGTTACTTTGCTATAGGCATCTACGCGCTGGACAGATTGACCGATCGAGGACATTGTTCTACTCCAGGGTTAGGCTGTGATTATTGAATACATATGTAATTCGCTATAAGTAGCTTAACAAATCGGGCTCTCAACCAGCGAATTACTTAAGTAAAACGCCTGGCAACAAGTTAGGTTTGGCTAAGTTTCTTTTGGCGTTTTACTATATCATGAATGATTATACCTCTCGTTTATTTGAGGTCTTGCCCGATCACAACGCTTGGGGTATAAACATGCTGCTATATTCGATCTTAGTATTAGTTGAGTTAATGCTATGCAGCTTTATTTCATCCGCCATGGTCAATCCACCAATAACCTGCTTTGGGAACAAACCAGCACCAGCAATGGCCGCAGTATGGACCCGGAATTGACTGATAACGGCTGGCGGCAAGCGCGTCGCCTGGCCAAGTATTTGCGCGAGAATCAGGGTACCACTCCTACGGATAGCCGCGACTCACACAATGCCTATGGCTTTGGATTAACCCATCTATACAGCAGCCTGATGGTCCGAGCAGTTGCGACCGGCAGCCAGGTCACCCGCGCTTTGAATTTGCCCCTGGTGGGCTGGCTGGATTTACATGAAGAAGGCGGAATTTATTTGAATGATCCACAATCCGGAGAACCGGTAGGGTATCCTGGGAAAACCCAGGCTTATTTTGCTTCACACTACCCGGAGTTAGTCTTGCAGGATGGTGTCGCCAAAGAAGGGTGGTGGAATCGCCCATTAGAAACATCTTCAGAAAGCGCGGCGCGTGCCCGACGCTTTTTGGATGAGCTGCTGCGCAAACATGGCAATACCACGGATAGGGTGGCGGTCTTTAGCCATGGTGGATTTTACAATGCCTTCATGCGCCAGGTCCTGGGATTGCCGGGTGAGACGCGCAAGATTTGGTTCCAGATCAATAACACAGCCATTACCCGCCTGGATTTCAGTGAGGGAGAAGTCATTGCAGTGTATCTAAATCGGGTCGATTTTCTGCCCGCAGACTTGATTACATAACCTTTTTACGGGAAAAAGCCGGACTTTCTGCCAGGTATACACCCACCAAGATCAAACCTCCGCCGCTGATTAGAGCAGGGTGGATATGCTCCCCGACCAAGATTGCAGCAGCGATCACCGCGATGACCGGCTCAATGTTCTGGATCGCAGCCAGAGACGATGCTGGGGCGCGCTGGAGGGCTCGGGTATAGATCAGGTGCGCAATCCCGGTGCATAATATTCCAATTACAAGTAAATTTAGCCAGGTTATGAGTGGGAGGTGGGCCAGCTCCAACCATCCATCTTGTTGGATCCATAAGGGTAAACAGAACAAGACCCCTACCAACATCATCACACTGGCAGTGATGATCGCAGGGCGATTGGATCCCACAATCCGGTTCAAAATCGAGTAGACTGCCCAGATCACTGCCGATGCCAGAACCAGCAGACTGCCTTGCGTCACGAGCTCCCCACCGTTGAACCAATTGGACACCCCATTGGTTGAAACCACCGCTGCACCCGTTGTTGCCAGCAAGACGCCGCTGCTTTGAAGCAAGTTGAGGCGTTCTCTCAGGAAAACTGCTCCCAACAAGACGATAAAAACAGGTGCTGTGGACGCCAGGAAGGCTGCTGCGCCCGCTGCAGATGTAACCTGACCATTGACTTGTAAGAGCTGATGCAGCGTGACCCCGACGAACCCCAGCAGAGTCATGGCAGGTAAGTCCTTCCAGTGCAGGCTGCTCCAGAGCTTTTGCTGGCCAGCAACTAAGAAAAGAAGCGCGCCACCCAAACCGAACCGCACTACAATCAAGGTAAGCGGGGAAACATCTTGTAACGCTAATTTGATCAAGGGGAAAGATATCGCCCACAAGGCGATGGCGATTGCGGTTTCGATCTGAGCCAGGCGATTGGTTGGGTTCGCCAATTTCACTTTATTACCAGCCTCACCTGGAACTCTGTGCCAGGCCATCCAGATAAATCAATACCAGATGATCGATTACTTCAGCAGGTGGGGGTAATTCAGTCGCATGGGCTGGAAAGAAGTAGGGATACATCATTCCCAGTAGCGACCAGGTTGCCAGGGCAGGATTGAGCGGACGCAGTTCGCCCTTCTGGATTCCCTGCTCGATAACTGACTGGATTTTCCCGATGAATTTTTCGTGGTAGTCGCGGTGAAAATTTTTCCTGGCTGGGGAGCTGATCTGAGCCATCTCCTGGCTGGCAAGGCGAATCGCCGCGCGTTGGTCCTGTGGCCAGGCCAGAATCGTGTGTACCAGGGCCTGGATCTGTTCCCGGCTGGTGGTTTGTCCCTCGACAGCCGCGTCGATCAGAACTTCAATTTCATTGAGTAGCTCGTTTAATACCGCCAGAAATAGTTCTTCTTTATCTTGAAAATGATAGTAAAGAGCGGCTTTTGAGACCCCCACCGCCCGTGCCAATACGCTCATTGACAGGCCACGATAGCCTTGTTCAATGAATAAGGCGCGGGCGGTGGTCAGGATCTCCTGGCGCATGTGTTTTGGTTCACCATTCGATCCTTGCAGTGTCATACAAGTTTTCCCTTAACCAAAACTTGGGAAGAGTGGTCGAGCCCAGGGCATGCCCATCAGGATCACCAACAATGCCAGACCGAGCCAAATGGCGGCCAAACGATGTTTTTTATTCGGTTTATCAGCTTTGCGAGGCAGGATAGTGCCCAGGTGCGCAAAAACGACTGCCAGCAGCATAAAGACAGCGTGTTCAACGGCGAAAAAGCGTATCTCACTCTGACCCATGACGGTGCCCATATCAAAATTTTGGAAAGCCTTTAAGCCTACCGGACTAAAAGCCAGATAAAGCACTAAACCAACGAGGAGCTGTATATCCACGGACATCGCAAAGAATGAGCCAATCTTACGATCCGCTGGGATCCAGGCCTGCTTGCCAAACCAGCCGATGAATGCTCGCAGAACGGCCAGGGCGCCCAGGATGACCACCACCCAGCGCAGAATATTATGAATAGCCAAAATCGTATCGTACATAGGAAAACCTCCGGAAGAATTATTTAGAATTCGGCTTACTTACCGACCGGTCAGTAAGCAGTGCAATCTTACCAGAATTATCCTGAAAAGTCCATTAACATTGGCTAAATTTCCTTGTTTTACGTTATCCTATCCAGTCGTTAAATCTACTGCATGGTTATCCCGAAGCCGGGTTTTATGTTACGATTCAGTCAAGTACACACCACAAATTCATCTAAAAAAGGGAAAAGCATATGTCTGAGATATCCAATGAGGAAATTCTATCGCTTTCATTGGAGCACGGTTTCTGGACCTGGTCGGCGCAAGGCAAGGTCGCACCTATCCCTGTGGAACGCGCCGAGGGGGTCTATTTTTGGGATATAAACGGGAAACGCTATCTCGATTTCAATTCAATGGTGATGTGCGTAAACATTGGGCATGGCAACCAGCATGTGATCAATGCGATCATTGAGCAAGCGCGTGCTTTGCCCTTTGCCGGTCCGCCCATGGCAACCCGCCCGCGCGCCAGGCTGGGCAAATTGCTGTCCGAGATCACGCCCGGCAACCTGGACCGATTTCTATTTACCCTGGGAGGCGCAGATGCCAATGAAAATGCAGTTAAGCTGGCGCGTGCTTTCACTGGCAAACATAAAATTCTAACTCGTTACCGGTCTTATCATGGCGCTACTGCCGGAGCGATGGCCCTTACTGGTGACCCGCGCCGCCTGGTGTGGGAGCCAAATCTGATGCCGGGGGTGGTGCATTTCCTCGATCCCTATCGCTACCGGTCCACCTTCCACCGCAATCGCCCGGAAGTTTCGGAGGCAGAATTTACCCAGGATTATCTGGCCCATCTGGAAGAAATCATCACTTATGAAGGACCACATACTATAGCTGCCATTTTGATGGAAACCGTGACCGGCACCAATGGGATCATCATCCCACCCCAGGGTTATATGCAGGGTGTACGCGAATTGTGTGACCGTTACGGCATTCTGATGATTGCTGATGAAGTGATGAGCGGTTTTGGTCGCACGGGGAAGTGGTTTGCCATCCAGCATTGGGATGTGACCCCCGATCTGATGACGATGGCCAAAGGATTGACATCCGCCTATGCTCCACTGGGGGCGGTAGCTATGCGTCCGGAGATTGCTGAATTCTTTAATGAGCGTGTCTATCAAGGTGGTTTGACATACAACTCACACCCGATCTCGCTCGCAGCAGCAGCCGCCAATATTGAAGTCTTGCGAGATGAGCATTTGGTGGAACACGCCGCAGCGCTTGCGCCGGCGCTTAAGCGCATGCTGACCGATTTAGGCGAGCAACATCCCTCTGTAGGTGATGTGCGCTCGATTGGTCTGTTTGGGATCATCGAGCTGGTCAAAAACCGGGCTACACGTGAGCCACTCGCCCCATTCAATGGCTCCAGCCCGGAGATGGTCAGTATTCGCAAATCTCTCCTGGAGCATGGTTTATATATCAGCCCGCACTGGCACACATTGCTGATAATTCCCCCTTTGATTATTACCGAAGAACAGCTGGCAGAAGGGATGGGGATGATTGATGAAGCGCTGGAGATTGCCGACCGAGTGGTAACCGGTTAATTCGGGGTGCGTTGCAGACGTTCTTTTTCTGCTTTGAATATGCGGTTTAGAATGGCGATACTGGCGGCATACGTGGCATCCATACCTGCATAAGAAAGGCTGCGTGCGCCTAGGTTTTTCCCTTTGCTCAGTGGGGTGTCTGAAGCGTAGTGAATAACGCCAAGATCGAACCCCAGCCCATACAGGTTGACAATTTCGTTGACCGGATGGCGCTGGGGTCGATACATTTCATAGACTGCCGATAAATACGGGCCAGCTTCCATCTCGATATCCGTATATCCTTCCCGGTAAAACACATCCATATAGCGGGCATTTTGCAGAAATGTACCTTGCACCGTGACAGCTTTCTGGTTGTCCAGGACTGTTCCAATAGAAATAAAGGGCGTCACATCGCCGGCGCTGATGCAATTGGCGAAAAGAAATGTATTGTGCGAATGTTCGTCATGCACCACATTCGGGATCATCACATCGCCTACAACGCCATTCAGGGTGGCAGCTTTACCCATTACATACACTCCCAGGACGGAACCTACTGTTTCGGCTATTTCACTCAGGATTTGATATGCCCCCAATCCAAGTGGGTAGTCCACGTTCAGGATTAAAGCCTGGCTGTTGCGAAACAAACCGCGCGCCTCAGGTGTGGCCGCGAGGTGCAGACGAGGATCTAACTGGGCGCACTCCAGGCGGCTAAGGTCCACAACCTGCGCTTCAACATCGAAGAAATTTTCGCTGGGGATACGCAGGATGCCGCAATCTCGCTCGCGGAGATTCTGCTCCTGAACCTGTTTTTGCCCATCTGCCGTTTGCTGGTATTTTTTCTGGACATAATATAGAAAGTTCTGCGGATCGGTGTTCGAGTGCCCCGATTGAATATCCTGCCATTCATTGAGCAAGCCTTTATTGCCTGAGAGCTCCAGATAGCTCAATAATTGCTCTTGAATGGAAACTGCCTGGGCGGTGATTAAGTTCAATAGGCTATGCGTATTGCTCGAGACAAAATAAACTGGCCTTTCCCGCAAGCCTGGGACAGCTCTGACAATTTGATCCCACCAGGCACGCGTGGCGCGGCGGTATTCTGTTAAAGAGCTGCTGAGCAGGCGCACGCGTAAATCGCGTGGATTCTGTTGAATTTTTTCCAGATTACTCGCAAAGGCCTCATCCCAAATGACCGAAAGCCGGTCGAGATCTTCTTCGGGGATATCCAGGGCATCCAATACCGTTTGGTAACCATCTGCTGTCCGGCAGAGTTCGGCTACATGCGCCTGCGCAGGCAAGCGCTGCAGGCGTTGGTGAATTTTATTCCACTCTAATTGGTACGCGATCAGGATGGGGATCAGGTCGTCTATGTCCGAGCGGCTGGAGATCACGCAAGCCAGAATTTCATTGCCATCATAATAGTAGCGTCGCCTGCGTGCGGCAGCACCTACAGGTTGCCATTCCTGTACATTCCCAAAGCCGGTGGCGTTAAAGACAGCTTTGCCCTGGCCCATGACGACCAGGCGTGTATCTGCAATCTCTGGAGGCAGGCGCAGCAGTCCGTAGATAAAGGCCGACATATCCGGTTCGGGAGCGCGCGCTGCAGGATGGAGCAGGGAATTCATCCCGGCGTGAACTTCTTCCAGGGTGCGTATTCGCACCTCGCCCGTTGAACGCAGCAACGAATAATAGGTGCGTTGGTAGAGATCAATGCTTTCCGATTCGGTCGTCGGTACAGTACGTTCCATAAATAGGTCTGTAGAATCTTAGCGGTGTCTGCCGGTGCGTTGTTGGGGACGGCTCTGGGGGCGCGAGCGGATTGGTTTAGCATCCAGTGGACCCAGGGGATCGGGATTCACCAGCCGGTAGAAAATGGCATAGAGGAAGCTGAGTAAAGCAAAGCCAATAAAGGAAAGCAATATGGTGACGATTAAGGTTGCCACCAGATGATCTACCACTCCCAAAAAGGGTAGCGTAATAGATTGCATTAGCTCAGCCGGCATGGGGACCCACCGCTTTTCGATATTTGCCTGGATTAGCAAGATTGCCCCAGCATATGCCATAATCGGGATCAGTAGCATCAGAATGCAGCCGATGCCGCGCCAGACTGGGTGAATCGTCCACGGACGTTGATCCAGGGGTGTGCGGCGGTTAAAAGAAGAATATTTAGCCATGACCAACCTCCATGTGACTGGCGCGTTCGATCGCTTCGATTATCTGGTAATAACCGGTACAACGACATAAGTTACCGGTGATGGCGTCTTTGATTTCTTCTGTGCTGGGATGTGGATGCTCTTCCAACAGTTTGGCTGCCGACATGATAAATCCAGGTGTGCAATATCCACATTGGACTGCCCCTGTTTCTAGGAAGGCTTGTTGTACCGGGTGCAGGTGCTCGCCATCCGCCAGCCCTTCGATGGTGACAATTTCTGCCAGGTGTGCGCGGGCTGCCGGCACCAGACAGCTCATCACCGCCATCCCATCCAGGAATACGGTGCAGGCGCCACATTCTCCCTCAGCGCAGCCTTCCTTCGTACCAATTAAGCCGGCTTCCTCGCGTAATAAGCGTAATAGGGTTTTACTATGCCCACTCTCAAAGGTATAGGTTTTGCCATTAATTGTCGTAATGATGGGTGTACCCGTCTCATGGCAGGCCTGTTCGGAAAGAGGATGCGTTTCTGCATAAGAATCTTTGCCCCACAGGAATACGGGTTGTTCAGGCAATGCTTGCTTTTCCGTGTGAGCTTCGATTTGGCGTAAGGCGCGCAATACACAGACGCGCACCATTTCATGCCGGTAAGCTGCTGAGCTTCGTACATCGTCGATGGGAGTGGCGCTCTGCATGGCTAACTCAGCGGCCTGCTCGATGGTCGCGGGGTCGAGTTTGCGCCCGATTAAATAGGCTTCTGCATTTTGGGCGTGGATAATCGTGGGCGCAACAGCCCCCAGCGTGATTACGGCCTCTTTGATGGTATAGCCAGCCTCTTCATTTCCGCTTGAAGGCTCAAATGTGGTGATAACGGCTGCATTGACAACAGAAATGGCCTGTGCGCGGCGCAAACCTAACTTGATAAAGGTACCGCGCTGTTGACCAGTCAGGCCCGGAAAAGCAATATCCACCAACATCTCGTCCGGTTGCATCACGGTCTTGCGCACGCCTTTGTAAAACTCAGCCATCGGGATCACACGCTCACCACGGTTGGATCGCAATGTTATTTTTGCTCCCAATGTCATCAGGGGAGTGATCGTATCATTTGCCGGTGAAGCTGTGATTAGATTCCCGGCGACCGTGCCTCGATTGCGAATTTGGGGGGCGCCAACTTCCCAGGCAGCTAATGCCAGTGGAAAAGCGCGCTCACGGATCAGCTTGGAAGCCACACAGTGGTTGTGGGTCACCAATGGACCAAGATGGATGGTTTCGTCTTCGTCCATGGTAATTTGATCTAATCCCGGGATGCGCGTTACATCAACCAGTGTATCAATACCTTTGCGCACACCGCGTTCTAGCTCTAATATCAAATCCGTTGCCCCGGCAATGATGCGGGCTTTCTCCCCTTGCTGAGCTAGAATTTCCAGAACCTGCTCAAGGCTGGTTGCATTGATGTATTCACGCCACATGAGTTACTCCATCTGTTAAAGATTTCTGCTAATTTTATAGGGCAATCGATCAACATCTCTGAGCGCCCAAAATTATTTTGATGTGGATTTGCTACGACTTGTTTTTGATACATGCATTACCTGTCCATCTCCACCCTGTCGTAGCATGATGATCTCTGCCAGAATGCTCACCGCAATTTCTTCAGGCGTTTCTGCATTCAACTCCAGGCCCATGGGTGAATGTACGCGACTGATTTCAGCTTCTGTAACTCCACTCTCCAAAAGCATTTGTCGGGTTGTGGCCCAGCGTCTCTGCGAGCCGATCACACCAATATAGGCTGCGGGTGTCGCCAACAGGGCGGGTAAGCCAGCGATATCTACCAGTGTCCCGCGGGTGGTTAGCACCAGATAAGTCCAGGGGGTGATATCAAGCTCTTTGGGTAATTCCTCTATGGTTGTTGGTATATAGATATCTGCTTCTGGTACCGCCTCAGGGGTACAAAATTCGGGCCGGTCATCATTGACGACTAACCGGAATCCCAACCATTGTGCCAGATGTGCCACTGCTTTCCCCACATGCCCACTGCCGATCACCACCAGGGTGGGTTTAGGTTGCACCGGTTCCACAAAAACCTCCACTTGCCCGCCGCATACGCCTGGGTCGCCGCGTTCTGGGTCAGACATACTGTATTCCAGGCGGCGCGGCTTGCCATCCAAAATTGCTGCCAGGGCTTCTTTGATGACACGGTTTTCTAGCTCGCCGCCGCCCACTGTGCCAGCAATGCGCCCGTCTGGGTACACCAGCATTTTGCTGCCAGTATGGCGTGGTGTGGAGCCCTGGCTGCTGATAATCGTGCATAAGGCCCCAGCCTGGTTATTGGCCTCCAGATTTGCAAGCGCCTGGAACAAGGACATGCTATCCCTCCAACAAACCCAGCACGACTGGTAGTAACTGTTTCTTGCGCGAGACTACGCCTTCTGCCAGGCGCGTGCCATCGGACTGGAGCGGGTAGGGCAGTCCACCCAGGAGTGGTGGTTCATTAGTCAAGATCAGCCGGCTTGAGCCGCTGACAACATCGGTAACCATCAACATGGCAAAATCCAGGGCGCGCCGGTCACGCAATTGCAGCAGGGCTTTGCTCAAACCTTCCAGGTGTTCGTCTAGCTGTAAGAGATCGGTTACTTCTACCTGGGCGATGGCAAAACGCAAACCGCCTGCCTCATATTGTTTTAAGTCGCTGCTGACGATCTCTTCCGGATTGCGGGTCGCCAGACCTGTACCAGAACGCAGAACTTGCTGCCCATAAGACTCGATCGTTTCGCCGCGCAACGGGCTGTTGATCACAAACGACCAGCGCGCCAAACGATTGGCAGCTTCTTGATCGCGCGGTGTGCAGGTCGGCGAGGTGAAGATTAATGTATCGGATAGCAAACCAGCCAGGAGCATCCCCGCCAATGCGGGCGGTGCGCTTAATCCGGCCTCCTCAATCCGTTCTGTGACTAACGTACTGGTAGAGCCGACAATATCCACGGTGAATTTTATCGGGGTATGTGTGGATGAATTGCCCAGGCGATGATGATCCAGGATTTCCAATACTTCAGCTTCTTCCAGCGCGCTTACCGCTTGACGCGGCTCGTTGTGATCCACCATGACAATCTGCATCCGAGGGGGATTGAGTGCCTCCCGCTGCCGGCAGACTCCCATATATTGTCCTGCTTCATCTACGATGAGAAAGTCTTCGTACTCATCGCGCAAAATGCGATTCAGAGAATCACGGATGCGGCTGTTACTGATAAATTTTGGAACTTTCGTGTTAGCAGCTTGCTCGCAAGGTGTGTCAAGAATTTCAGAGATGCGCATTTCTTGCCGGTTGGCATGCGTCCCGATCAGAGTGCTGATATAGGCGAAAAGACTGGTGCCGTTAACCAATCCGAAGGGTGTGCCGTCTTCATTGATCACAGGAGCAACGCCCCAGGTACGTGAGGCGATATTCCAGGCCTCGCGTAACGGTTGGTCAGGAGAAGTCGTAGCCAGACGCCGTGTGACCGACTCAAACCGTGGGGAAGCGTCATTAAGCAGTAAAGGCGGCTCCAGCCCCAGGTTTTTTAACACCCAGGCAGTCTGTGGGTTGATAGCACCGGCACGAGCAGCAACAACATCTGCTCCATCTCGTTCTCGCAATAACCAGGCATAACCCATCGCCGAAGCAATGGAATCTGTATCTGGGTTAACATGACCAATCACGTAAATCGTACTCATAATGAGGCGTTTCTCCGTCGCTCAGTTGTAGGTTGTCATCAAGTAGTCTAGGTTGTTTGTAGTGCCCGCCAAATTTTTTCCGGGGTAATGGGGTTGGCATCGATATCTACCCCACACGCGTCTCTCAGTGCATTCCCGACTGCTGGCGCGACCCCATCCATAGGAATTTCAGCTACAGCTTTCACTCCAAAAGGATGGGAAGGCTCAAACGTCTCTACGAAGATCGTATCCAGTTGGGGCATCTCGTTAGCCTGAAAGATATGATAGTCGCGGAGATTGCGCTCGCGTGCTTGCCCGGCCTCATCATACCGCATTTCTTCACAGACTGCATACCCAAGCGCCTGGGTCATTCCCCCTTCGATTTGTCCTGAGGCGGTGATTGGGTTGACGATGGTGCCCGAGTCAACCGCCATCACCAGGCGATCTACCGTAAGCTGGCCTGTCTTAATATCCACGGTCACTTCGGCAAATTGGGCTGCAAAGGGTGGCGGGGCAACCGGTGAAACAAAGGATCCAACGCCCATAATCTGTTCTTGATCCTCATGATGCATGGCATTGTATCCGATTTCTGCCAGGCTCACCCAGCGCCCATCGGGGCTGATTGCTTTGCGCTCGCGCAACAGGATGTCGTTGGCCTCCAGAACAGGACCATCGGATCCGGCACGCTCGTTCAGCAGGCGTGCCCCACGAGCACGAATGCGCTCTGCGCAGGCCTGAGCCGCACGTACCACTGCCGTACCTGAGATATAAGTCGTGCTGGAAGCGTAGGCGCCTTTGTCGAAGGGAGTGAAATCGGTATCCGATGAGTAAACCACCAGATCTTCGGTGGGCACGCCGAGTACTTCGGCAGCCATCTGAGCCAGGACCGTATCGGATCCGGTGCCCAGATCGGTTGCGCCAATCAACAGGTTAAAAGAACCATCTTCGTTCATCTTGATGCTGGCCCCGCCCATGTCCAGATACGGGATGGCGGTGCCTTGCATAACCAGAGCCACACCGATCCCGCGCCGTAGATACGGGTGGGCTTGTCCGTCTGAGCTGCTGAACTGATGCCAATTGGGGTTGCTGAATTTCTGGTCCCATCCGATTACAGCTTTGCCCTGGCGCACACATTCCTCCAAACCATTGGTCTGGATTGTCTCTGGGCGCGGCTCGCGCCCTTCACTCCAGGCTGTGCTGAAGGGGTGCAGCTCGCCTGCACGCAAGGCATTTTTTAGACGAAACTCGATTGGGTCCAATCCGAGGGTGCGGGCAATCTTTTCCATATGGCGTTCCACAGGCCAGAAACCCTGCGGCACGCCATACCCACGAAATGCCCCGGCAGGTGGGTGGTTGGTGTAAACCACGTCAGCATAGAAACGAATATTGGGAGATTGACGGTACACACCATCCCCGACATAGAGCGCCATCGCTTTGTGCCCGGTGTTGCCAGTCACGGTCAGGGCATGGCAGCCATAAGCCCCGGTATCACTCAGCGCATACATGGCATTGGCGGTGATGGTGCCATCGCGCTTCACACCGGTAACCATACGGATGCGCATGGGATGGCGCGAGCGGGCGGCGATGAATTCTTGCTCGCGTGTATATTCAAAATAAACCGGGCGTCCGGTGGCGATCGTCAAATGGGCGGCAACATCTTCGATGAGCACTTCCTGTTTGCCACCGAAGCCACCACCAATACGCGGCTTGATCACCCGAATGCGTTTGATCGGCAGACCAAGCACGGGGGCTAATTGCCGGCGAACATGGAAGGGCACCTGCGTACTGGTACGGATCACGAGCCGGTCATCCTCATCCCAATAAGTAATCACTACATGCGGCTCAATATGGGCCTGTTGGACTTTGGGAACTTCATACTCAGCTTCGAAGATCTGGTCGGCTTCTGCCAGACCTCTTTCTACATCACCGATATCAATATGGATGCGCGCCGCCAGGTTCAGGCTGGCATCCGAATCGGCGAAGTTGACAAATTCTGGCTCGTCATGCAGGCGTGGTGCATCGGGTTGCTGCGCCTGGGCCGGGTCGAACAATGCGGGTAAGACTTCGTAGTCCACTACGATCAGTTTTAATGCCTGCTCAGCGATATCTTCCGTCTCCGCAGCTACAAAGGCTACCCGGTCACCAACAAAGCGTACTTTATGGTCCAGTGAAAAGCTGTCCAATGGGCCAGGTATTGGATCGGATTGACCGGCGGTCGAATAGGCCACGCGCGGGATATCTTGCCAGGTCAGTACGGCGGCTACGCCGGGGACAGCGCGCGCCACTGAAACATCGATATGGCGGATGCGCGCATGTGCATGTGGGCTGTGCAGCACTTTGGCGATCAGCATCCCTCGGCGCTCAAAATCGGCTGTAAAGGCAGGCTTGCCTTGCACCAGTTTAACGGCATCAACTTTTAATTCGGGTTTGCCTACCTGCTGCCAGGTTTTGCTCGCTGAGCTTACCCAAATGCGTGGCATGATGGATGTGCGTGTGGGTGCGGATGCACCTGGCAAACCGCTCTCTGTTAGAGGCTCATCCTCACCAGGTCTCGGTTGCCAGCTCTCTGGGGCTGGAATAGCTAACTCCGGGGGAGGATTGCCAATTGGTTCCACATCTTCCCCTCGTAGAACTGCTGCCGCTCGTAAAACCGCCTGCACGGGTTTGAGATAACCGGTGCAACGACACAGCACGCCAGAAAGCGCTTCGCGTACCTCGGCTTCAGTAGGATCGGGATTATTCTCTAGCAAAGTCTGGGCGGCCAGGATCTGGGCCGGTGTGCAGTAACCGCATTGGATGGCGCCGGTTTCGACAAAAGCCTGTTGCAGTGGGTGCAGACCGGGGGTTGTCCTCCAACCTTGCTCGGGATGCTCTCCCAGTGCTTCGATCGTCTTGATCGTATGTCCTTCAGCCTGGGCAGCCAGTAGGACACAGGAATTGGTTGGTTTTCCATCAATCAATACTGCACAGGCGCCGCACTCGCCGGTTTCACAACCATGCTTGACCCCAAAATAACCATTGGCGCGCAGGACTTTCAGCAGGCTGTCTCCCGGCTGAACCTCGGCTTCAATGCTCTGGTCATTGACCTGTAGTTTTATGTTCATCATGCTCCCCTTTACAGTACTTTCTTGATGTCCAACGTTAACTCACTGGAGACGAGGCCATCCTGAGCGCCCAGGATCACAATCTCACCACCAGCTTGTGCTGAACGTATTGCATCACCAAACTGGCGAAAATGCTCACCTGTTGTCGAAAGTACTTCGTTTCGGATCGCCTGGCGCATCGGGTCGTTAATACCGGTGAGATGGCGCACAAGAGCGGTAAATCCTTGCGCGTCCGGTAACTGGTAGGCATCCAGATCGCCGATTGCCCCGATAATGGCTTTGGTGAGTTCCTGCTCATTTAAATCAATCTGGCTCAGGAAGGCGCTGCTTTGATCATAAATAGCAATCGTTTTTTCCAGATTGGGATCACGGTAGGACAAGAAAGTTAATATGCCGGAGAGCTGGTCGAAGGAGCACATCCCGCTGTAAGCGCCACCCTGCACGCGTACTTTATCCCACAACCAGGTTCCTCGCAGGTAAGGAGCAATCACCAGAGCGGAGCCGTGGAAATCATAGCCATGCCAGTATAAGTCCAGGCTTTTGCCCACATAATTCACCTGGGCGGGGATGGCCAGCCCTTCTTGTGCAGCATATGCAGTCTTTTCCCATAGGATAAGTTTGTGGCTGCCGTCAGGAAGGCGGTCCAGGAAAGCGTGCAGATTTGGCTGGACTTGCTGCCAGCTTTTTTGGTCCAGAGTGGTATTGACGATCATAGCCTGGCGATTGACCAGGCGGCTGCGGATACCTTCGAGCGTGTCCAACACGCTGGTCCAATTGGTATCGACCTTTTCGATCAATTGGCGCAGGAAGAACAGGTAATCTATCCCGCCCATTTGCTCACTGGCCCAGTCTGCTTCAGTATGGTGCGCTCGCAAGCGACGATTTACCACACGGTGACCTGCCGGGATTAGCTGCGCTTCCATATCAGCTTTGGCTTCCAGGAGGATCTGCTTGAAACGTTCTCGGTTGTCCAGTTTGGCATCCAGGAGTAGATCGGTCAGGATGTTCAGCAGCTCACCAGTCTGACTGGTGATGGCCTTAGCATGTAAGAAGAAATAGGCTGCGCTGTTGGCTTTACCGTGCATATTGCTGGTGAACCAGTCCGCGCGGATACCTCCGGTCTCACGGCCGATGCGCTGTGAAAGGCGCACGTAATCCTGGCGAGAAGTGCCCATCTCCACCAGAGCCTGCCCAAACAGGGGCAGGTAAGGCAGCCAGGCAGTGGGCAGGGTGTGTAAGTCGAAGCCCAGGTTCAGATACACAATCCCGTTGGTGAATAAGTCATGATAATAAGTAGTTGTTCCTGAAATGGTTACTAATTCGCCAGGGATGGTTTTGATCTGGGGATCAAGATCAACGAGCTTCAGCATGGGGATGGTAGCCATGGCAGCTGGTGAATCTGGAGTCTCCTGACGGCGCTGCAGTTCGTGCATATCGGATACGACTGCCTTTAGATCGTTGGGACTCATCTTCGCCTGCTCGGCAGCCAGCCTATCAGTTTCGGCAGCCTCCATTTGCTGCGCCAGTTTGGGGTCCGGCTCTAAAGTTAAGGTTACACGGTGCGGATTATCCACCAGGAAGGTTTGAATCAGATTCTCAAAATAATGAGTGCCAGAAGCGGCTTTGGTTTTGATGCTTGCCAGCGGGGCTTCAAAGACCAGGGACGAGAAGGGATCGCCATCATGTAACCACGTATTGAGCGCCCGTAACATCAACGAGAGGCCGCGTGGGAATGAGCCGGTGTTGTTCTCGCGCAACCTGAATTCGATTGTATTCAATGACGCCGCAATGGTTTCAGGATCGATGCCTGTATGAGCCAGCTCTTGCAGGGTATCCAGGACAAGTTTCTCGACCTTACTGGTCTCTTGCGCATGGACGCCTTTCAAGCCGGTGGAAAAGTACATTTGGCGCAGTTCAGTCGCCAGTCCACGTCCGGTCAGGTCTTCACCCAGGCCAGAGTCGATCAAGGCTTTGCGCAGCGGAGCGGCAGGTGTGCCGATCAAAATATGCGCCAGGATGCTAAGCGCCAGGTTGGTTTCCGGATCATTGTTTTCGGCTAGTAACCAGTTAACCGTCAGATAGTGGCGCGCATCTTCAGTATCCTCACCTGTGCTATAGGGAATACTGATCTGGCGCGGGTTGGGGAAATTAGCTTGCAAGGCTACCTGAGAATTTACTGGAATTTGATCAAAATCCTTCAGCCATTCATCCAAAATACGCAGCCTTTCTGCAGCAGGATCGTCTCCATAGAAGAAGATGCGCGCGTTGGATGGGTGATAATACATCTGGTGAAAGGCTTTGAATTGTTCGTAAGTCAGATCAGGGATAACGCGCGGATCGCCGCCGCTATCCAGTCCATAGATGTTGTCGGGGAACAAAACATGTTGGCACTTCTCAGCCAGTAAGTCGTCTGGCGAAGAGTATGCACCTTTCATTTCATTGAACACGACCCCTTTATAGCTTAGCGCGCCTTCAGTATCGAGTTGTTCGTAATGCCAACCTTCCTGTTTTAGCGTGTAGGGAGAGATCAACGGGTAAAAGACTGCGTCCAGATAAACATCGATCAGGTTGTAAAAATCTTGCAAGTTTTGGCTGGCAACCGGATAACAAGTTTTATCCGGATAAGTCATGGCGTTCAGAAAAGTATTCAGTGAGCCTTTTAACAATTCCACAAAAGGCTCTTTGACCGGGTATTTGCGCGAGCCGCACAGGACCGAATGTTCCATAATATGTGGCAGGCCGGTTGAATCCTGCGGTGGGGTTCTGAAGTTGATCCCGAACACCTTGTTCGTATCATCGTTTTCGATGGAAAGCAGTTTGGCCCCGGTCCGTTTGTGCCGGTAGAGACGAGCCTGGGAATTAATCTCTGGGATTACTTGCTCGCGGAGCAGTTCGAATTCGTCCAGTTCAGTCATGATGGTTTCCTTTAAGTTCTTGAGCTTTCAGTTGCCCAGGCGATGCATGATACGCTCAACCAGGATGGTTGCTGTGGCTGTGCGGTATTCGGCCGACGCCCACTCATCCGAAGCCATACTGTAAGCGAATTGCACTGCCTCGGCTGCGCCACCAGGCTCCGGGCCATCCATAGCCAGACGTGGGAGCTTTCCGAAGCCTATGAGTGTGATCCGTGTGCGCCCTGAAGGCCAGCTTGCCACGGCTACACCAACAATCGGCCAATCTGCAGGAGTGCGTGCTACCATTTCCAGGTCCAGGCTTACATGGCTTGGGATGGTAACCTGCGTAATTAAGCGTTTTGCCAATTTTGTCTGGCGCAGAGGTAAGAGCTCGCCTAATGCAATGCCTTCACCTGCCTGATCGGATGCAGAGACAATGGTCAGTTGCGCATCCAGGGCCAACATGGCTGCAGCAAAAGGTGACCGCCCATCGCAGGCAACCAGCGTGCCTGCCACAGTGCCGGCCTGGCGCAGGTTATAGCTTGTTTCGCGTTGGATTGCGGTGCGTAAGGCTGAGGGTAGCTCCACTAATTCGCCCATTGCCTGTAGAGTCAGGGTCGCTCCAAGGACTATCTGGTTCCCTCGTTGCTCAACATGGTTCAGGTTCAGAGCCTGTAAGTCGACCACTCCCACCGGCTCAGGTCCCAGGCTGTGTAGTGCGGTTCCTCCCCCGGCAGGCGCCATCCGCTTATCGCTGCGGGAGAGTAAATTTAATGCCTCGTCAAGAGTTTGAGGGCGATAATATGCAGTAATCATTGGAGATTAGCCTCCGTTTAAACGTAAGGGTTACTCGGGATAGACCTTCCAACCCGTTGATTCCAGATCTGCGGATTGGGTATATGTATCTGGGATATCTACCAAGACCAGCTCAGCCTCGGCCAATAACTCGCCCTCTGGCCCATAAATTTCACCGCGTGCTTGAGCGGTGCGGCGCTTGCTGATGCCAGCTTTTCCGACCAACTTGAGCTGTTGACCGGTAGGCACGTTTTTCCGATAATGGATATGCATATTGGCGGTGAACATAAAACGCCCCTGCCGGTTGGGATCGTTAAACATTTGACTGCGTGAGCCGGCTTCATCGAGCATTGCCGCAATAATGCCACCATGCACTACACCTGGATAACTTTGATACTCGTCTGAGAGCACCACATTCGAGATGATCTCTCCAGGCGCCGTTTGGTAAAATCGCAACTTCAAACCAAGTGGATTGGCAAGCCCGCAAACAAAGCAGTGTTGAGAATTAGGTTGGGGAGTGGGCAAGATGGTGCTCCTCCTGTTGTCGGGTATGATAGGTAGATCGCTTCAGACAAGAAAGCAGATAATTTAACAATGATCCGGAAAATTAATGGTGCTGACTTATTATACTATCCGGTTTGTTGATTTGCCCGGAGTTGTAAGACAAGCTGCTTTGCATCGATGGCGGATTGCGCCTGGATGGCATATAGATAAATCAACCGGAGTACGGTATAATGCCCCCACTTTCATTGTGAGGAGGTGCTTGGTTAAAAATTATCGAGGGAAGTCAGCGCATGGCCCCAGAATTTTTCTGGGGTGACGAGGATGAGGGTTCCCACCTGCGAAGGTGGGTTAACCGGGTGCAGAAAGCGGCGCATTCGCCGGCTGGATGCCCTGCAGGCTGCCAGTCTGCAAGTCGGGAAAATCGAAGGATCAGCGGAAGCCCTCCGGGTGTGCTACCACCCGATTTCTCTCCCTCCTACAAGAAATACAGATAAATGCTAACCAGGTAACTGGATAGATAAAACCCTGTGTGAGTAGCTCATGGAATGGCGCTTGCCTGCTGGTTGGGTTCTAATCCCGACCTGTTTAGACTGGCGCGAAAAATCAGACATCACTGATGGAGGGATTTTCGATAATGTGTGGAATAGTTGGATATATAGGGCCGCAGGATGCTACACCCATCATCCTGAATGGTCTAAAACGCCTGGAGTACCGCGGTTACGATTCGGCCGGTCTGGCCGTGCTGGAAAATTCGCACATCGAAGTGCGGCGTGATGCAGGTAAGCTGGCGCGCCTGGCTTCTTTAGTTCATGATCTGCCAGTGCATGGGCATATCGGCATTGGTCATACGCGCTGGGCAACTCACGGCGAACCAAATGCACGCAATGCGCACCCGCACATGGGCATGACTGGTGATGTTGTCGTTGTCCACAATGGGATTGTGGAGAATTATCTGGCCTTGCGCGATGATTTACTGGCGGAAGGGATAATTTTTAAGTCTGAGACGGACAGCGAGGTGATTGTTCATCTGGTAGAGCGTTACCTGGGGGCTGGTAATAATCTGACCGAAGCAGCCCGCCTGGCGCTCAGCCACTTGAAAGGCGCGCATGGAATTGTCTTGCTCTCATCACGCGAGCCGGATAAGATCGTCGCTGCCCGGATAGGCAATGCTGGGGGAGTGGTAGTTGGTGTAGGTGAGGGTGAGATGTTTGTGGCCTCGGACCTGCCAGCTATCTTGGACCATACCCGTCGAGTTGTTTTTATCGAATCGCAACAAATGGTGACAATTACCCGCCAGGGTTTGACCCTTCAATCCTTATCCGGTGAAATATTGCCCTATGAAGTCAATACAGTCGCCTGGGATCCTGTGGCTGCAGAAAAAGGCACCTACCGGCACTTCATGGAAAAAGAGATCCACGAACAGGTGCGCTCGCTTACGGATACCATCGGTGGGCGGGTAGATTTTGACGAAGGACGGATCCTTTTACCGGAGTTAAACCTTACCTCTGACGCCGCGCGCAGCATAAAAAAGATCGTCATCACGGCCTGCGGAACAGCAGCTCACGCTGGGATGGTGGGTAAGGTATTGATTGAACATATCGCGCGCTTGCCAGCAGAGGTGGACATCGCCTCCGAGTTCCGCTACCGTGATCCGATTGTCGATGGCGATACAGTCGTTTTGGCGATCAGCCAGTCTGGTGAAACTGCAGACACCCTGGCCGCGATGGAAGAAGCGCGTTCCAAGGGCGCACGCCTGTGGTCGATCGTCAACGCCATTGGCTCACAGGCCATGCGTATAGCCGATGGATATATATCCATGCTCAGTGGACCAGAAATTGGTGTGGCCTCCACTAAGGCATATACCGCTCCATTGGTGGACCTGTATATGTTGGCTATCTTGCTGGGGGATTTGCGGGGGGTATTGGATGAGCGCACGCGCCGCCAGCTCATAGCTGATTTGCGACTGATCCCTGACCTGGCTGGGCGCTGCCTGGATCGTGAAGCTGAAGTGGAAAAAGTAGCCCGCACATTACTAAATATTAACCACTGCCTGTATCTGGGGCGCGGAATAAATATGCCCACAGCGTATGAAGGGGCTTTAAAACTCAAAGAGCTGTCGTACATTCATGCTGAAGGCTACCCGGCTGGCGAAATGAAACATGGCCCAATTGCCCTGATCGACCGCAATATGCCAGTGCTGGTCATCGCTCCTCGTGATCCGTGGTATGAAAAAATGTTCAGTCAGGTGGAGCAAACCAAGGCACGCGGCGGGATGGTGATCGCTGTAGCTACCGACGGAGATGAATTGATCGCCTCCAAGGCAGACCATATCCTATGGGTGCCTGAGACACCCTGGATGCTCAGTCCCATCACAACCGTGATTCCTCTGCAGATGCTGGCGTACCACATCGCCGCCTTGCGTGGATTAGATGTGGATCAGCCGCGCAATTTGGCCAAGAGTGTTACGGTGGAATAAATGACTAACGGTCGCAACAGGTCTTTACTTAGGGTTCTTTGAGGACCAGACCATAACCTTTGCCAGGGATATTTACGATATATTTTGGTTTGGCCGGGTCAAGTTCGATCTTGCCGCGCAGACGGCGAATTAATTGACGTAAATCCTCTGGGGTGCCGCCTTTGGCGCCCCAGACCTGCTCAAAGATACCTTCGACGCTCATAATCTTGCCCACATTCATCATCAGGTATTCAAGTAAACGATATTCTTGCTCGGAGAGAGCAACCGGTTCGCTATTGGCAATGCGCACAGTGCGATTATTGGGGTCCAGAATTAAATTTCCAACTTGATGTACAGCTGGTGTGATAGAGTGTTTTGAACGCCGCAGAACCGCGTGAGCCCGCGCCACCAGTTGGCGAGGGCTGAAGGGTTTGGATATATAATCATCAGCTCCTAATTCTAAACCATGCACTACATCTTCATCTTCGCCGCGCACGGTTAACATAATAATGGGGGTATTGGATGTCCGCCGGAGTTCTTTACACACCGAAAACCCATCCAGCCCGGGAAGGTTGACATCCAACACGATCAGATCGGGGCGCTGTTGCGCATATAAGCTGAGCGCAGATCGACCGTCAAATGCCAGGATGGTCTCGAAACCCTCGCGCCGGAAGGTGTAGGATAATATATCTGCCAGAACTCGGTCGTCGTCCACAATTAGGATTCGCATTCGTTCTCCACACTCTTCAAGGTAAACCAGAAACTAGATCCACCACCGGCCCGATCCTCGACCCCGGTTTGGCCTGTCTGAGCTTCGACGATGGCCTTAACCACGGATAGACCCAGGCCAGTCCCTGACTTGGAATTAATGGTTTGTGCTCCATAACCTCTGAAACGGCGGAACAAATCACCACGTTGTTCAGCAGAGATACCAGGACCCTGGTCAGTAACCGCAACTCGCACATATCCGTTTTTCTCCCAGGCGCGCAGGTTGATGTTGCTATCCGTCGGGCTGAACTTACTGGCATTTGAGAGCAGATTTACCAGCACCTGAACTGTGCGACGTGCGTCGGCGTTAACGAGAGGCAGCGTGTCGGGTAGATCGATCTGTAAGCGCTGACCATATTTCACGAGTAAGGGGTTCATCGTATTGCTTGCATCTGCAATGATCTTGTGCAAGCTGGTGGGGTGGGGAGAGACCCGGAAATGACCCGCCTCGATACTGGCGCTTTCGATCAGATTATCAATCAGGGTTTGCAATCGCAGGATACTCAGGTGTAGAGAAACCAGGAGCTGCTCCAGATCGGCAGGCTGTATGTCAGGCATCTGATCCAGGAGGAGCTCGCTCGAAGCTGCCAGGGCGGCCAGGGGGGTGCGAAATTCGTGCGTCACATTGGCCATGAAGTATCCCAGGCGTCGGTGGATAATCTCTTCATCGCTGACATCCCGGAAGACAACTGCTATCTCGGCGGAATCGCTGTTCGAAGGTGTAAGTGAAGCCCCTGTGATCGAGAGTGTTGCCCAGCGCCCATCGGCTAATTCGACCAGCACTTTACTCTCTTTGCCTGAGGTAGGGAGAATCTGGCTGAAATAAGTGTTCGGGTCTTCGAGTTTGAAGATTTCATCTACCGGTCTGTTAAATACTTGCTCACGACTCCAGCCAGTAATCTTTTCTGCGCCACGGCTAAAGAATGTGATGCGTCCATCTTTATCCAGGGTGAGAATCCCCTCAACAATCGAGTCAAGCAGGTGTTGAGTCCACGAGCGTTGTTGGCGCAATTCCGACATGCTGTGCGAGAGTTTCTCTCGCGCTTCTTCTAGAGCTTTAGCAACCAGGGAGACCTCGGTCAAATCGTTGTCCACTGTTACAGGCGTATCGAGATCACCACTGCTGAAGTTGACAGCCGTCTGGGTTAACTGTTGGAGCGGTTGGCTGATGCTGCGCGAGAGCAATATTCCCATAAGTGAGCCCAAGACGATAACGATCAGAATTGTGCCTGTAAAATTCAAGCGCATTTGTTGTTGCGTGGCAAAAATATCCGCTACGGATAGAGCTACTTCATAATCCAGATCGGCGTTCCCGTCCAGAGATTGTCGTACCGCATAGTATGGTTGTCCGAGCAGCTCGAAAGTTCTCCGGTTTGTTCCCTGGTTTTCCTGCTCAGGGATCTGATCAATGAAAATCTCCCTGCCACTCAAGCCGTGAGCATCCAGACTGGTGACGATCGGTTGGTTTTGATAAAGGATCGAATATTCCAGCCCGGATTGGAAATGGATTGTATTCGCCAGAGCATCATTTGCTGGAATGCCGGCTACTGACCAGCCCAGAAAACTTTCGTGCTCGCCAATCATGTGTGACCCGACCACCCAAACCTGTGGGGTTGGCGAATCCGGGATTACAAAAAACCCCTTTTCTTTAACATTGCTGCACAACTCTGTTACAGGCAGGTTCAGGGTAGAAACTAACACCTGATGGTTAAGATCGCATAACACCACAAGTTTGATTTCAGTGCCCTGAATCAGATCTTCTAGCTTTTCCAAACAGCCAGCTTTATCGTTGTTCAGTACCTGCTCTTGCAGACAGGATTGGTGGGAAATCAACTTGGCAAAGGCCAGGAGCTCGTTTTGGCGGACAGAATAAAGAACTTCCATATTGAGCGCGGCTTGCTCCACGCGCGACCAGGCCTGGCGATCCAACTGATTACCTAAGATTAAATGTCCGGGTAATCCGGCGATGATTGCAGTGATTACAACCACCAGCACGAAGCGACCGATCAATTGAGAAGTCAGGCTATGCAGGATAATATAAGATCTCATGCGCTGATTTAGAATTACCCCAAATTTATTTTTTCTCTACCGGAGACACCAAATCTCAAGAGAGATGTTAACAGTGAGTGATTATAAATACTATACTGGAATACCCATCAAAATACAATCCTTCATCTCCCCGCGACCTTAGCCAGATCACGTCGGCAATATCTGTGTGCTTTTCCTGGGGAAATCCCTGGGCGTTCTTTACGTAAAATACTTATTCTCTGTTTGCACCGATAGAGGACCATCCAGAGAAACTCCCGTTACGTTGGCTCCAGATTGCACGGTTCCCACCTGTATGTTGTTGAAGATAGTCATTGGCTGGACAGGCTCAGAGCTGGCAGGTTCGCTTGAATAGTACAGCCGCCGCCCGCGGATATAAAAGCGCTCCACCTGAGGGTCGAAGCTGTGCCCGGGTATGTATTTGTCCACCAGTTCAGCCATACTGTGTAACAATTGTGGGGTGGGCAGCAGCAACATGCCCTCCTCAAGCCTGTCTGCATCAATTGTCACAGGGTGTTCATTCTGACAGACGCTTTGGAATGGCGGCATTATCGACCAGGGTTGATTGCGATGGCGCGGGCATTTCAGGGCAAAATTGTTTTCCCGTTTGATTACCTGGAACGCTGTTCCCCCACACACCTCACAGGCAAAGTACCCCTCCTCATTGCACTCCTCTTTGGGGCAGGTCAGGTACAGGTAAGCACGCATCAAGCGTTGCATACGATTGGCAAGCGCCATTGGAGAGATGCCGGTGGTCTGATAGCCAAGCCCCGGCTGTACTTTTAACTCCAATGACTGGGCTGTCAGGCGTAGGAAACTGTCCTTTTGCGCGGCTGTATAGCGTGCCAGCTCGGGTACATTGCGAAAGCCACGCGTTTGGATGAAAAGGGTAGGCCTGGTGTGCAGGCTTTGTACCTTGGCTATAATCTCGCCCAGGCTAAGCAGAGCCCAGTTGCGGAATTGGGTGGCGCTCAACTTACCAGCCAGGCTCAACACGCCCCGATCAAAGCGGATAGTCAGCGAAGTCTCACGCTGTTGGTCTATCTCCACACGGTACCGGGCGTCACGTACTTCGGGGTAGCTTGCTTCCAGTTCACGGTAGCCTTTGACGTAAGGGTTGTCATCCGCGATCGTCATCCAGCGAAAGCGGCTGCTATCTGGGTCGGGGTCATGCAGGCGGCTTGAGCGTAGAGTTTCTTCTAGCAGGAAGGGCAGAGAATTCTTTAGCTCGGTAGTGAAGACCAGGCTGACCAGGTTGATACCTGCCCCGCATTCGATAGCCATCTCCAGGGCTAGTAGAATACTGTGATCGCGCCCGTGGATCACGCAGTAGCCGGCTTGTAGGTTAATCCAGAAGAAACCGTACAGGGTTTCGTAGACGGAAGTGGGGTTCTGATCTGTGTCAATATAATCGATGCGCCTGAGAAAGCGATAGCTGCCTTCCAAAAGCTCAGGCTGGTTAGGAAACTCCAGCAAGGTGTCCAGCACCAGTTGTCGTACCAATGGTAAGTCTTCACGGGTGCGGGTATTCCAGACCTCGATTTCACGCTGGATTTCGCCTTGCATCTCCACACGACTGGGACGTTTCGCATGGCGCGGATTAAACAAAAATATATATAGGGTCGGGTTTTGCCCATAGCGGTATTCTTCGTAGTACTGATCGATTTGGGTCGTGCTGATCTCCGGGCAGGCTTGAATGAGGGCGATCAATTTATCCTGTGGAAGGTAGCGGATGGTGTCTACCGGGTTGGTAGATTGGATGTTGAGCACCTGCTGGATTCGAAAGCGCAGGGTTTCTGGAAAGCCTTCCACGCCAAGAAGCGCGTTTAGTTGTTTGCGCATGGCAAAAACAGGTATCTGTTGCAGCTTATGCGTATGGTTATTTTTACGATCCATCACCAATACCTTGCAAGAAGGGATATCTTGGTTGTTTTCCCTTCCTGCTGTTGCATAGTATAGCAAATCCTGCCTGCAGTGGGTTGTGGATTGTCCTGTAAGAATATATAAGCGACTAACCCCTTAGAATATAATAAGACAAATAACATATAAAATCACCCTTTACAAAATTATCATAAATAGTAAAATCATATCTGTAAGGTTACGTACCGTAATGTTATTTGTGTCCGCTGGTTGTTAATAGGAGAAATAGCTATGAACCGCAAATCTAGACTGGTAATTCTGACTTTAGTTGCTTTATTGTTGTTCGCCTTACCCGCGACAGCCCTGGCCAACAAACGACTCTACAAGGCTCGCCTGACAACCGCTGCTGAAGTACATGATGTCATTGATTCAAATGCTTCAGGCTCCATGGTTTTAAGTACCAATCCGGATGGGACGATGCGCTTCATGCTTTCTGTGCGCAACCTGTCTGGATCAGCTACGGGCGCCCATATTCACGCCCCAGCCGATGAGGGGTCGAATGCCAGTGTGGTCATTACCTTGTGTGGAGCTGGTCCAAGTACTGCTGTTGTTGCCACCTGTGATACCACTGACGATGGTAGTCTGGTCGTATCGGGCGATTTCAACGGCTCTTTCCTGTCAGGAATGACTGGTGCAGCCTTCTTTGCTGCTCTTGATGATGGATTGGCTTACGTAAATGTTCACACAGCGCTTAATCCGGCTGGTGAAACGCGTGGTCAACTGATCCTGCAGTAGTGCAAAACTGAACAGGCTTGGGGTCAGGGGGCAATCTGCGCCCCGATAACGATGTGTATATATAAGCGAACTGCGTCCAGGGTATTCATACTGGACGCAGTTTATTAATAAGCCATTTTCAATGTGGAATTATCGCTGAAAAGCGCGCCGCATACGGGCAACGACCAGTACCAGCACCCCCACGACTGGCATCATTAAGGAAGGAATCCAAAGTAAATCTTCCATCCGCAGGACAGGTTGGGGTAAGTTGACCTGGCTAATTTGTGTCTGTGTGCTTTCATGATTTGTATTGGCAGATAGTGTTGAAGCTGCCTCGGCTTCCACAGCGGAATTGGCAGAGTCTGATGGGTTATTTGTAACCGATAACTCAAGAGAAGCTGCTAGACCAGAGGCTTTTTGACTGGCTGACTCATTCCCCGCGATTACTCCCAGGGCCTGGGGGATTGGGCGATCCGAGCTGACGAAAGCCTTACCTTCGCAGGAGAGTTGAGCTGAACCGCCGCCATCCAGCATCATGACTTTGTCCGCTCCAAAATTACGCAAGACCTCTGCAGCATCGACCTGACGGGTTGATTTGGTAACCAGGATCAAGATCGTCTCGTATTCATGATTGAGATCACGGTCATCTACACCGACAAAGGTTCGCCCCACATACTTGGCAGCACGCTTGTTGGCATCTTCTGCCAGGCCAGAAATGATGTGCGGAGCCGTAGATGAGTAAAAAGCAGCCTGGGTTAGTGGACGGATATCTGCTTTCCCGTCCCATATCTCCAACATAAGCTTGCGATCCACAAATTCATTTTTTCCATAGCCATCGGTCAGAAATTCACCATCCTTTTTAAGTGGGAATGGCAGTCGTGTGGGGGTCTCTCCCATTAAGAAGAATTGACCATTTGTCACACAATACGCAGAGGCTTCGGCATTTGCCAGGGATTGCCAATATTGATCCATCGTTCGCAAAGCAAAGCGAGCGTCATTACCTCCAAAAACGCCTTTGCCTGCTCCTGGATCCCGGATTTCACCGTGCATTGGGATTACTTTAGCTCCTTGACTTAGATTGATCAATTGTACAAAATCCGGACTACCCCCACTGTAATCTTTCCGGTACATTTCTATGCCATACGTGGAATCAATCAAGGTGAAACCTGGAGGAATGATATTTTCGGTGGAATCGGCACGGGCAACGCCTGAGGGTAGTAGCCTCAATACGCAGAGAAAAATTATTAAATATTTGATCGAGCTTAGTAAACGATTATTTTCCATCGAAGATCCGTATGCTGAAGACTGCTTTTGGAGGTATCCAATACGCAATCTATAAATGGATTATACAAGGAATTGAAGACCCAGCGCCTATCAGGGCTGTAAAACATCCATTGGGTTAATGTTTGCGCTGATGCGTTTATCGTAGATGTTCAAATGGGTGTGATATCCGCAGTCACGACCCTGACAGGAACGTCCTTGCATATCAGTGGTATATCCTAAGTTACTTTCATAGCCAACCACCTGACTTAGGCTGACTTGTTCAGCGGTGCTGAGAATATATTCTCCATGCATCAGCGTGATCTGCCAGATCTCATTCTCCAGAATTAAGGTGGGGTTACCTAGCTCATCGACAAAATTTGCTACTACCATGCCAGAGATTGGTGAGAGGATTTCGGCTCCCTTGCCGGCGCTGATGTCAATCGCATTGTGACCGTAGGAGAAGCCATGCGGGCCTTGCGTTAAATAGTAATCCTCATAGGGTTGGCCTATCACCGAATAATCAATAAAATCGGTGGTCTGAAGAGGGGCTGCTTCCAAATCTTCCAGGCTGACTTCATCCATTGCCATGGCAGGTTGGGTAGTAGCGCGATCCGAAATGATTTGGAATCCCAGGAAAAATAAAAAGGCCAGCGCTAGGACTGCAAAACCATCAACTCGTTCATTGTTCATCTGTGCATCCTTTAGATATAGAACATATATTCTAATTATAGCACAGATTTTTATTTTTAGAACACTGACTTAGGAATAGGTTTTGTAAAACCAGCGATTTTGAATAGCCACCAGCCCGGTAGCCATCACCAAAACAATGATTAATAGGATTACCATTGGACGGACATTGCCTGGAGGTGGAGTGGACGGACGCAAATTGATAACCATTGCATTTGTTGCATTGAGTTCTACCCCTGCAGGAAGAACATTATTGGCATGCAGCAGATATGCGGTTACATGCCAGTATTCCTCCGCAGAACGATAACCTGGACTCCACCAGGGCATGGTTTCAACAAGATAGACATAGAGATCGGCAGCCGTATCAAATCTCATCAATGTACCCGGGCCTGAGACTGCCGGACAGCATGTTTTGGGGATTTCAAAACCCCACGGTGGATGTGTCGCGCTGTGACACTCAGATTGCCAGCAGTTGGAATCTTCTTTCCATTCCTGGCGCCATTCATCGGTCAGGCCCTGTCCGCGATCGCCGTGGCAGGCCATACAAACCTGCTTGTAATAATAGGAACCCTGTTCTAATTGGTTTGGATTTTGAGATAGTGCAGGCACGGCCAGCCGGTCGATGGTAGGTGTTGGAGGAGGGGAACTAACCCGCGGGTTACTCGTCGACAGTGGGTTGGCAACTGTAACACTACATGCTGTCAGAAAGAATACAGCCAACAATACGAGATAACGATTGGTCTTGGACATGATCAATAATCTGACCCGATTTGGGATATGCTGAATGGGTTAAACATAGCTGCAAGCGAAAAAACAGGCAAGTGTCAAAAATCTGTTTTTTGGATGACAAAAGGGGAATGGGAACGCATGCGTCTAATTGTACCCAGGTTTCTATAGATCATGGCTTGCACAAGGTTGAAACTCCGGCATCTTTATCATTCGTGAACGCCTAAACCACAAATGAGCTCAAGTTGACAGTTTGATCTATTAAAGGTATAAGCGGAGATGCTGAACAGATTGAAAGATGATGGGATAGGTTCTAACCACATGAAAAATCATGGGCCATGGAAGGTCCTTTCGGTTAGCGATAAGACTGTGCCAATTATCTATAGTCCTCAAATCCGAAACCGGTTTAAGGATGTGGATTTGCTTATCGGTTGCGGAGATTTAGATTACTACTACCTGGAATTCATTGTTTCCTCTCTCGATGTACCCCTATACTATGTGCGCGGCAATCACGACAAAGTCGTTGAGTATTCTGGACCGGTGCAGCGAACCGCTCCGGGTGGCGGTGTGAATTTACATCGGAAAATTATCAATCACCAGGGTTTATTGTTGGGCGGCGTAGAGGGCAGCTTGCGCTATCGCTCGGGGCAATTCCAGTATACCCAGGAGGAGATGTGGCAGCATGTGTGGAGTCTGGTGCCGGCATTGATGTTGAATCGGATGAGGTATGGCCGTTATTTGGATATATTTATCTCTCATGCCCCCCCTTTTGGCATTCACGATCAAGATGATCTGCCCCATCAGGGAATTAAAGCCTTTCGCTGGTTGGCGGATGTATTTAAGCCCGCCTATTATTTCCACGGACATGTGCACCTTTACCGTCCCGACGATCCTCGGATCACACAGCATGGCAAGACCTGTATGATAAACACCTATTGTTTTGTTGAAACCGTGCTCAATTTGCCGAGCAAAGATCAAATTCCCTGCTCACCCATTTCTCCAGGCATGAAATATGATTGAGGACACCTGGGAGGATTAGCAATCATGGCTTCTCAGCATCAGGCGGATCAAGATTTCGAAAGAGCCGTCTTTCGGGCATTTTGGCGCAAGATTGTTGCACGTCTGACGGGAACAAACAATCAGTTATTACCTTTTGATGAAATCCGTCAGCGCCTGCCGGTGCGCGGCCAACACTACCTGGGCGTGCGTCAGGTTGAGGTAGACAAGATCATCGGCAGCCTGGGCCGCTATCATGATTTTGACCGGGCTTTCTTACCGATCCAATCGCGTACCAGAGATCGTTGGGTAAGCATTGATAAAGCTCATCATGAGGATATTGTCTTGCCGCCAGTTGAGTTATATAAAATCGGTGAGGTGTATTTTGTGAAGGATGGTAATCACCGTGTTTCGGTGGCGCATGAACGTGGCCAGACATATATAGACGCTTACATCATCGAAATCGATACTCCAGTTATCCTGACACCGGATATCACCGCAGATGGTGTGAGCTTAAAATCGGAACAGGCTGTTTTCTTTGAAACGTCCCGCCTGGCAGAATTACGCCCCGATGCACAGATTGAAACCACTCAGCCCGGATTGTATAAGCGCTTGCAGCAGCAGATTGCAGTCCATCGCTGGTATTTGGGTGAGCGGCGCGATGGAGAAGTCACGCAAGATGAGGCTGTGGTCTCCTGGTATGAAGATATCTATTTACCGGTTGTGCAGGTAATCCGTGAGCAGGGATTGTTAAAATCCTTCCCTGGATCCAGCGAAGCGGACCTGTATCTTTGGATCAGTGAGTATCAGGGCTACCTGCGCGAGGCTTACAAAGTTGGTGGGCGTGCCGGGCAGTCAGGCGATGAAATCAGTGCCCGAGAAGAAGCTGCCAGGCAATTGAAAGTGGAGTACCCCCTGCCTGCCGTAAAGCGCCTGGTGAATGTGTTAAACCGCACCGACTGGTTGGGTAGATTAATTCTGGATCAGGACCGGGCGGTCTTTTTCGAGAAGACACGCCTGGATGAACTCCGCCCTCAGGTCCAGTTGGAGACGACCTTGCCTGGGCAGTATGATGTCCTGCTGGAGCATATTGCAGTCCACCGCTGGTATCTTGGTGAGCAACGCCAGACTGAGGTTCCGTATGGGGATGCGGTAGCTTCCTGGTGTGACAATGTATATTTACCATTGGTTGAAGTGATCCGGGAACAGGCTATTCTCAAACAATTCCCAGATCGAACGGTGACCGACCTTTATCTATGGGTTATAGAACGACGTAGATATCTGAGCCAGGTATTTGGGGATGAGTTACCAGTGGATCAGGTGGTCGAACAATTAGGTGATAAACCAAAAGATGGAACAATCCCCAGGGTTCTCCCAACGTAACTAAAGGAAACCTAGCGACAGATGATAACTGGCTTTTCACTCTGCCAGACCAGATAATCTACTGTACTACCTAATAAAACTTCCAGGGCTGGGCTATAACCATAGCCTCCCATGATCATCGTATCACACTGTTGGTCCTCACATATCCTCAATAGTGTCTGGGCGACTGGCCCTTCTGTAGCAATGTATTTGGCTTGCACCTGATGTTCTCCCAGATAGCGCCGGGCTTTGTCTAGAGTCTCAAGGGATGTGCGGTTACGTTCGAGGATAGTCGTTACTGTCAGGGGGAGCTTCCATGCCTTTGCCATATATGCAGCCACATATAACGCTTGCTCAGATTTTACGCTCCCATCAAAAGCTAGAAGTGGACGCTCCATCGGTGTAGATGTCTGCGGTGTGGCAAGCACAGGCCGTGCACAATGGGCGACAATCTTAGAAAAACCCGATGATAAGCGCGCTAGTGGCTGAAGAGCAGGAGGGTACATTAGATTTAATACAATTAAATCCACCCAACGTGAGAAACGACAGATCTGGGTTGCAATTTCCCCGCGTGTGATCGTCAGATCGCCTTGAACATTTGTTTCTCTGCATAAACGTTGAAATTCATCCTGGATGGCTTGCAAAACAAGCTCATCTTGTTGATCGTTGGGGGATAGGATGTGTAAGCCATGCAGACGCCCGCTTTCGCGCTGGGCGATGACCAAGGCCTGGTGGACAGCATTCCAGCCGCTAGGCAGTCCATTGATTGGAACCAGAATTTCAACAAAAACCTGTTCCTGCCGGTCTGAAAGGAGCCCCGATCGCCACTCACTGCCTGGAGGTTCTTTCTCGAGACGCATTGGGATTGTTACATCCATCAAACGATTTTCCAAACTTGAGACAGCAGGCGTCTTTATCTCCATCTCTTGTTGAGCGAAATCCATAGCGGCGGTATTAAAAGATACTTCCCATCCCAATTCTTCCACTAGCGCTGCCCGATGCTCCATGATCCATAAATATAGATCAGTTTCGGTCCGGTCTGGAAAAGAACGCATTATTCCTTTTTCACAGATAATCCCTAAAATGGGAAGATAGATTGTGTCATACCAATGGGCTACTGCTTCCCGATACGGGATCTCACTTTGTGAATTGAGGCCCATAAAATATCTGTGCACCTCGATATGTTCTTCCAGGAGATTGTATTGGCCTGGAACGGTAACCTTCAAATTAGCCCCAGGGCGAAGTTCGTCCAGCTGGGTCTTCTCTAAAAATTGGGCATACTCTACAATAAGAATTAAGTCATCGGCTGTCGTATCTGGTGTAAGGGGAACCCGCGACTTGACTTCAGTAACATAACCCTGGATATGTGTGGCGCCATGTTCACGAGCCACGGATACACGATGGTGGCCATCCTTTACAAAATAGGCTTCTCCAATTTGGTAGGCTTCAATAGGAGGTAACCCAGCCAGCTCGTTGGTGGCTACCTTTACAGCCACCCAACGTTGTTCGTTTGCATCCCGCCGGGGAAGAAAATCACGCGTGAAATCGGTATAACGACCAACGCTGCCAATAATTGCATCTAGAGGAATATCGACCAGGCCGCGTTCAGATCCACTCTGAGCCTTTAGTTTGAGGCGTACCTCATCGAAGGAGAGTAAATCAATATTTTTACCGGTGATCCGCGCAAGCAATTCTTTCAATGCCGCCCGATTGCGAGCACTCCGGAAATCCGCGGCTGCCAATGACGCTAAACTAGCTGAAGATGGGGTGGATTGTCGCATAATCAGGGTAAAATAGGTTTGAAATTAATCCTGTGATCGAAGGATACTGGTATCCAATTGTGGATAATGCTGAGTATACTCTCGAATATTTCCAAACAACACCGTAATTTCGTTCGTGAATAATTAGTTGAATTACCGAAAAACAGGCAAATTTTTGCCATACCAATACATAGCTAACAAGGAATGTGCCCATGAGTACTTGGTACCAATCAACTGTAGATGAAGCGCTCGAGAAGCTTGAAACAAACGCAACCCTTGGACTGGCAGACCAACAAGCTGCTGCGCGTCTGGAGCAGTACGGCCCGAATGAGCTGGTGGACCGGGGCAAGATATCTCCCTGGCGCATCTTGTTTGAACAGTTTACCGATACACTGATTGTCGTTTTAATTGTCGCTGCAATTATCTCGGCTTTTGTGGGGGATCTCAAAGACGCAATCGCCATTATTGCCATCGTGATTCTCAATGGACTGTTGGGTTTTCGCCAGGAATACCAGGCCGAGAAGGCAATGGAAGCCCTGAAAAAATTGGCTGTACCCAACGTGCGCTTACGCCGCAATGGGCATATCCAGGAGCTTCCAGCCCCCAAACTGGTCCCGGGGGATATCGTGCTACTAGAAGCCGGTAACCTTGTTCCGGCAGATTGCCGCCTGGTGGAAAGTATAAACCTGCGTGTTCAGGAAGCTGCCCTGACGGGTGAGTCTGAACCGGTGGTGAAGATCACCGATCCGATCCACAAGCCGGATTTGGGGATCGGTGACCGGAAGAATATGGCCTATATGGGAACGGTTGTAACTTATGGACGTGGCACGGGAGTAGTGACCAATACCGGGATGAACACGGAGTTAGGTGGAATTGCCGAATTGCTCCAATCTGCTGGACAGGATCAAACTCCCTTACAAAAACGCCTCGACCAGCTTGGCAAAGGTTTATCCATCGCCGCTGGCGTCCTGGTGGTGATTGTATTTATCCTGGGCTATTTCCGCGGTGAAGAATTACGCGTCTTACTGTTGACTTCCATATCGATGGCAGTGGCTGCTGTACCAGAGGGCCTGCCGGCTGTTGTAACGATTGCACTGACGCTCGGCGCCCGGCGTATGTTGCGACGTAAAGCCTTAATCCGCAAGCTGCCGGCTGTTGAAACCCTAGGCTCGGTGACGGTGATCTGTTCAGACAAGACCGGTACCCTCACGGAAAACCGCATGACAGTAACGATCCTGGATTTTGCTGAGCATCAGCTGGATCTGACCGAAGAAGACCGGCGCAATTATCTAAACAATACCAGCGAAGTATGTTTTGCCGGCGAACCCAGTGAAGAGCAGCAAGCAATGCTGCGTGATTTTCCAGCTCTAACGCTGTTGGTTTCCGGTGGCGCATTGTGCAACGATGCACTGATTGAATGTGATGAAGAATCACCCCAACGCTACGTGTTGGTTGGAGATCCAACGGAGGCTGCTCTCATCGTGGCTGCTACGCGCATGGGCTTGCCCAAGACTACCCTGGAAGCCGCTTTGCCACGTGTGGCAGAGGTCCCATTCGAATCTGAACGCAAGAGAATGACTACCGTTCATCGCATGCCAGAAAGCATTGAGGAACTGGCGCCTTCCCTGCGCTCAATCTGGAGTTGGGAAGGGCGTATTGGCGAGGAACCGTATATCTCCTTTACCAAAGGCTCAGTGGATGGGTTATTGGGCATCACCAAGCAGGTATGGGTGAACGATCACACTGAGGCATTGGATGAATCATGGTGTGAACGCATTGAAAAGTCCAATGCGCGCCTGGCGCAACAGGGTATCCGGGTTTTGGGTGTCGCTGCGCGTATGTTGGATGAATTGCCCGCGACGGTCGATGCAGATAGCGTCGAGAACGAGCTAACTTTCGTGGGGCTGGTAGGAATGATTGACCCTGCTCGGGCAGAGGTGAAAGACGCGGTAAATACCTGCCGTACAGCAGGTATCCGTCCGATCATGATTACCGGAGACCATCCCTTGACGGCGCGCTATATCGCGAACGAATTGGGGATTTCCCAGCAAAGCGAAGTAGTTACTGGTCAGGAACTGGAGAAAATGGATGATGCCCAGTTGGAAGATGTGGCCAGTCGAGTCTCGGTTTTTGCCCGTGTATCGCCTGAGCATAAACTCCGCATCGTCTCTGCCTTGCAAAGACTGGGTCACATAGCCGCAATGACTGGGGATGGCGTCAACGATGCTCCCGCCTTAAAAAGGGCCGATATCGGTGTAGCAATGGGTATTACCGGTACGGATGTCACCAAAGAAGCTGCGGATATGGTCTTGCTCGACGATAACTTCGCCACGATCGTTTCAGCGGTGGAGGAAGGGCGTACGATTTATGATAATATCCGGAAATTCATCCAGTATACAATGACCTCAAACGTAGGTGAGATCTGGGTGATGCTCCTGGCGCCTTTCTTTGGGATGCCATTACCACTCTTGCCACTGCAAATCTTGTGGATCAATCTGGTGACCGATGGCCTGCCTGGCCTGGCGCTGGGGGTTGAAAAATCAGAACGCAACATTATGCGCCGCCCACCTTACCCGCCCAATGAAAACATCTTCGCTCGTGGTCTAGGCGCCAATATTATGTGGGTGGGTCTGGCGATGGGCTTGATCTCTTTCGTAGTCGGATATATCTACTGGCGTATGGACAGCCCCTACTGGCAGACGATGGTCTTTACTACCCTGACGCTATCCGAAATGGGTTATGTGATGGCGATCCGTTCCAACCGCGATTCGCTGGCAACCATCGGTTTGTTTTCCAATCGGGCAATGGTCTGGGCAGTTGGGGTGACCACAATCCTGCAATTTGCAGTAGTGTATGTGCCTTTCTTGCAGCCCTGGTTCGGAACCATGGCTTTGCCTCTGCGAGAGATCTTGATCTGCCTGGCGTTGAGCACCAGCCTGCTGTGGTTCGTTGAGCTCCAAAAGTGGTTTACTCGCCGTAAAGATGCTCAAAGCATGGTCACGGTATAAACCCCCAACCCTATCGAAGCTGAAACCCGGCTTGTCCACCTGATTGCTGGTGATAAAGCCGGGTTTTGTTTATACTGAATGGTGAGGTTGTTCATCCATAAGCTGTTTATGGCTTGCCTGGATCAACTTCTTTTGCCGGGCTCCCTCTGTGGAGATCCGTTGCCAGGCTTGTTCAAGTTGTGAAATTTCGCTGGTAGTTTCTGGTAACTCTCCGTACCGCACGCGAACATAGGCCTGGGTGAGCAATTCTAGATCGGAATGTACAACCGGCAGTAGTTTCTGGATAGAAGGTAAATACTCCAGGGGGGTTAAGCCAACCGGGCGGGGGTGTTCGAGTGCATCTACTAAGTCCATCAGCTCGCCATAGATGCGCCGGATATAAGCTACCTGTATCGCGCGTCGGGAGCGTAAGTTGCGCAGCCGGTCCTCAGCTTCCTGTAATTGTTGGCGTGCGCTCTGGCGTAATTTACGCCACAGTTCATTGCGCCCCAAGAGTGCTTCGGGATCTTCGTAGCTGCGCGTGGATTTCCAAAAGGTGAGACTGCGCACCCGTCCATAAATGGCGGCTGTGATGAGCAGCACAAGCGTCCAGAAGATGACGGCTACGAGCCAGGGCGGGATGACCAGCGGTTCGGGTGCTGCGAGCTGGTCCAGCGGAGCAATGGGTGTAAGCAGTATATCTGGGGTTAGGGTGGGCACAGGCGTTGCCGAACGCTGCACTAATGCCTGCACTGCCTCCAGCAGCGGCGTAAGGATATACGCCAGGATCAGGCCTGGAATGGAAGCCAGAAAGATGATACCTGCCACAACCCATCGCAGTGCCCCTGTGAGCTGCTCTAATACAGGTTTATACTGCCCCGTCAGCAGGCTGGCAATGAAAGCTGCCAGGAGAATACTGCTGCTCACAGAAACGGTGATAATCGCAACCCATTTCCGGCCAAATGGGTTGCGCACAGAGCCATGATACAGGCTTATGTAAGCGATCCGAGCAACGATCAGGGCTAACAATCCAGCACTAAGAAATATAATGAAAGGAATGATGCCTGGCTGTATGCGTGTGACGCGCGTCACCACCAACAGGTAAGCCACAAGCATCCAGATTCCAAACCAGAAGCGCTGCCAGGCAGTATCAGGACTGATAATGCCTTGAGCCAGGCTGATTCCACGCCACCATAGCCACGCGCCAGCCAGAACTACCAGCACTGCTCCCGGATCAAGCCGCATCAGTCCCAAAAGTGGGTTGGGTACGGCTGGGCCTAGCAGCAATCTGGTTGCCAGAGCCATATTCAACAAAAACAGGATTAACAGGAATATCTGCTGGATGTTGCGTTTCAGGCGTAGATTATCCACTAACCGGGTTAAGATATAAGCCTGGAGCATATTTCCACCCAGTACCAGGAAAGTGCGCAGAGTGGTGGTGGTATAGCTGATTTCGATGACACCTGAATACCAGGGTAGTAACCAGCTTACCTCCACGATGATCAACAGCAAGGCAGCCACATCTGACCAGACCTGTGGTTTATTGCGCAGCTCACCCTGGTTAGCAGCAGCATTATTTCCCATACTAATCCTCATAGGGGATGTAACGCATGCGGATGCCAGGAATGGGGAGAGGCGGCTTGCGGCTGAAAACCAGCATGCTAATTTGTCTCCCATGACGCTTTAAGCGCAGCAGATTTTCGCTCAAATCTGGGGTCAGCACACTGGTCAAGATCAAGAGCAGCGTTCCTGGAGGAAGTTTATTCACCTCCCGCAGCAGCAGGCGTTCAAAGGGAGCAGTGACAAATGGAGTGACAGCAGCCAGGGCGCCTAGCAGCCGCCCGAGCTGATCGGGCGAGCGGCCTGGGGGGATGCGAAAGGGCTGGTCTGAATGCATCAGGCATCCATTCGATACCATCCCCACCCGGTAGCCATCCTGTAAGGCTTGCTCTACCAGGCGTGCAGCAGCACTGACCAGGTGCTCGAACAAATTGGGATCGACTCCTTGCCAGTAATACTTAAAAGTAGAGACATTCAGGCATACACTCATCAGTTGAGCAGTAACCGGTTGGTAAATTTTGACCTGCAATTCTCCAGTATGTGCAGTAGCTGGCCAATGTATACGCCGGAAATCATCATCGGGCAGATAATCGCGCACACCCATGCTCAAGTTTGGATCTTCGTGCAGCTTACGCCGGGCCCGGCGTTCACCGAAAGGATCCCCGGACGGCAAATGCAATTCTGAAAGCTCCAAAAGTGTGGGAAATACAGTGATCTGATCAACGGGGCCATTCTCATCAGTTTGGTTGAAAATACCGAACAAGTCGCCGCTTTCCAGTCGCGCTGGACCGAGCTGATAAACACCACGTTTGCGATAGAGTAGTTGGTAGTGTCGGCGCGCGCGCTCATACCAGCGCAGGCTGAAAATGTTTATTAAGAGTCCTTTGTCGGCCAGGTGGGTAGGAGTAAGCTGGCTTTCTAGCTCTGGACCCACTGCCTTGGGCCAGGGATCCTTGATCAATAGCCATGAAAGTGGCAGGAATTTACGATTTTCAGTTTTAATCGTTAGCGGAACAATCTCGCCGGGGAACGCGCGCCGGTAAAAAGGCTCGCGCTGGTAAATAACATCCTTCAACGCACGCCTGGACCACCAACGCGCCACGCCGCTGATCGCGCCTAACATCAGCGCGAAAGCGGAGAGTAAATAGATTTGCAAGTAGATCCCTAACAGGGCGACGATCACCAGGAATGACCACCAATAATTGGGAGTCATGTCATTCCTCCACAGGCACTGCCACGCTTTCTACAATTCCAGTGATGACTTCCTCGGGACGCCTTCCGCGCAGTTGCGCCTGGGGAGCAATCATCATGCGATGAGTCAACACGGATGGTGCCAGTGTCTTGATATCGTCCGGGATAACATAATCTCGTCCCTGGATAGCTGCCCAGGCTTGAGCTGCCTGGTAGAGAGCCAATGTGGCGCGCGGGCTTGCGCCGAGCTCAATTTCAGGGTGCTGGCGGGTAGCGCGGGCGATTTTTACGATATAGCCACGCAGACTCTCCTCCACCCTGATAAGCCTGCGCTCCGCTTGTAATGCCAGGATTTCTTCAGGATTGGTGACGGCTTGCAAGTCGGGCAACGGATCGTTCACCCGGAAGCGCTCGACCATGGCATTTTCTTCTACTTCATTGGGGTAACCCAACACCACGCGTAATAAAAAGCGATCGATTTGCGCTTCAGGAAGTGGGAATGTTCCTTCCAATTCAACCGGATTTTGGGTAGCCAGAACCATGAATGGGCGCGGTAGAGGGCGTGTCACGCCATCGATGGTCACCTGGCGTTCCTGCATGGCCTCCAGTAAGGCCGATTGGGTACGGGGTGTGGCGCGGTTGATCTCATCTGCCAGCAGTACCTGGCTCATAATCGGGCCGGGCTTGAATTCGAAAGCCTGCGCCTTCTGGTTGAACCAGTTCAACCCGGTTACATCTGTAGGTAAAAGATCGGGAGTAAATTGGATGCGGCGAAAACTACACCCCAAAGAAATGGCGAGGGCGCGCGCTAGGGTGGTCTTGCCAATCCCTGGCACATCTTCCAGAAGCACATTTCCTTCGCACAAAACGGCAGCCAGGGTTAGTTGTATGGCTTCATCCTTGCCAACGATCACTTTCTGGATATTTTCACGCACACGGCGGGCGACATCTGCAATCATTTTGACCTCGATTGTGGGCAGGCTGGTATTGAGATGAGCAAAGTGTACCACTATGTTTACCGGACCATGCTCGGGCAGGTTCACCCCGGATGGTATAATCCTGCCAATGGATTCCATCGTTGCCCTGGATATCGAAACAACTGGCCTGAGTGCAGAGAATGATGCGATCATCGAGATCGCTGCGGTCCGCTTTAATGATCGCCGGGTCGAGGGGGAGTGGCAAACCTTGCTTCACCCAGGACGGCGCATTCCTCCTTTCATCACCCAACTGACTGGTATCACTGACTCGATGGTTGTGGATAAACCAGCCATCCGTGAGGTCTTGCCTGATCTCCAACAATTTATCGGCGATGCACCCATTATCGGGCACAATGTCGGTTTTGATGTGGGTTTCCTGCGCCGCTATGGAATCTTGCACCGCAATGACTTGCTGGATACTTATGATCTGGCCTCGGTTTTACTCCCGAACGCTGGTCGTTACAACCTGTCCGCTTTGGCTCAGGCGTTGGGCGTACCGGTTACTGGTGCGCACCGCGCCATGCAAGATGCCCAGACAACGCGACTGGTTTTTCAGCGTTTGTACCAATATGCTCTTGAACTACCTCTACCATTATTGGCGGAGATCGTGCGTTTGGCAGAAGGGGTAGATTGGTTTGGGTATTTGCCCCTGCGCCGGGCTTTGGGCCAGCGCTCACACGAAGTCGTTTCGCCCAGCTCGGTACGCCATCGCTATGATGGCCCTTTGTTTACTTCTCGCATCGATCGCTCATTACCGCCATTGATGCCGGTTCGTGAGTCGCGACCACTGGACATAGAAGAAGTGGTCTCTATTCTTGCTCCGGGTGGTCTGTTCTCCAAGCATTTTCCCCATTATGAACATCGCCCACAGCAAGTAGGCATGCTGGAGGCGGTTACACAGGCATTATCCGATGGGCGCCACTTAATGGTGGAAGCCGGCACCGGCACTGGCAAAAGCATGGCTTATCTGATCCCAGCGGCGCTATGGGCCATGCACAATCAGCGCCGGGTTGTGATCTCTACCAACACCATCAACCTGCAAGATCAATTGATCAATAAGGATATTCCTGATCTGCGTGCGGCCCTGGGGGTTGATTTACGTGCTGTGGTATTGAAAGGGCGCAGTAATTATCTGTGCCCGCGCCGCCTGGAGAGCTTACGCCGGCGCGGTCCCTCAAATGAAGATGAGATGCGGGTTCTGGCAAAGGTGTTGGTCTGGTTAAACGGCACCCAAACCGGTGACCGGAGTGAGATCAACCTCAATGGACCGGCAGAACGCGAAGTCTGGCGCAGGATCTCCGCAGAAGACGAAGCCTGCTCGGCTGAGATGTGTCTGAAATCTTCCGGTGGGATCTGTCCCTTTTATCGCGTGCGCCAGGCTGCCCAAAGCGCGCATATTCTGATCGTAAATCACGCTCTGTTGCTGGCAGATGTGGCCACGGGCAACCGTGTACTGCCGGAATTTGATTACCTGATCGTGGATGAAGCACACCATCTGGAAGATGCGACCACCAACGCCTTAAGTTTCAGGATGACTCTGGCGGACGTCGAGCGCTTGCTGCGCGAGCTGGGCGGGCCAAAGACTGGCTTACTCGGTTGGGTGATGTCGGCGACCCAGAGCTTTATTGCGCCGTCTGAGCTGGCAGTTTTGAACCAGATGATCCAACAAGCCACAGATTACGCTTTCAGCTTCGAAACCCTGGCACGCCAGTTTTTCCAGGCGCTGGACCGCTTCCTGGTTGATATCCGTGAAGGCCGCGCGGTAGGCGCATATTCCCACCAGGAGCGCATCCTGCCAGCCACGCGTACGCAGCCTGCCTGGGGAGACGTGGAATTGGCCTGGGATGAAGCCGACCACATCATCGGGCCATTATTGGAGCAGATTGGTCGTCTGGCGAAAGGAATTGCCGAGCTGTCCAATGAATTGCCAGAAGCAGATGCTGAATTGTACGGTAGCCTGGCTAACCTTTACCGGCGCCTGCATGAAATACAAGAACAGATGAATGGTCTGGTCTTCAGCCCCGTAGAGGATCGTATCTACTGGGTAGAAGCCCAGCCAAACGGGATGCGCCAGACCTTGAATGTCGCTCCACTTCATATCGGTCCGCTGATGCAGCGATTCTTGTGGCATGAAAAAGAATCGGTTATCCTGACTTCTGCCACCCTCACCGCAGCCGGGGAATTTGATTACTTGCGCGGGCGCTTGTTTGCGGAAGATGCCGACGAGCTGGCGCTTGGCTCACCCTTTGACTACGAAACCGCCGCCCTGGTGTACGTAGTCAATGATATTCCCGAGCCTTCAGATCGCCAGGGGCACCAACGTGCGGTGGAAAGCGCCATCATCCGCCTGTGTAAAGCCACCGGCGGGCGGGCGCTGGTTTTATTCACCTCTTATGACCAGCTGCGTAAAACCTCCAGGGCCATTGCGCCTATTTTGGGGCGGGATGATATTGTGATCTACGAGCAGGGCGAGGGCGCCTCACCACATTCCTTATTAGAATCATTCCGTACCAGCGAGCGTGCCGTGTTGCTGGGTACGCGCGCCTTCTGGGAGGGTGTGGATGTCCCAGGGGATGCTCTTTCTATCTTGGTAATCGTCAAATTACCTTTTGCTGTACCTTCCGATCCAATCGTGGCAGCGCGTTCCGAAACCTTTGAGGATCCCTTCTCACAGTATTCATTACCGGAGGCGATCCTGCGCTTCCGTCAGGGATTTGGACGCCTGATTCGCACCCAATATGACCGTGGGGTGGTGGTCATTTTGGATCAACGTATCCTGACCAAGCGCTATGGGCGTACCTTTATCGAATCACTTCCGGATTGCACGCTACGCATCGGCTCATTAGCTGAACTACCCAAATCGGCTGTCCAGTGGTTAAATTTGTAATGACGCTGGGTTAATTCTCGGGACATTCAACCAACCTCAGAAATCCGTACAGGCAATCATGGCGATAGGTTTCCAGGATCTACTAAACGGCACGCTAGGAGTTGGATTTGCCCTCTGGTTGAGTCGCAGTTTGCCACCGAGCACCGGGTTCAAGCTGGCAGATGCAGCCGGAGGTTGGATGGCTGGCCGTAATCACCTGGAAATGGTGCGGGCAGTGCGCGCAAATCAATGGGTGGTGAGCGGCTGCCAGGCGGATTCTGCTGCATTAGATCAAGCCGTGCACGATACCTACATTCACACCGCCCGTTGTTTATATGATCTCTACCATCACTTGCAGGATTTTTCAAAAATTTATACCAGGGTCGATTTTTCTGCGCGCTTTAGCCAGTTCTTAGAGGATCGCCAAAATCCCAAACAGGGCCTGGTCGTGGTAGGCATTCACCTGAGTAATTTTGACCTGGCAATCCATGCTGTGGGACGGCGCGGTTTGAAGGCTGTCGCTTTGGGGGTTGCCAATCCAGGCGGAGGCTACCAATGGCAGAATAAGCTGCGCGCCGAGTCTGGGATTGAGATTATTCCGTCTTCAACCAACACCTTGCGACATGCTATCCAACGTCTGGAAGCGAAGGACACGATTGTGACCGGGCTGGATCGTCCTTTGCCAGATTCAAAATACCGACCGCGCTTCTTTGGACGCCCGGCAGCTTTGCCGGTCATGCATATTTTGTTGGCGCTTAAGACGGGCGTGCCAGTGGCGCTGACCAGCGCCTCTCAAAATCAAGACGGGCGCTATCAGATCGATATTTCTGAGCCGATCGAGATGACACCCCATCCTGACCGGCATCAGGAGATTTTGCTGAATGCAGAGCGAGTCCTGCGCATTGCCGAAGATGCAATTCGGCAAGCCCCATACCAATGGGCGATGTTTTACCCGGTTTGGCCGGAGGCCATGGCTGAAATGCGGGCCTGAACTCACCGCACAAGGTTAAGGGAGGCAACTGTGAAAGACCAGTCCATGCAAGACATCAAGAACCACCAGCGAGTGAATGATATCCTGCTTGGTCCCCTGGAGCGGCCTGCCCTGCAATTCTTCGCTCGTCATATGCCCGCCTGGGTTACGCCAGACAAGCTGACCACCCTGGGCCTGATGGGTTCAGTGCTGATCTTTGTCAGCTACCTGCTCACGCGTTGGAACCCCGCTTTTTTATGGCTGGCCAGCTTGGGCTTTTTTATCAACTGGTTTGGCGACAGCCTGGACGGCACTCTGGCGCGCTATCGCAAGATCCAACGCCCGATCTATGGCTTTTTTATCGATCATTCTCTCGACGCGGTGAGTGAGACCCTGGTTTTCATCGGACTAGGCCTTTCTCCCTATGTGCGCCTGGATCTGGCCTTGCTGGCGCTGGTGGGCTACCTGCTAATGTCGGTCCTGGTGTATATCCGTACTTGCGTGGATGGCGTTTTTAAGATCTCTTATGGAAAGCTCGGCCCTACCGAGGTGCGCATGCTGGCGATCATCGCCAATACAGTCCTGTTTTTCTCCAGCAACCCGCAGTGGAACACCTCGGTCGGTACGTTTGGGGTCTATGATCTGTTCGTAATTGGAGTCATCGTTTTGTTGTATGGCTTTTTCCTGTCCACTACTGTTCAGGAGATCCGCCGTTTGCAGCATGTGGATTAGCACTACTTGCGATATGCGGTTCATCCAACTTTCAAAACGAGTACGTAAGTTCTATAATATCAATAACAAATACATGCTTGCACGGAAAGCATGTATTTGTTATAATCATTCAAGGGGTTTGGTTTGATTATTAGTTTTGGTGATGCAGCTACCGAAGACCTGTATCATGGACGCTTGACACACCATACGCGTCGCTTCCCAAATTCAATTATCACACCAGCGCTTAGAAAACTAGATATGCTTGCAGCAGCAGTGAAAATAACTGACTTACGTGTACCGCCAGGGAACCGATTAGAAAGATTGCAAGGCAATCTTGGCGGGTTTTATAGTATCAGGATCAATGATCAATAGCGGATTATCTTTCGTTGGCAAGGCGAACATGCACATCAAGTCAAGATCATCGATTATCACTAGATTGAAAAAGTCGAGGTAACCATGCTACCCGAAAACCGTGTTACAACTCATCCAGGAGAGATATTGCTGGAGGAATTCTTAAAGCCAATGGGATTAAGCCAGGTTGCTTTTGCGCATCACCTGGGTGTACCACTTCAGCGGATTAATGAAATTGTCCGCGGAAAGCGTGGAGTCACTCCGGACACTGCCTTGCGTTTAGCAATGGCGCTTGGTACGACGCCAGAATTTTGGATGAATTTACAGGTGGCATACGATCTATCCAGTTTAAAGCACTCAAACAAGATTGAACCCATCCATTTGCTCTCTTTGTAGGTCAGGATAAGTAAAACGCCAAAAGAAACTTAACCAAACCTAACTTTTTTCCAGGCGTTTTACTCATGTAATTCGCTGGTTGAGAGTCCGATTTGTTAAGCTACTTATAGCGAATTACTATAGCTACCACTTTATGTTTTTTTACTAACCTCCAGCTTGTACTGGCAAAGCCATCCACAGAGGTAGACTGATACTACCCAGGCGATCTAACGGGACAGGCGGCAGCACCCCCGGCCGGCTGCCATAACCGGCGTTGCTGAACAGCCACCAGCGCAAGGTCTGCTCATCCACCCCCACCGATCCCACAATCGAGCTGGCGGCGCGCACCAGCAGAGTGATATAACGCCCCAGGTCAGGGATCACCGGCCCAACGGCGGGGGCATCCCAGGCCTGCACACGCGGCTCGCCGCGCGTGAACCAATAGGGCCGAAAACTCACTTGGGCGAGCTGCTCGGGC
>CAYXDC010000003.1:99213-100032 GCA_964463505.1 uncultured Anaerolineaceae bacterium
GTGGATGGCGCCCTCTTTTTCGCGTTCGACGAACGCATCGGCGCGCAGGTGAACGTCGAGAACCTGTTCGACCGCCGGTACTTCCTGTTTTCGAACGGCAACAACAACATCACGCCCGGCTCGCCGCGCGTGAACAGGAAGCGCACGCGCTGCCCGGGGCGCATGGACTTGCCGCAAGCCAGCAGTTGGGCCACGGCACGCGCCACGGGTGAGGGCGAGCGGTATTCTTCCAGGGTGCGGCTAAGTGTCTGGGTTACCAACAGCCGATCCAGCGGCACGCGCCCACTGCGCAGCTCGCTCAGGCGGCGGCGCAGCAGGGTTACCTGAGCCGGCAGGCTGTCCACCGGCTGGGGCGCTTTACCCATCAGCTCCAGCATTTCCATCTGCACGTCTTTGATAAAGCGCGGCGTATCATGGCGGCGGGCTTCGATGCCGCGCAGCTTGAACGATCCATCCTGGAACAACCCGAAATAGCGGTTGGGCACCGGGACGCGCCGGTCTACGCGGGAGGGCAAAAAAGCCACCCAGCGGTAAACCCCATCCAGGGCGATAGGCAGCCCGGTGCGCGCAAGAATCTCTTCCAGCAGGGGTTGGAAGTCCGCCGCCTGGCGCTCGCCGTCCTTGCGCACCCATAAGCCGTCCACGTACATATGCAGCACCGTATAGCCCAGGTCTTCGGCGGCTTCCTTGGCGCGCAGCAGGGCCTCGCGCCCGTAGGCGGTGACCGCTTCATGAGCCTCGATACGCCCAAAGCGGGCGTTCTTATAGCCCAGGTAGCCAAAGCAGGTCACCAACAGCCATTTATGGGCCGTAGAGCGC
>CAYXDC010000004.1:0-36113 GCA_964463505.1 uncultured Anaerolineaceae bacterium
CCCATTATTGCCAGCATTCTGGCAGGAGCGCCGGCTGGACTAGCCTCGATTGCAATCTCCATATGCTCGATTCTGCTAACAGGTTGGTTGATCTCCACAGGTAAGCTAACTCTGTCTGAGGCCGAGATTGTGACTACAGCTACTGATCCTGGTTTCTGGATTACCGGCGCGTTCACATTTCTGATGATGGGTACTGTATCCACACTGACACAAGCGGGTCTGGTTCGAGGTCTTGAGCGTAGCGTTGAGCAAACCCGTGACCTGACCCGGCAGTTAGAAGTGCGCCAGGCAGACCTGGAGAATCAAGTTAAGCTACGCACCCGCGACCTGGAACGACGCTTCCTCCAAATCCGCACCGCCGCCGATATTAGCCGGGCAATCTCAGACTTAACCAGCAGCCAGGATCTGTTAAACCAGGTTGTGGCATTGGTTAAAGAGCGTTTTGACCTTTATTATGTCGGTGTATTCTTGTTAGACGAGCATGCTGAATACGCCGTGCTTAAAGCGGGTAGTGGCGAAGCCGGGCAACAAATGCTTGCCCGTAACCACCGGCTGCTGGTTGCTGGGGATTCGATGATTGGCTGGGCAACCGCCAATCGAAAGCCAAGAATTGCTCTGGATGTTGGACAGGAGGCTGTGCGGTTTAATAATCCATACTTACCAGCCACACGTTCTGAAATGGCTCTTCCAATCCTGGTAGGGGAGCAGGTGCTAGGTGCAATTTCTGTCCAGTCCGCTCAGCCTGAAGCTTTTGATATTGCAGATATTACCGTCCTTGAAGGCATCGCCGACAGCCTAGGTACTGCCCTCGAAAATACACGCTTGTTCAACGAGGTGCAACGCAGCCTTGTGGAAATCCAGACCTTGCACGGGCAGTACCTGACCAAGGCCTGGTCAGAGTTACCAGGGCAAGCCACAGATCTGGAATTCACTTTCGAGGCAGGAGATTCGGCGCAGGACAAAGAGAGCCGCTCCGTTGAGATTCCCCTGACGTTACGCGATCAAGTGATTGGAAGCTTGACTTTAGAGACTGGCCCGGGTGGATTAAGCCAGGCTCAAGAAGCTTTGGTAAACAGTGTAACCACTCAAGCCGCTTTAGCACTGGAAAATATTCGCCTATTCCAAGAATCACAACGCCAGGCAGAGCGTGACCGGATTGCAGCACATATCTCGTCCCGTATCTGGGCATCTATGGATACAGACGCTATTCTTCACAATGCACTTAAAGATTTAGGCCAGGCTTTAAACGCTTCTGGCGGTGTGATACAGCTCAAAGGAGAGAAATAACCGCATGAGTGGTTTCTGCGAGGTGGCATCTTGAATCCAATCTCTTTTGAGCAAACCTTGCATATCCTCGTCTGGTCGATGGCTTTGCTGGAGTTTATGCTTGCCAGTTATGCGCTGGCCATGAACTTCTGGCACACTGCGAATCGTTATCTGGCTGGTTTTCTATTGTTACTGGCAATCAACAGCACAGCTACAGCTCTAATGTTGGGCGCAGAGACCGTTCAACAAGCCATGGCTCCAGCGGCTTTGCTGGCAATCACGATACCGATGATCCAACCGGTGCTATTAAGCGCCTGTATTGTCTTACTCCGGCCAAACTGGCAACGTAGCCGCCTGAAATGGCTGGTCTGGCTCGGTTATCTGCTGGCAGCCATCCCTCTGGCAGCTACTATCTTCGACCTGATTACCCGGCAAGGTATCTGGCTGGAGGGTCTTGAGTCGATAAATTACCAGGGGGGCTTTATCTCGCTGATTGAATTCACTCGGGGTACATTAGCAGACATCATCTGGCCAATAGCGATCACCGCTTCCGGTGTAGCGCTCCTTCTTACCCTGCTGTACCTGTCAGTTTTAGATACACAGGTATTTCCGCGGGCCAAGCGGTTGGGATGGCTGTTGTGCGTCGCCCAGCTCTCTGGCATTGTGCTGCACCTGGGATTGCGAGACCGGCTGCTACCCGTCGTCCCAGTATTACTGACCAATCTACTCCTGGCTGGAGCTTTTAGCTACGCCAGTTTTCGGCAGATGGCTTCAGAACGGCGTTTTCAACGCGGCCAGCTACAAATCCGCCTGACAGTATTGACCCTAATCGTCACAATCCCGATTCTAGTATCGGTGCTCAGCTTTTTGACCTCGCAAGCAGCCTACAAAATCGAACAAAATGCTACGGAACGTATGAAGTTGCATAACCAGAATCTTCAAAGGTCTATCGAGATATGGTTAGATGGAGAGATGCGCGCCCTGCAAGATATTCTGAACCAGGACGCTGTGCGAAACATGACCTCAACCGCTCAGGAGGAGGCTCTTAACTCGCTGGCCGCTACGCACCCCTGGATAGATTTAGCCAGCATAACGGATATTAATGGAATGGCAGTCGCATCCAGTGACCCTGCACAGATGCCCGATGTTTCCGACCAGGCGTGGTTTGAAGATCTCCTGAATGGCGCCGATTCAGTTGCCGAGGTCTGGGATCATCCAATCAACAAAACGCCGGCCCTGGTATTATCCCTGCCTGTGCACGACCAGCAGGGGATGCTCTCAAGGATCGGAGTGTTTAGCTTATCCTTAACAAAACTTTCGGAGCTGCTTAATCCGGTTTTGCATACCGAGGCGGGTGAAGCCTACATCGTCGACAGCGCTAACCGGATTATTCTCCGGACAGGTTCAAACACAGCAAGCATTGGAACCGATCTAAGCGGCTATCCACCAGTTCTACAGCTTCGTAACGGAGACCTGGGAGCAATTCAATTCAATGATTCGAACGGTGAAATACAACGAGCCTATTTATCCAAAACCTCCAAGGACTGGGGCATAATTTACCAACAGCCTGAAGCCATATTTCTTGAACCAGTACGCCTCCTGCAATTGGCAACCTGGCTGCTTGTGACCCTTTGCATATTGATTGTCAGCCTGTTGGTCTGGTTTACCCTCCGGCAAGCCCTGCGCCCGATCTCCACCTTGACAGCTACAGCCAAAAGCATCACAACAGGGAATTTATCTCGTGCAGTTCCTGTTGAGAGTGAAGATGAATTGGGTAATCTGGCACGCAGCATGAACGATATGATCACCCAGTTACGCGGATTAATTATTCATTTGGAGCAACGCGTAACCGAGCGCACACAAGATGTTCAGCGCCGGGCGCTTCAGCTTCAAGTTACCGCAGAAGTTGCACGCGAGTCAGCCTCCATCCGCGAATTGGAGCGCTTGTTGGACCATACCGTACACCTGATCTCAGAACGGTTCAACTTTTATCATACGGGCATCTTTTTAATCGATGATGCTGGAGAGTATGCTGTACTGCGCGCTGCTTCTTCTGAAGGTGGCCAGCGCATGCTAAGCCGCGGGCACAAGCTGCGCATTGGGCAGACCGGTATCGTTGGGTATGTCGCCGAGAAAGCTGAAAGCCGGATCGCCCTGGATGTGGGCCAGGATGCGGTGTATTTTAATAATCCTGATTTACCCCAAACACGTTCAGAGGCCGCACTGCCTTTGATGGTACGTGAGCATGTGATCGGTGTCTTGGATGTGCAGTCACCCCAAATTGAGGCCTTCAACTCCGAAGATATTGAGACTCTGCAAGTACTGGCTGATCAGATTGCCTTAGCCATTGAGAACGCCCAGCTCTTTGACGAAAATCGCCAGGCACTGAACGAACTGCAATCGCTTTACGGCACCCAGGTACGCCAGGCCTGGCAGGGGCGGCTGGAGGAACGGTCAATTACCTATGTCTATGACCGACTAGGTGTGCAACCCGCACTTCCCAATGCGATCACAATTGAGCCTGACTCCAATGACGATCAATATTTAGTTGAAGTACCCATTGAGTTACGCGGTTGGCAATTAGGCATGTTACAACTTAAACGAGATCAGAATCAAGCGCCTTGGACACGGCAAGACCGAGAGCTGCTTCAGGATGCTGCCCACCAAATTGCCCTTGCCCTGGAAAATGCCCGGCTGCTTGAAACTGTGCAGCGCAATGCGTACCATGAACAAGTGATTGGCCAAATAGCATCTAAAGCACAAAGCTCGCTGGTCCTGGAGAATGTAATGAAAACTGCCGTTCAGGAGATTGGCCAGGCAATCCAGGCTGCGCGAGTTCAAATACGGTTGCACCCAGGCAATGACGGACATTCAACTGGTATTGTTAGCGACCAGACGAATAACACCAGGAGCTAATCTGAATGTCTGAGCTATCGGTTTACCATCCTTCAAAATCCATCCGTTTCCGGCTACTTTTTTATATGTTGGCTATATCCAGCGCGGCTGTTCTGCTTTTGGCAGTGGCGGCTGCCAACACAACCCGCAGGATTGGAACAACTGCCGTAGAGAGCAGCGCCACTGCCCTGCTGGAGCAGGCCGAAAACTTTCTAACACAATTGAATCTTTCTCAGGCACGCGAGAACGACTTGCTGCTGGAAAAAAATCAAATCGCTGGGTTTAATATTGCTGCTTATATCGCCCAAGTGTATGCAAATCCACATGCGTTTCAAGGGGATTTTTGGCCGGCGGACGAACATATGCAACTGGGCGCTAACGGCCAATTTGCCAATCTTCCAGGAGACACCACCAGCGTATTTGTTCCTAATTTTGTCGCAATCAACGCAGACCTCCTGAAGGAAATCGAACAAGGCGCGTATTTAGATTTCGTATTTGCCTCTGCCATAGACAATGCCCCCAATATCGAGGCGATCTACTTCTCTACCCCAAACAATGTTCTGCGCTATTATCCCAATATCAATCTTGGTGAAGTTTTACCTCCAGATTTTACATCCACAGGTCGCCCATGGTACACCGGATCAGTCGATCTAGAGGGCAGTGGCGAACCATATTGGGCGCCAGTTTATCGTGATGCGACTGGACTGGGATTAATCACCACCTTTTCCGTGCCGGTCTATGGGGCCAATAATATTTTATATGGCGTTTTAGGGTTAGATCTCACCCTCGGCGCCATCCAGGAAAATATTGAGACCAGTCAGATCCTGCAAACCGGATACTCTTTCCTGGTTGACCACGATGGCAGCGCCATAGCCTTGCCAATGCAAGGCTACCAAGATCTCAATGTGCGACCACCTGAAAACGACGAGACGAATCCTAATTTAAGAGTTCTCAATACTGCCTTCACCCCCATCCTGGATCAGTTACTATCCGGGGAATCCGGCTTCACTACAGTAAGCGCAGATGGACGAGATTTGTATGTCGCCTATACGCCGCTTGAATCAACCGGGTGGGTTCTGGCAACGGTAGCCGACCGAGAAGAAGTTCTGGCATCCGTCGAAGTATTGCGGGGCGAGATAGAACAATCTACTACAGACTTAATCATCTTCAATTTATTACCGATCAGCCTGGTAATCTTTGCCGGTGTTTTGGTATCTGGTCTATTGTTGACCAATCAACTGGTCCGCCCTATTCGGCGTCTGGCTGAGATGGCACAGCGCCTACGCCAACAAGAATGGCAAGTTGAGCTCCCCAAGGTAGCGGATGACGAAATCGGCGTCCTTGCGCATTCTTTACAGGATATGGCACACGAACTGCGCTCCCTGATCAGTGGCCTCGAAGAGCGTGTTGCGCAAAGGACTTCTGAATTAGAGCGCAAGACTACCCAGGTACAGGTGGCTGCAGAGATTGCACGGGATGCCACCAGCCTGACAGCCACAGGTGAAATGGAGAATGTCCAAGCCTTGATGGAGCGCGCGGTATACCTGATCCGTGACCGGTTTGGTTTCTATCATGCAGGTATCTTCTTGCTGGATCAAACCGCGGAGTATGCGGTTTTGAGTGCGGCAACTGGCGAAGCCGGGCGGGTCTTAATTGAGAAGGGCCACCGCTTGAAAGTCGGCGAGATTGGGATCGTGGGGTATGCAACCGGACATGGCAAGCCCCGCATTACCGGTGATGTAACCCGCGACCCGAATCACTACCGTAATCCCTTCTTGCCCGATACCCGCTCTGAGCTGGCTTTGCCATTACGGGTAGGTGATCGAACGATTGGCGCGTTGGATGTACAAAGTAAAGAATTAGGCGCATTTACCGAGGACGACATTACTACTCTGCAAACCATGGCTGATCAATTGGCCGTTGCTATCGAAAATGCACGACTGCTGCAACGCGTTCAGACAAACCTGGCTGAACTAGAACGCCTCTATAAACAATACGAAAGAAATGCATGGCAACAAACCACGCAACAGCAAGCTGTCGCAGGCTATCTTTACAGTCCAGCTGGGACCCACCCAGTTTCAGGTTCGCTTCCACTCGAACCAGTAGAGATGATCTCCGGAAAGCCAATTGAGATACCGCTACAGGTTCGCGATATCCAAATTGGTAGCCTGGAAGTCTGGCCACAAGAACAGGGTTTCTTACCAGACGAGAAAGATTTCCTGGAAGAAATCGGACGCCGTATCAGCCAGGCAATGGAATCTGCCCGCCTGTTTGAGGAAAGCCAGACACGGGCTATGCGGGAAGAAACGATCAACCTGATTACCACCCAGGTTCGGTCATCGATCAATATGGAAGCCGTTCTGCAGAATACTGTGCGTGAGCTGGGAAAGGCATTAGGTGCTTCGCGCACATTTATCCAGTTAGGTGTGTTTGAGGAAGATCAGCCAGGGGAACTCAGCCAAAATCCTGACGAAGCGCGTGGAAATGATGATGGTAGCGCAACAAAATCCAATGGAAGAGGCCAGGTATGAGCATATCTAGAAAATTACTTATACCGAGCCTGAGTCTTAGCGGAATTATATTACTTACACTGCTTGTTCTGGTCGCTATCTATAGCCGGAACAATATTCGGCAAATTGAGCTCGCCAAAGCCGAAAGCCTGAAATTAGTCTTCAATAACTATCTCAACATATCAGATACCCAATCAACCACACTGGATAATCTGAAAGACAAATACCAGGTTAATTGGCAGATTTTTATTCGGAACACATCTGCCGCAGAATTTGAAGGAGCGAATGATTCTGCAGAAACCAGCATACCCAATACCGATCTCAGGTTAAGAGCCTCTTCCCTCGATCAATTTGTTCTGCTACCCGCAAATACGTATATCCGTGCACTTGCCGGAGAATCCAGCCTGGCGCAGATCTCTGTACCAATGGGGGATACTCAACAAAATTCCAGCGTATATAGTTTTCCGATACGCGATGAGACGGGTAATATTATCGGCGTTACCGATGTGTTTTGGGATCGTAATCCATTCAATGTGCAACAACGCAACCTGCTTCTGTTAACATTATTGGTTATCCTGGCACTCCTGGTCGCTGGTGGATTGAGCATGACTCGCATCATGCGCCAAGCTCTTGCCCCTTTGCCGCTGTTGGTGGATCACGCCCGGCGGATCGGTATGGGAGAATACAACCTGGTGACCAGGCCAGAAGGAGCTGGAGAACTAGCAGCACTGGGAGAGAATCTGAATACGATCGCGTCTGAGATGGGTAAATTATCGGCGAATCTGGATCTGGCTGTTGCCGAACGCACGATTGAGCTTGAAAAGCGCAACCGACAGATACAATCTGTTGCTGAAATTTCCCGTCAAATCGCGGCGCCTCATCACCTCGATGATCTCTTGATGACCACTGTGCGCTTGATCCACGAGCGGTTCGAGTATTACCATGTCGGAATCTTCCTGGTAGATGATCAGAAACAATTCGCCGTCCTGAAAGCTGCCAACGATGAAACAGGTAAATTATTAATCCAATCCGGTCACAAATTAGGTATTGGTCAAAGGGGTATCGTTGGGTTTGTTACCGGTAAAGGTGAAGCGCGCATTGCGGCTGATGTTACTCAGGATCCTGCGCACTATCGCAATCCAATTCTCCCTTACACACGGGCAGAAATGGCGCTGCCCCTTAAAACAGGTGGAGATGTCATTGGCGCCCTTGACATTCAGAGCACGGAAATTGGGGCCTTCACCAATGAAGATGTATCGATCCTGCAGACCCTGGCAGATCAGCTAGCGGTTGCAGTAGAGAATACACGCCTGGTCGAAAAATTAGAGGCATCTGTTGAAGAGACCCGCCGGCTTTATAAACAGCAAATAGAGGAAACCTGGAAACATTATACAGATCAGGTTCAAGTGTCTGGATACCAGTATAATCGGATGCAAGTCCTACCTGCCGAAACCAGCTTGCCGGATGAGGTCAAGCAGCCATTAAAATCAGGGCAGGTTGTGATCCAGAATGTGGGTGACAGTTCTGAGGACAAAGATGGAAGTCTGGGCAGATCGGTATTATGGGTACCATTATCCTTGCGCGATCAATTAATTGGTGTCATCGGGATTGAAAAAGATACGCCCGATCACTCCTGGAATGTGGATGAATTGGCCATCGCTCAGGCCGCTGCAAATCAGGTTAGTCTGACACTTGAGAACGCCCGTCTATTGGAGCAAACCTACCAACGCGCAGAGCGGGAAAGGATCGCCGGTCAGATCAGCGCCCGGCTCCGCTCCAGTAATGATCCACAACAGATTCTGCAGACTGCAGTGAGTGAGTTGAAACAAGCTTTACGCGCCCAAAAGACACAAGTCATGCTAGCGCCCCGCTCTCCAGAGCCAGGTGATGGGTTCCAACTCCCCGGCGATAACCATTATTCAGGAACACCTGAGGGAGCTGGAAATGAAAACTAATATGGATGTAACATGTCTTACATAATCGCGGTTGGCAATCAGAAAGGTGGGGTTGCCAAGACAACCACTGTGATGTCCTTGGGTGGCGCTCTGGCTCAAATGGATCATAGCGTGCTGTTGGTGGATCTGGATGCGCAGGCGAACCTGACGCTCTCCGCTGGATTCGACCCAGCAAAAATGCGCGGAACCATCGCGGATGTGCTGCTTCAATCTGCCAATCTCTACAGTGTGAGTCGCGAAACCAGTATTCCAGGAATGGATTTAGTGCCAGCAAACGCTGAAATGGACCTGGCTGAGCGCTTTCTACCTATCCGGCAGAACTTTGAATCGGTCTTGCGGACAGCCCTCAACGGACAACAAGCCTACGATTATGTCCTATTGGATTGCCCGCCATCCATCGGAGCGGTCACCCAAAACGCGATGAATGCAGCCCAGATGTTGGTCATTCCTACCCAGGCTGAATATTTTTCAGCGCATGCCTTGCGAGCCATGATCGGGGCAACGCGTAGAATCCGCCAACAATTGAACCCGGCTCTGGTTACTCGTATTCTGTTGACGATGTTCGATCAACGCAATCGTATTCACCGTGAAATCTCGGAACAATTACGCGCATCCTTCAGCGACTCTTTATTCGACACAGTTATCCAACTGGACACCAAGCTACGCGAGAGCGCAGTAGCTGGCATGCCCATTACCCATTACCTGAAGAACACACGGGGCACTCTCCAATATCGTGCCCTGGCCCAAGAGCTGGTCCAGTATGTCCAAGAAACATATCAACAGCCGCATTAAGAATCTGTTCGCCGACCTGGGAGAAGATTCCCAAACCAGCCAGCAGAGCGAAGCGGCGTTGCTGGTTGGTTGGACATGGGAAGCGGATGCGCGCGGTTATTACACTGCCATCAGCTCCGAAATGTTAAATTTCTTGGGAATCCCTCCCGAAGAATGGCTCGGACAATCACTGAGTAGCGGACTTGACCAGCGCTCTAGCCAAATCCTGGATCAAGCCTTGCAAGCAGGCCAATTTCCAGTCGACTTAAAGCTCCAATATCCTACGCGGTCGAATGAATGGCTGGCGACAGAAGTACAGATATACCCGATTCCATGGCGACCGGATGAACCTTTCCGGCAGGACACGCTCCAAGGGTGGCGCGCAATTGTCCGTCCACAGATTGAAGTTTCTTCGGATACACTAGTTGCTCCATCACAACCAAAAGAGCTAACCAGCGTGCGACCAGCCAGGCCGCGAGCCACCAATAAGGAAAAGCAACCGGCCACACCCAAACAATCTTCATCCAAGGCGACCAGTTTGCAGCAATTCCGCCCGGGCGAATCCATTAGGTATCAGGTGGAAGATCATCGCCTGTCACCCAGTCAAAATGTCCTTACCGATCTGGGTAAGCAAAGTTTAACGGAAAAACAAACACTCGCGCGCTCCTCTGCTGAGGATGGACCGGCTGAATTGGCGCTCTCCACCCCGCTCGCGGATGGCAAAACCAGCTTGCTCTTCGAACTGCTTGACGAAGAGCCGGGACGCAAGTGGAATGATGCAGAGCGTCTGCTGGTTGAGCAAGTGGCCGACCAAATGACGCTGGCTTTGGAAAATGCACAGCTCTTCCAACAGACTCAGAACGCCCTGGCTGCCACCTCTGCTTTGTATGAAGCCAGCGCGGCAATCAGTGCAGCCCAGTCCTATGATGAGATCCTGGAAGCGCTCCGCCAGCACACGATACTGGGATCGGCAGATAAACATCTGGCGCTACATTTCTTCAATCATCCCTGGACCGAGAGCAATCCCGCAGACCAAAGTGAGGTCATCAGTGGCTGGTCCAATCTAAATCTTGATATCCGCCAGACTCTAATTCATCTACACGAATTAGCCGAGACCCACCGCTTCCTGGTCAACGATCGTGTTATTTTGATCGATGATCTAACGCTTTACGCATCGATAAAGGAAATCCAAGAATTCTTCATTGATCGCTGCCAGGTAACCAGCCTGGTGTTCGTCCCGCTGGTCACTGGTGGTCAATGGTTGGGTTTCATCAGCGCCGGCGATTGTGCAGCAATCCACCTTAGCACAGAAGAGAACCGCCGTTTGATGGCGCTCTCCAGCCAGGCTGCGATCGCATTAAACAACATGCACTTGCTGGCCGAAGCCCGCCAGCGTAACCTGGAACTGGCGGCGATCAATTCGGTGATCGCTGCTGCCAGCCGTTCATTGGCCTTGGAAGAAATGTTGGATGAGGTTCTGGACCGTGTGTTAGACACAGTAGATTATGCTGCAGGTCTGATTACATTGGTTGATGGTTCCGGATTGCTTCACATAGCCATCCAGCATCAGATGCCCAAACAATTCATCGAGAAGCTGGAAATAGATGGACTGAAGGATACACTCTCGCAAATTGTTTTTACGCAACATCAACCAATCAGCATCGGAGATCTGGAAAATCACTCCCCTGTAGATTCCTCCAGCCTGGTAAATAATGGCCTGCGTTCTTATATGGGAGTGCCTCTCGAATCCAAAGGCCACGTGCTGGGCACCATTTGTGTCTTCGGCAAGCAAATACAGTCTGGTGAGCAAGCCCGGCTGCCCCTATTACAAGCAATCGGACAACAAGTGGCTGTGGCGGTGGAAAACGCCAGTCTTTTCGATGAGACTCAAAAAAGAAGTGCTGAGCTGGCTGTCATTAACCGGGTGGTCGCCGCAGTAGCAGGCTCCATGGATCTGCAAGCCAGCCTGGGGATCATCGCCAACGAATTAGGTAAGACCTTGCGCGTTCAGACGGGAATTGCCTTACTCAACGAAGAGCACCAGGTGATGACTATTGTTGCCAGCTACTCACCAATTCCCAACGCGCCAGATGTTATTGGCATTGAACTACCGATTCAGGGAAATCCATCGACTCAGCAGGTGCTGGCCACTCGTAAAACACTCATCATCGAAGATGCTCAACTAAGCCCACTCACTGCCACAATTCATGAAGAATTGCGCCTGCGCTCGATCGAGACCCTGATGCTCATCCCACTGATCTCAGGGAATCGCGTGATTGGAACTGTCGGATTGGATATCCTGGAGAAAGGGCGTCAATTCAAGCCTGAGGAGATCCGCCTGGCTGAGACAATCGTGCTTCAAGCCTCCACCGCCATCCAAAACACACGTTTGTTCGAGCAAACCGAGCAAGCTCTGGCTGAGACAGAAATGCTTTATAAAGCCAGCGCGGCCTTCAACGAGACCAATAGCTATGCTGACATTCTAGAAATTCTTCGCCGCTACACCATGATCGGGCGTGGAGCGGCAACGAATATATTGGCGCTGTTTGAAAAACCTCCTTTGATTGGCACTGACCCGCTCTCTATACCTGATTGGTATACACCCATCGCGACCTGGTCTGCCAATCCGATGCAGAGTCTCTCTATCAACCGTTCCTCTATGAAGGAATTACCGGCTGCTAATGAATTATTAAAACCCGATGCACCCAGCATCATCTTGAATGTGGAAAATGATCTGCGACTTGATTACCAGGCCAGGCGCACCTATGGGGAACACTACCAGGCTAAAAGTGTTTTGTTTGCTCCACTGGTGACAGGTGGGCGCTGGATTGGATTTTTAGGCGCCTATTTTAGTCAAGCTGAAGATCTCTCCAACCCTGATATACGACGGTTAATGGTCCTGGTAGGCCAGGCCTCTATTGCAGTTCAAAATATTCGCCTGCTGGAAGAAAGCCGGCGAAAGGCAGACCAGCTGCAAACCGCAGCCGAAGTCGCCCGCGATACTTCCTCCACTCTGGCTCTGGATGCCTTGCTGCTGCGCGTGGTAAATTTATTATGCGACCGTTTCGGCTATAACCATGCATCGGTATTTCTGCTGGATGATGAGGGGACTTATGCAGTGGTGCGAGAAGCGACTGGCGAGGCTGGCGCAGAGATGAAGCGCAAACCCCATAAGCTGGGCGTGGGATCGCAATCGGTAATCGGGACTGTAACACACACAGGCCAACCCCTGGTGGTCAATGATGTTTCTCAGAATCCAGTTCACAAGCCGAACCCGCTGCTTCCAGAAACACGCGCCGAGCTTGGCATCCCCCTCAAGATTGGCGAACGCGTAATAGGCGCGCTGGATGTGCAATCCAATGATACCAATGCCTTTACACAGGATGATGTGGCGGTTCTTCAGGTCTTAGCGGACCAGGTTGCAGTCGCAGTGGACAACGCACGTGCCTATATGCTCTCGCAGCAAGCCGTCGCAGAGATGCGTGAGGTTGATCGATTGAAAAGCCAGTTCCTGGCAAATATGAGCCATGAGCTACGCACCCCACTTAATTCCATTATCGGTTTTTCGCGAGTGATCTTGAAGGGGATTGACGGTCCGCTTACCGAGCTTCAAGAACAAGACCTGGCTGCAATTTACAACTCCGGCCAACATCTGTTGAACCTGATCAATGACGTGTTGGATTTATCCAAAATCGAAGCTGGCAAACTGGAGTTAGCTTTCGAAGATAAAGTTAATCTGACCGATCTGATCAACAGCGTCATGTCTACCGTGGTTGGGCTGGTGAAAGATAAACCTATTAACCTGACGCGCGACATTGCCCCCGACCTACCCACTGTGCGCGCTGATCCAACCAAGATTCGCCAGATTTTGATCAATCTTTTCTCCAATGCAGCCAAGTTTACAGAGCAAGGATCCGTGGGGATAAAAGCATTCAAGCAAACTGGCCCCAATGGTAAACCCGAGGTGATGGTCCAGGTGACAGATACTGGTCCAGGTATTGCCCTCGAGCATCAGGCAAAACTCTTCCAACCATTCTCTCAGGTCGACGATTCCTTAACGCGGAAAACCGGCGGAACAGGACTGGGGCTTTCAATCTGTCGTCACCTGGTGGAAATGCACGGTGGGCGAATTGGCCTGGAAAGTCATCCTGGCATTGGCAGTACCTTCTTCTTCACGATCCCAGTCCAACCTTCAGAAACCCAAGATTTGGGAGGAAAGAATGCGAAACTGGTACTGGTGATTGATGATGAGCGCCCAATTGTGCAGCTTTATGAACGTTATCTAACACGCCACGGCTACCGAGTCATCGGGTTGAGTGAAACCCACGATGCAGTACGGCGAGCCCGTGAAGTTATGCCCTATGCAATCTTACTGGATGTGATGATGCCAGGCAGAGATGGCTGGCATGTACTCCAGGATCTGAAATCTGATCCTGATACAAGCTCTATCCCGGTCATCATGTGTACAATCCTGGAAAGCCAGGCGAAGGGGGAAAGCCTGGGAGCTGATGGCTACCTAGTCAAGCCCATCCTGGAAGAAGAACTCGTCCGCACACTTAGCAGCCTGGAAAAGAAACCGCATACTTATACAATTCTTGGAATTACAGACAATGATCGCGAGTTCGAGCATTTCCAGTCCATTTTCCAGGATGAGCCTGAATACCAACTGGGGTTGGCATATGGTGGTCACCAGGCTATCTCAGCGATCCACTACCGCCGCCCGGATGCAATCTTGTTGGCGATTGAACCCGCTAACAACACCTCCTCGCCTTATCCAATGACTGGTTTAAGTGGCATCAGCCTGTTGGAAACAATCCGTGATGATCCCAGATTACAGGGCATGCCTGTGATCCTACTGACAGATCTCCCACTTGACGCGCAGTCCAATACTCGTTTCCATGAGCTTGCCTCAGCTATTCTACCGAAAGGTAAGCTGGCAAAAGACAAGGTTCTGGAGACCATTCAAGACCTGCTCCGAGAAAGAACTACCGTAAATTAATCCTACCCGCACTTCACCCAATCTCATCCCAACCTGCGGAGGTCAAATTGTCTGGTCAACGAATTATCGAATGCCTGGATTGTGGGCATAGCATCTCATTTGATCCAACCATCATCGCCTGCCCGAATTGCGGCAGCCTGTGGCAAGAAATCCGCTATCCATATGCGCAAATCGGAGCAGATCTGCCAGGGTTACTCTCCCAGCGACCTTTTGATCTGTGGCGCTATCGAGAACTACTACCTATTCTCGAATACCATCCGAGTATCTCCTTGGGTGAAGGTGGGACGCCATTAATTCATGCCAGGAATCTGGGGACAATGTTAGGTTGCCCACATATCTATATTAAAGACGAACGCCAGGGTCCCACTAATTCATTCAAGGACCGCCAGGCTGCAGTCGGTGTGGCTGCAATGAAAGAAGCCGGGGTAGCTGAAGCGGTGGTGGCATCGACAGGCAATGTGGCGATTGCCTTCTCTGCGTATGCTGCTCGGGCAGGCATCAAACTATGGGCGTTCCTTACCAGCCTGGTTCCTGGTGATAAGATGCGCGAAGTCGCAATCTATGGCACCCAGGTGATTCAAGTAACTGGGTCCTATGATCAAGCCAAAAAAATTGCCGCCGAATTTGCTCACCAGCGTGGCTTATATCTGGAACGCGGGGCGCGTTCCATGCCCTCGGTAGAGGCCATGAAGACTATTGCTTTTGAAATCGCCGAACAACTAACTTGGCTTGCCCAGCAGGAGGACCATTCCCTCGGAGAAAAATTCAGCCAGGGGGAGAAGGCGCCGCACTGGATTGTCCCAGATTGGTACTTCCAATCTGTTAGCGGCGGTTTGGGTCCACTCGGTGTGCAAAAAGGTTTTAAGGAACTCAAAGAGGCTGGTTTGACGGATGGACTGCCTGCGATTGCCTGCATTCAGACTGCCGGCTGCGCACCGATGGCGCATGCCTGGAAACAAGGCCTGGACACAGCCGAACCCGTTCAATCTCCCCGCACGCATATTTCCACGTTATCAACAGGCGACCCTGGACGAACTTATACTTTGTTACGCCAACGCATGCTGGAAAGCAACGACCTCGCACCGAATGGTTGTTTTGATAGCGTCCCGGATGAAGAAGCCTTTCGAGCAATGCACATCCTGGCAAAATTAGAAGGTATATCCGTCGAACCAGCATCCGCCGTGGCGTTTGCCGGATTAATTAAGCTTGTCCGGGCAGGTCTGATCAAACCCAAGGATGTGATCGTGGTAAATTGCACTGGACATACCATGCCGGTAGAGAGCGCGGTGCTTGGTGATAATTGGGCGCGTAATGTGATCGCGCCATCTGCTGCAGTGGAAGAAACTCCCCAGGAAGGGTTATTGGCTGCGCTGAGTCATGTGACCAGCGACACCTTCTCCAGCATCCTGATTGTAGACGACACCGAAGATGCGCGCCGTTTGATACGCCGTATCCTGCAATCCCAGGGCAATTACACACTTTATGAAGCTGAGGATGGTCGCCAGGCGCTCGAGATCGCTGCTCAGAAGCTGCCTGATCTGGTTATTCTGGATTTGATGATGCCCGAGATAGATGGTTTCGGCGTTCTGGACCAACTAAAATCAAATCCCCAGACACAGCCTATCCCGGTCATCGTAGTGACGGCCAAAGAATTAACCCCGGACGAGAAAAAGCGCCTTAATGGTCACATCCACAAATTAATGCAAAAAGGCGAATTTATGAACGACGAGTTACTTGACGAGGTGCGCGCTTTGGTTAAGTAACCCGGTCATCAGAGAAATCTACCCAGACAGCTGGACGAAGCATGCAGAAACGCTCAAAAGGTATATCAGCAGCCCTCATATCGGCGTTATTTTTAGGAATGGCGCCAGTATTCGGCAGACAAGCCATTCTGTCAGGATTGGCCCCCCTGGCTGTAGTTGCTATACGCACAACAGCTGCTGCAGTGCTACTGCTCCTGGTCATGGTGTTCTTCTTCCGCCGATACCTGTATATTTATCCTGCCGGCATGCTCATTTGTTTCCTGGCAGGCTTCATCAATGGCGTGGGCTCTCTCTTCTATTACAGCGCCCTTGGACGAATTGATGCCAGCCTGGGCCAGCTTCTCTATACCCTCTACCCCCTATTCCTTGTGTTGTGGTTATCTCTGGATCGCCAGCTGCCATCTAAGATCACAATTCTACGCCTGGCGCTGGCCATCCCAGCGATCTTCTTGCTCAGTCAGACTGACACCCGGTCTGTTGATTGGATCGGCATCGTACAAATGCTGATCGCAGCTGCCTTGTATGCGTTGCATTTACCGATCAACCAGCATGTACTGTATGATATGCCCGCCCCAACCGTCACACTTTATACGCTGATTGCGATGAGCATGGTGGTTGTCCCCGTCTTTGTGATCTCTGGAGGCCCAAGCATCCCGCCGATAACTTCAGCAGGGATTCCACTGGTGGGGCTGACTCTAGTCACATTCTTCTCGCGCCTTACGCTTTTTTTGGGTGTAAAACATATCGGCGGAATGCAGACCGCAATCCTTGGTTTAGGCGAACTGCTCGTAACCGTATTCTTTGCTCATCTCTGGCTAAACGAGCGGCTGAGTAATTTTCAGTGGCTAGGGGCTGGTTTATTGCTGGTCTGCCTTGCACTTGTCGCCCTGGACCGGAACGCGACTCCTGAAAACACGAAAGGCGGTTGGCTCAATTGGTTGAGGCCAACCGCCCTACATAAAATCAGCTTGCGCGAGACCAAAGGCGACCAATAACCTACCTTTGAGTTAGTTGCTGGCGCTGATATCTTCCTGCCAATCGAAAACATAGCCTGTACCGCGCACATTGGAAATCCAGTGCTCGCCGTTAGGGAATTCGGATAGTTTTCTGCGTAAGCGGCTGATTAAGGGGCGCAATACTTCGGGAGCCTCCCATTCTGAGGTCTCATAACCCTGTACCAGCATCACAAGCTCCTGATGAGAGAGCACTCGGCCCCGATTCTCCAAAAATACTTTGATCAATTTGCCCTCAGTGGGCGTCAATGATACGCGTTGGTTCCCACGCCAGATTTCCCGGCGAGCAAGGTCAACAACTACACCCTCTTGCAAGGTTACTGATTGTTGGTCGGCAACCCCGACATATTCACCGCCTTCTACATCCTTTAAGTGTTTGATCGAAGTATCGATCTGCTCGATGAGCATGCGACGGCGTTGCTGCTCCACACGTCGAGCCAGACCACGCGCAACACTACTCAATATCTCGCTGGAGGTGGCTGGTTTCAAAATATAATCATGGGCGCCCAACCGCAAAGCATCGATTGCCGATTCTAGAGATCCATGAGCCGTAAGTAAAATAATTCTGGTCTCCGGGTTTTTCTTGGCAACAACCCGCAAGACATCTATTCCATCCATACCAGGCATCTTTAAATCCAGCAACATTAAGTCAAACGCTTGTTCACTGAATGCCTGAACAGCAAGCTCACCATTAGCAACAGCTGTTACACCATATCCTTCCAGTTTAAGGATCTGTTCTAGAGAAATGCGAATGGGTTCTTCATCATCTACAACAAGTATGTTTGCTTTCATTGCTTGTCTCCCTCAGGCAGAATTAATTGAAAGCAGGCGCCATGATCTCGCCCGTCCAGTAGAGTTATTTTACCCCCGTGCGCTGTCATAATACCATAACTTACCGCTAAACCAAGTCCGGTACCTTTTTCTTTAGTAGATTCAACCGGTTTGTACATATTCTGGCGTTGCGATTCCGGAATTCCGGGGCCACTATCTTCAATAATAATTTCAACCGCGTATGGTTTCATACGCCCCAAATAACGCGTTTGCACCCATATCTCTCCATTTTCGAAGATTGCCTCCATGGCATTGATCAACAGGTTGAATAATACCTGTTGAATCTGGTTAGATACAACCATCACCAAGGGTAATTTGGGGTCAAGATCACGGTGGACCACAATGCCCAGCTCATCAAATTGGGGTTTCAAAAGGGCAAGCACACGATCCAATAGATCATTGATCTGGGTTAATTTTCGATCGCGCACGCCAGGCCGGTAGAAATCCAGCATACGCTGCACCGTAGACGACAAACGCACAAGCTCACTCTTGGCGATATCCAGGTAGTGGGTGCGCTCTGTTTGTGCAAGATTTCGACGGGAGGCCAGGTCTAGGCAATTTTGCAAAGCCTGGAGTGGATTGTTGATCTCGTGAGCGATCGAGGCGGTCAGGCGCCCTGCAGAAGCCTGTTTTTCAGATTCAATCAGCGCTTGCTGGGACATTTCAATGTTCTTCAAGGACTCGCGCAGCTCCGAGTACAAGCGCGCGTTTTCCAATGCCGCCCCAGCCTGGCGAGCCAGGATCATGAACAATTCTTGATCCGCCCGCGTGAATCCGGGTCGGTCCGCTTCACGCACAGCTACCAGCATGCGGTCAGCGGGCTGGGTTTCGAGTGGCGTGCCCAGCACCGAGCTAAGCTCCAGTTCGTGCATCCAGTTAATTAATCTTAAGTCCTGGGTTCCCTGGCGGCTCGAATAAAAAGTTTCCCCATGTAAATCTGCCGCCATTTCGATTAAGCGCCGGGCTCCGATCAAAATCCCGCGCTCAGCCATTTTATTAATTTCCATTACCTGGGCGGGAGCTGTCCAATGCTCACCAAGCGGAGATTGGGCCTCAGTAGGTAATTTCTGTTGATATATGACGGTGTAGGAACATTCCAATAGATCATAAACGAGCTCAACGATTAGCTGGTAGAGATATTCCGGTTCTGTACGCGCAAATAACTGTTCTGTAACATCAAACAACGGGCGCAACGCTTGCCAGCGAGCCGTTTCCCGCTTCTCAGAAGACACCTGTAGAGCATGTTTGACAGCTTCCACCAGGTTAGCGGTGGAAAATGGTTTGAGAACCAGACCGTCTGCGCCTCGATTTAGTGCTGAAATTGCTGTTTCAACCGTACCGAAGCCAGTCATAATCACGACGGGTAAATCCGGGCGATGCTGACGCGCCATGGTTAATATTTGAAAGCCGTCCGCATCCGGCATACGTATGTCCACTAGCAGCAAATCCACACGTTGTCGGGCAACGGTGTCAATGGCCTGCTTGGTTTGATTGGTAGCAATAACTACGTAATTTTCGCGCTCCAGCAGATTCTGGCATAAGCGCAAGATATTTGGTTCATTATCGACGACCAGAATGACGGGTAAACGTTTCATGAATACTGCAATTATATAATAACCTTTATCATTCGACACATTGACTTCGAATGAACTTTCAACATGACATCCGTCACAAGCAATCGCGCCTGAAAGCATTAGAAGCCTTTAATCACCTATGATATACTCCCAATAGGCGTCAACCATCCAACCAGCCACCTATACAACTATGACATACGAGAGGACAATAATGGAACAGGAAAAATCCATGGTAAAGAGCAGCCAATATATCGAGCTTGAAGAGCGATATGGAGCCCATAATTACCATCCCCTGGATGTCGTTATTGCGCGGGGAGAGGGTGTGTGGGTATGGGATGTAGAAGGCAATCGCTATCTGGATTGCTTGAGCGCGTATTCTGCACTCAATCAAGGCCATGTGCATCCAAAAATATTGGCTGCGTTGGTGGAGCAAGCACAACGAGTAACCTTAACATCGCGCGCTTTCCGGAACGACCAATTACCCCTGCTCTATCAAGAAATGGCAGAAATAACTGGCTATGAGATGGCGCTGCCCATGAATAGTGGTGCAGAAGCCGTGGAAACGGCCCTAAAACTGGCCCGAAAGTGGGCATACACCGTCAAGGGTATACCCAGACACCAGGCAGAGATAATTGTATTTAATAACAATTTTCATGGACGGACCATTTCAGTAATCTCTTTCTCGAGTGAAGAGCTCTATAAAAACGATTTTGGACCATTTACCCCTGGCTTTATCAGCGTTCCTTATGGAGATGCTTCAGCTGTGCGACGTGCTATCACCCCCAACACCGCCGCCATCATGGTAGAACCGATCCAGGGAGAGGCGGGCGTAATCGTTCCCCCAGCCGGTTTTCTCAAACAACTACGGGAAATTTGCGACACAAATCAGGTCCTGTTAATTGGCGACGAGATCCAAACCGGGCTTGGTCGCACGGGCAAACTCTTTGCCTCAGATCATGATGGGGTTCGTCCGGACCTGATGATCCTGGGGAAGGCACTTTCGGGTGGGTTTTATCCCGTATCAGCCGTTTTGGCAGATCAAACGATCATGGGTCTTTTCCAACCTGGAGAACATGGCTCAACCTTTGGTGGGAATCCACTGGCGGCTGCTATTGCCCGCGCGGCGCTCAAAGTAATTGTGGAAGAAAAACTGGTCGAGCATGCCGCGGAAATCGGTGAATATTTCATCGAACAGCTTGCCGAGATTCCCAGCCCACATGTCAAAGAGATTCGTGGAAAAGGGCTCTTGATCGGCGTGGAGTTGAATTCGAATGCAGGAGGCGCTCGCCGTTTCTGTGAAGCATTGCAGGAGCGCGGCATCCTTGCCAAAGAAACTCATTCCACCGTAATCCGTTTCGCTCCGCCTCTGGTCATTGACCGCGCGACGATTGACTGGGCAATTCCCCAAATTCGCGAAGTACTCAATATGCCCTAAGTAATTTATGACCGGATGACTTAGCATCCGGTCATTCTTTCTAATACGAATATCGGAAAATAAATTAAGGAGTCAACATGAACATCGGCATTCCAAAAGAGCGCAGACCGTTCGAATTTCGGGTCGGTATGTCACCGATTGGGGTTCAGATGTTGACCAAGCAAGGTCATATCTGCTATGTAGAGCATGACGCAGGCCGAGGAGCAGGCTTCAGTGACCAGGAATATGAACAAGCGGGTGCACGGATTGTCTACTCCGGACATGAGGTTTTTGGTCGCGCGGATTTACTCTTAAAAGTTGCCCGCCCGCTGGTAGAGGAACTTGACTGGTTGCGCCCTGAGACCACTATCGCAGGTCTGCTGCACCTGGGTTCAGCCCGGCAAGATAAGCTTGATCACTTGATCCAAAATAAAATCACTGCCGTAGCCTACGAGCAAATCCAATTACCAGATGGCACGGTCCCCGTAAGACGTCCACTGAGTCAGATTGGTGGTCGTCTGGCGGCCCAAATTGCAGCCCAGCTACTACAAAACAACTCCGGCGGTAAAGGAATTCTTCTGGGCGGCGTACCGGGTGTACCGCCAGCCGAGGTTGTCATCATTGGGGCTGGGATTGTGGGCGCTTGCGCCACCCAATCATTTTCGGGTATGGGAGCGCATATCACAGTCCTGGATACCGATATTAATGCCTTACAGCACATTGTTGATAACTATCCCCATGTCGTCACCATGATTTCCAATGCGCCAAATATCGCCCGCGCGTGCGCCTATGCTGATGTGGTGGTAGCTGCTATTCTGGTTCCAGGTGAACGCCCCCCCACCGTTGTTACCCGTGAGGTAGTGCGCTCAATGAAGCCTCGGTCGGTAATCATGGATTTCAGTATTGATGAGGGTGGCTGTGTGGAGACATCGCACCCGACTACCCACGAGCATCCTACTTTTATCGAAGAAGGTACTGTCCATTATTGTGTACCGAATATACCTGCTATTGTCGCACGTACCTCAACGTATGCGTACCTGAATGCAGCCTTTCCATATATCCAGGAAATCGCAACCAAGGGTATAGCCAGGGCGATGGAAGAAAATCCGGCACTTGAACGTGGAGTCGCCACCCACCAGGGTGAAGCCCGCCATATCTCCCGGCTAACCCAAACCTGGGCTTCGGAGTAAAAAACAATGGATTACAACAAGCTATATCAGTCACGGATAGTCACAGCAGAGGAAGCTGTCCGGCAAATTAAATCGAATCAGCGTGTATTCCTGACTGGTAATTGTTCGGTGCCTCAAAAATTACTGGCAGCCCTGGTAGAGTACGCCCCGGAAGTAGAGAACGTTGAGATTTGCCAGGCTCTAACGATTGGACCAGCCGATTACGTCAAACCCGAGATGGCAGGTCATTTGCGGGTGAACACGATGTTCATCAGCCATAATGTGCGTAACGCCGTACATGAAGGTCGCGCAGATTTCACCCCGGTACTCCTATCGGAATTCACTCTACTATTTAAAAATCGGATCTTACCCCTGGATGTAGCCTTGATTCATGTTTCGCCACCCGATGAGCATGGATTTTGTAGTCTGGGCATTGAGGTTGGCCTGACTAAATCTCCAGCGGAATCAGCCAAGATCATCATTGCTGAAGTAAATCAGAAAATGCCGCGCACCCTGGGTGATTCATTTATTCATGTCAGCCGGCTCAACTACATCCTTCCGGTTGATTATGAGCTGCCTGTGATGTTAATGGGTGAGAGCGTCCCCGATCCTGATACGGAACGCATGGCAGGATACATTGCCGAGCTGATCCCAGATGGCGCAACGATGCAATTGGGCATTGGAGCAATCCCCGATGCTGTATTGAAATTTTTATTCGATAAAAGGGATCTTGGAATCCATACGGAACTTTTTTCAGATGGTGTGATCGACCTGGTAGAGGCAGGTGTTCTGACCAATGCCCGCAAAACACTTCGACCAGGTAAGATCGTTGCAGGCTTTATCCTCGGCAGCAAGAGATTATATGAATGGGTTGATGACAATCCGTTGATCGAATTACATCCCTCCGAATATGTCAATGATCCGTTTGTTATCGCTCAGAACGAGCGCCAGGTGGCACTCAATTCAGCCATTGAGGTCGATCTAACGGGTCAGGTATGCGCTGATAGCATCGGACCAAAACTGTACAGCGGCGTCGGTGGCCAGCTCGATTTCGTTTATGGCGCATCACGCTCCAAAGGTGGTATTCCGATCATTGCCTTACCCAGCACCGCTACGATGCGCAATGGTCAAGTAATCACCAGAATAACCACCTTGCTTAAACACGGCGCAGGCGTTGTAACCACGCGCAACCATGTTCGCTATGTAGTCACCGAATATGGTGTGGCTGACTTATACGGAAAAACAATTCGCCAGCGTGCTATGTCCCTGATACAAATCGCGCACCCGGATTTCCGCGAACAACTTAGCCGTGAAGCGCGCGAATTAAACTATATATAAGGTAAAAAGTGCTTATTAGGAGATCAAGATGGCTCTTGATACCGATCTGCGAAAGTCAGAATTAAAAGTGCGCTTTGCGCGTATCGTAGCAACTTTAGGACCCGCAAGCCAGGACGGAGAGACCATTCAGCGTTTGATTGTAGCTGGGATGGATGTAGCACGCTTGAATTTTTCGCATGGCAGTCACGAAGATCACCTGTCAACTATCAAAAAGCTGCGCTCAGCTTCAGCAGCACAGAATAGACCTGTGACCATTTTGCAAGATTTGCAAGGTCCAAAAATCCGTACAGGGGAACTTGAAAACGATGCCGTTGCTTTGATTGCCGGAGAGAGGCTATTCCTGACCACCAAGCCGCAATTGGGGAATCAGGAAATCGTCTCGGTGGACTTCCCCAAGTTAACTCAGGCAGTAAAACCTGGTGGGCGCATCCTGCTTGACGACGGAAACCTTGAGCTGGCTGTTATATCGGTATCCAAAGAGCGCGTGGAGACGCGTGTGATCCTGGGAGGCATCCTAAAACCGCATAAAGGTGTCAATTTACCCGGAGCAGAATTGGATATCCCGGCTGTGACAGAAAAAGATCTGGAAGATCTTAAGTTTGGCTTGAAAGCTGGGGTGGATGCGGTAGCACTGTCTTTTGTGCGCTCCCCTCAAGATATTCATCAAGTACGCAAGGTCATAAAAAAACATGCAGAAAATGGAGAACAAATCCCTCTAATCGCCAAGCTGGAGCGACCAGAAGCTCTGCAAGTTCTGGAAGAGATCGTCAAAGCAGCGGATGGCGTGATGGTAGCTCGCGGCGATCTGGGTGTAGAGATGGCGCCTGAATCAGTGCCGATTGCCCAAAAAACCATCATCGACTGTGCCAATCGTTGCGCCCGGCTGGTGATCACTGCCACCCAGATGTTGGATTCAATGATCCAAAACCCACGCCCTACGCGTGCCGAAGCCTCCGATGTGGCCAATGCAATTTTTGATGGCACAGATGCACTCATGTTGTCTGGCGAAACGGCAATTGGGAAGTATCCTGTCCAGTCTGTTGAAACCATGAATGCAATCATCCGCCAGGCAGAACAGCATATTTCCCAATGGGGAAACTGGCAAGACATGCGCACCAGTGATTTTGAAGATGATGATACTTTCTATTTGACGCGTGGCGCAAGAGAATTAGCCTGCGACAAAAATGTGTCGGCAATTGCGGTTTTCTCTAAGAGTGGACGCGGTGCACTAATGATGTCCAAACACCGCCCCCAGGTGCCAATTCTAGCCTTTACGCCGATCCAGGCTACCTACCAGCGCTTGAACTTAATGTGGGGTGTGACGCCATACCTGGTGACAAACGCGGTTAGCGTCGAAGAAATGCTCCAATCAATCGACGCCACCATGCTTGAATCAGGAGCAATCCAGCCCGGACAACAGGTTATTCTCGTTTGCGGCTATCCTGTCAGCGAACAACGCCCAGTCAATATGGCTCTACTCTACACGATAGGCCAGAAACACTAATCCCTCGTACCATCAAACACCCCATGTATTTTTACCGGGTTGTGGAGAATCCTTCTGCAACCCAGTTTGTTTTGGGCTGTCCAGGTATTTTAAGCGGATATATAATAGATGTAATCGCCTTTCGTTTTACCTGGAGTACCTAAATGGCAGAAGCGCGTGTGTGGATGTCGGGCACTCTTCCTGACCAACCTGGACCTCTGCGGAGATTTCTTCCACCTGTCCCGGCAGGAGTCATCCAGGAATGGCTATCCGCAATTGCCCCTTCTGGCAGCCTGGTATTAGATCCATTCGGTAATACGCCGCTCATTGCCATAGAAGCTGCTCGCGCCGGGTATAGAGTGCTGGTGGCGGCAAATAATCCGGTGGCGCGTTTCTTGCTGGATATGACCGCCAATCCACCCCAAGCAGAAGAACTAAATGCCGCCCTGGCCGAATTGAGTAGCACAGTCAAAGGCAGCGAGCGTCTGCCCCAACACATCTCCAATCTCTACCTGACAGAATGCGCAAATTGTGGGACAAGCATTGCGGCGGATGCTTTCCTTTGGGAACGTGGGGCAAACGCGCCTTACGCTCGCATCTATCATTGCCCGAAATGCAACGATGCAGGTGAGCACCCCGCTTTGGAGAGTGATGCTCAACGAGCCCAGGTGCATCAGAAACGTGGCCTGACCTGGGCAAGGGCATTGGAACGCGTGGCTCCTCTCAATGATCCCGACCGAGAACACGCAGAAGAAGCTCTAGAGACTTATCTGCCCCGCGCAGTCTACGCCCTGATGACGCTGATCAATGCAATCGACCAGCTGGCCCCTTCGCCAGCCGCCACGGCTGAACGCTCGGCCTGGATCAGCCGCCAGCGTAGCTTGATTGCCCTCTTGCTCTCGGCTTGCGATAAAGGGAACAGCCTGTGGTCGCCGGCAGGCGCACGTTCGCGGCCTCGTCAGCTTAGCCGTCCAGGACGCTTCATCGAATACAACCTGTGGAAAATATTAGAGGAATCCATCTCCCAATGGACTCTCCAGGGGGAGGCAGAGATCGCCATTCCGATTGTCTTGTGGCCACAACTTCCTCCTGCCGAAGGGGGTATATCGATCTTTGAAGGACGCATCAAAGATCTGGTTGATCAATTGAAAACTCAGCCTGTAAAAGCCCTCGTCAGTGCAATTCCGCGTCCTAATCAAGCCTATTGGAGCTTGTCTGCACTTTGGGCTGGGTGGTTATGGGGCAGGGAAGCATCAGCTCCTTTTAAGAGTGTACTCCGACGGCGGCGTTATGACTGGGCCTGGCACACAACTGCTTTGTGCTCTGCCCTACAGAGTATCGAAACAGGCCTGAGCTATGGAACACCCTTTTTCACCCTGGTCAGCGAGGTGGAACCAGGTTTTCTGACCGCGCTTTTCATAGCTGCGCGATTATCAGGTTTCGATCTACACAGCCTGGCATTACGCTCCGATGCCAACCAGTGCCAGGCCCAATGGACCTTGAAAAATTACCCGAGTCGAGCGCAGGCAGCCCAAGACGACAGTACAACCAACCTGGCGGTTCATAAACTACAGGAAATAGCCCTGCGCGCGACTATCGAACACCTGCTGGCGCGTGGCGAGCCAGCCGAGATCCTCCCCATCCATACCGCGACGCTGATTGATCTGCTGCCGGAGATTGAACAATCTAGAGGAGAGACTGCTCAGGCCGCCGACCTCTATACAACAGTTCAAAATGCCCTGCAAAAAGCCTTTCTTGATCGGGTGGAGCTGCAGCGTTTCGGGGGAACAGAGGGATCGTTGGAAGGCGGCAAGTGGTGGCTGGGTAAAGTACAACAACGCAAAGGCGCACCAGCTGCACTCCCCCTGGCAGACCGGGTAGAGATGGAGGTTGTTCGCACATTTCAACGCCAGCCTGCTTGGACGCTTCAAGCTCTGGATCATCATATCTGCAGCAAGATTCCGGGCCTTGAGACACCCGACCAGAGTCTGATCCTGTCCTGCGTGGGATCCTATGCAGAAGTGGATGCACAGGGAAATTGGCAGCTCCGCCCGGGCGAGGAAAGTCGACGGCGTCGCATGGACCTCGGGGAAATGCATGCTTTGCTGGATCAGATTATGCGCAAGGTCGGCTTAAAAACCGACACGCCAATCTTAGAACTACCTGCCAACCAGTTTGGTCTAATCTATGAAGACAGCTCTGGTACACCGATTTATCAGTTCCAGATCATTGTGTCTGCTGTGTTAGGCGAAGTGATGCAGCTCAAGCCCAGTGCACAACGCGGCGCGTATTTATTATGCCCTGGCAGCCGGTCTGGACTTTTAGACTACAAAAAGCGCAACAACCCCCTGTTAAGCCATCAAATCGATCAATCCTGGCAGATTATCAAATTTCGCCTAGTGCGGCGGTTGGTTGAACGCACTTTCGCGGATCTAGAAGACCTGGAAAAACAACTTGCCATGGACCCGCTCAGTAATCGCGATCCTCAAATCCAACTGCTCTGATCAAATAGACTATTACGAATTTGCGGGATAGTCCGAAAGAGCAGACTATCCCGCATTGATATACTTAATGTATGTACAAATAACGATAAGAAAGTATCTTATTAACCCTTCTCCCGAATTGACATTATTTATCTTATTCTCAAGGGGTAGAAGGAACCGGCGTCGATGGCTCATCCGGTAATGGGGTGGGGGCAGGGGTATCCGTCTCGCGTGGGGGACGGGTAATCACAATGGTTGGGGTGGGCGTCGCCGTAGGGAGGGCAGTCGGCACGTTTGTTGGAGTAGGCGTTGGCGTCACCGTAGGTGTAGGCGTGGGCAAATTCAGGTTAACTGCTATTTTTATCTCAGCATGCGTATCTTCCGTGCTATGTAAACTCAAACGCAGGATCAGGGTTCCGGTGATATTATCGCGAATTAGATCATCCATATACCAGGCGAATAATTCATTCGAGCTGCTCTGCGCGGCTTTACTTTGTGTTAAAGTCTTCCATTCCACAGGATCGCTCCCCAATCCATAATCCAACTGCCAGTAATCAAACCACTGGCTTGCATTGGCAATCCCATGGATGATGAGTGGATTGTTGAGGATGGTTTCACCTGCGCGCGGGACGTTAATCTCTAAGAATGGACGTGGATCACTGGATTTGCATTCACGGGGCGGGGTGAAGGTAATTCCATTTGAAAATCCAGCAGCCTCTGCCCAGGCTTTACCCTGCGGATCGCGTCTCAGCCACTGCTTGGCGAAATCATCCTTCACATTCAACACAAAACGCTCATCGGTAAATTCGGAACATTCCTGGGAGGCGCGCAACCCGGTCCAAGTATCGATCTCGAGGCGCTGCCAGAGGTCTTCTTCACGTGGTAGAGGTGGTTGGTCTGCCGCAAAGGTTTCTGTACGCTGTAACGGGCACCATTCTGATGGTAGCGTACCAGAAATTGCACAGATCACGTGATCCACTACTCCGCCAGGGCGAGATAATGGCGCTGGATTGCCACCGCTGATTTGCGGGACTGCGGTTTGCATAAATTCTGACCAGATAGGTGCAGCCCCGGTTAAACCACTGGTATTCACCATGGGGGTGTAATCCGCGTTCCCCACCCACACACCAACCGCCAGGTCAGGTGTATAACCCAGAGTCCAATTATCCCGGAAGTCGTTGGTTGTGCCAGTTTTCGCTGCTGCCTGAAACGGGAGATTCAACACCGAATTCGGTCCGAATGCCGGCGAGCGCGCCTCGTTGTCAGAAAGAATGGATGAAATCAGGTATGCATGTTCGGCGCGGATTACCTGATCTCCGGCTGGTTGATTATAGCGATAAACCTCATTACCAGACTTATCCAGGATGCGGGTAATAGCCACGGCAGGCACACGTCTTCCATAATTTGCAATCGTAGCATAAGCATTGGTCAATTCCAGTAAAGTGACATCGCCTCCCCCTAGGGTTAGAGACAGGCCATAATCCGGGCGTGTAAGTGTAGTAATGCCCATGCGCTGGGCAAGATTGATAAAACCATCCGGAGTGGATGTGTTTGGATCATCATAAATGCCGACGAAATTTAGCGTTTTGACTGCGGGTACATTGTAGGAATTCGCCAGAGCAGTACGCACAGTCACGGGACCGTGAAACCGGTCGTCATAGTTGACGGGCACATAAGCGGGGCTGGGATCATTCGGAATTCCAGACGGTGGAAATTCAGAAGCCACATCCCAGATCAAGGTTGCGGGGGTCCAGCCTTTCTCGAAAGCCGCAATGTAGGTTAATGGTTTGATCGAAGAACCCGGCTGGCGAGGATTGATCGTCATATTGACCTGACCCGAGATGGCTTCGTTGTAAAAATCTGCTGATCCAACCATCGCCAGGATCTCACCGCTGTTGGGGCGAATGGCGACCAATGCGCCCGAAGAAGCGCGGTTCTCTTGCAGCCGGTCTACCTGACTTTTAACAACTTGTTCAGCTAGATCTTGCAGACCAGGATCCAAGGTGGTGTAAACGGTAAATCCAGAGCGATAAATCGTTTGTGCATCGTACTGCTGCTCTAACAATGCGCGCACATAATCCACCCAATGCGGGTATCGTATTTGAATATCAGGCGATTTGAACGCGTAACTCTTCATCTCGCTGGCGGCCTGGGTAACTGTTACTGGATCAAGGCAGATACGCTGTGGATGATTACTGACATAAATACAGCCTTGCTGCTGGCTGGCCTGATACATTAAGACCAAGACCACTTCATGCCGTTCCAGGGCCAGGTCTGGACGAGTATATACATCATAAACCGAGGGCGCCTGGGGTAATCCAGCCAGAAAAGAAGCCTGCGCGAGCGTAAGTTGATCGGCGCGCACGCCAAAGTATGTCTCTGCTGCCGCCTCCACGCCATAGGCCAGGTTTCCATAGAAATTTTCATTCAGATATAACTCGAGGATCTCATCCTTGGAATAACGGCGAGTAATCTCCGCCGCCAGTACAGCTTCCCTAATTTTTCGGTCATAGGACTGATTGATCCGTTCTTCCGGCGTGAATAATAATGTCCGGGCTAATTGTTGGGTGATGGTTGACGCGCCGGAGACAATTTCCCCGCTCTGGTAGTTTTGCCAGAATGCGCGAAAGATCGCCAGGATATTAAACCCAGGATGATCGTAGAATTCCTGATCTTCTGTCGCAATCGTAGCAGCGACTAAATACGGTGAGATCTCCGCAAGCGGAACGTAGGTGCGCCGTCCAGCGTTGGGGTCCAGGATTTCATAAAGTATATTGCCATTGCGATCCAGGATACGCGTTGTCTCGAATTGGGCTGCCTTCTGGCGCAGCTCATTAATATCCGGCAACGTAGAGGCGATACGGTAGTATTGAAAGATAACGAAAGAAGCCCCACATAAAAGCACAAGCGCCATCAAAAATGCCAGCACCAGAGTCGTGCGCGCCAGGCAGCCGGTGTTGGCGGAGAAATCAAAACCAGGCTGGCGTCTCGGCTTCGATTTTGAGCGCGCAGGTCGAACGGGCGGCGGTGGTGAAACAGGCGCCGCAGGTGTCACCGGATTACGTGAGGAGGGCTTGGACCGGCGAGGTGAAGAATCATAGGCTACAGGTGATACACGAGTGGCATTAACATCGATCTCATCCACACGCCGCGGCAGGGGAAATCCATACTTATCCAGTGCAGGCGTACCAGTGGGTGGCGTTCTCCCCCCAAAAGGAACATGCGCTACACCTCCCGAGCCAGGTCCCAAGGGTGCGGTATCCTCATCATCCTTTACTGTCATTGGCTGGGTAGATAAATCGATTGGAGGAACGGCATTTGAGGCGCTAGATGGCAAACCAACTTTTTCTTCTGGCTCATCTACTTCCTCGGCCAGAATAGCTGCGTCCGCTGTGTCCACCTGGTCAGCGGGCAGATTATGCCCCACCTGCTCTTCATCCATACTGCCCGGTGTTACCAGGCTGTCTTGATGGTTAAAATATGCATCTGCTTCTGAATTAACCGAGTGAGACGGGTCATTTTCGGCGTTTTCCTGCGCCAATAATGCCATCATTTCTTCTTCGTCCATGTCTTCAGCATTGACCAGGCGATGAAAACGATCAACCGGTTCTTCTTGCGGCGTCGAATTATTTTCTTCCGTCATACAAGCCTCAATAATGGAAACGCGATGACATCCGCAAATCAACTCGGACGTGCGGAGATAAGCGCCTTCCAGATTCCCTTCATGACCGTCTCACCGGTCTGGTTTTTGACATCCAGGCTAATAACAATAGCGCCTCCGCCCAGGCGGCGAATTTCTTTGGTTTCCAAGACTTCAACCTCAACATGGATCGTATCGCTAATATGGATCGGCTGGATAAATTTCCACTCATTGATCTCTCGAAATGCAAGAATGGTGCCTTCCATCATGCCAGTTTGAACCACTAACCCAGAAGCGATGGATAAGCCGAGCAAGCCATGGGCTACACGCTGCCCGAATGGCGTTTGCGCGGCGTAAACCGCATCCGTATGGATCTGGTTGAAATCACCTGATAAGCCAGCAAAGGTGATGATATCCGATTCTGAAACCGTTCTACCTGCCGAGATGATACGCTGACCAACAAAAAATTCCTCAAAATACATTCCACGCGGGTCTGATGAAAATCCGCTCATGGGGTGAGCTCCTTCAATCCAATTTTTTATACAATTGGTACATGCTTAGTCACCATTCTAGCATAAAACCCTATAAAATCCTTTGACCGGAGCGCAAAACTACCATACAATGGGGTTATGAGAACCTGGAATTTAGCTGCTGGTGACCCACTGTGTTTGAATCTGGCTGCAGATGCCCGCCTTGGGAAGGTGGATTATGCCAATGATCATATCTGGAAAATAGCCTGGCAAAACGGAGCGCCTCCAGCCGTAGCGATTGAAACCACATTTGGATTACGCGCCCGTAGTTTTCGGATATTTCCACGCTTTTCTGAAGCTGATCGCACTTACACAGACCCGACTGAATTTGCCTCACCACCAACGGTACATCAAGCCTTTCCAAATTACATAGCTCTGCATTTCACGCCAATTCCAAGCATAGACGTTGATTACGAACTATGGGTTCCCAGCTCGCAGTCTCTGGCAGGGCGGCTTACTTTTACCAATTCTTCTGCAGAAGACCGTTCCATCCAGCTGGATATGACAGCCCAATTAACTCCCAATGAAGGTCAGCGTATGGCCTCATTGGAGTTGGAAGCAGCCACAGTGCTCTCAGGCATCAGTTCTGATCTATCCCCCATCGTCTTCATGACCGGTGGCAGCCGACCAGGAAGCGGTTCTTTTCCTTCCTTGCGCCAGGACATCCACCTGCATCCCAGCGAGAGTAAATCTGTTGTATGGACTGAAGCAGCCTTACCCAGCCCAATAACCTCTTTTGCAGCAGCACGCCAGCTGGCGTCTCGGAATTGGGATGCAGAGATTGCCCGGCTGGAGTTAGTCAATGCTGGGACTCTTGAGCTTTATACTGGCAATTCTGAATGGGATGCGACATTCAAATGGGCACAAAAACAGGCCCTTGGCCTGATTATTAGTGAGGGCCCTGGTCTTCCACACCCATCTATTGTACTTTCCCGCCAGCCAGATCAAGGATTTTCTCCACGCGGCGATGGCTCGGATTACAGCCATCACTGGAACGGACAGAGTCCCCTGGAAGTCCTTCACCTGAGCGATCTGATCTTACCCAGCGCGCCTGAGATCGTTAAAGGGCTGGTAAAAAACTTCCTTGCTGTTCAGATGGAAGATGGTTCTATTGATTTAAAACCTGGTCTGGCAAGTCAACGCAGCCGAATTCAAGCAACACCAGTTCTGGCCAGCCTTACCTGGCGAATCTACCAATCAACCGCAGACCGTAAATTCCTGGGAGAGGTCTACCCGGGGCTGGTTAAATTCATCCACAGCTGGTTTACTCCCGAACATGATCGAGATCAGGATGGTGTGCCAGAGTGGGACCATCCAATTCAATCCGGCTATGAAGATCACCCACTGTATGCCAATTGGCACGGCTGGTCGCAAGGGATTGATATATCCAGTGCTGAGAGCCCATCTTTAATCGCTTGCTTGCTACGTGAGCTCGAGGTACTGCAATGTATCGCTACTGAATTAAATCAAAATGGCAGTTCGGGAGAGTTCGAAGGCTTTGCTACCGGCCTCGAACAAGCCCTGCAAGAATGTTGGGACGAACAACAAGGTATCTTTATTGAGCGCGATCGGGATGCACACACCAGCGATGGAGCTCAATGGCTGGGTGATCGGATTGGACCAGGCAGCATTTTCATCCAACCTGATTTCTCCCAGACGCTGCGCCTTGTCATTAAAATTAAAACCGGCGATGCGGGTTCCCGGCATCCCCGTGTCGTCGTCCATGGAACCAGCATTTCGGGTATGAGACGAGTGGAAGAAATTACCGAGGAACGATTTAAATGGCTGCTGGGGATTGGAATCTTGACCGGTGAGCGAATTTACCAATCCATAGAGCAAGTTGATATCCAAAACATCACCCCCGATGACCAGGTCTCTCTACACACAGCCGGTTATCAATGTAATACCCTTCCGCAAATGCTGCCATTATGGACAGGCCGGTTGGCAGAGGCAACAACTGAACATCTGATAAGCAATTCGATAACCAACCCTGAGCGTTTTTGGCATCCTTTTGGATTACCTGGTTGCGTGGATACGCCCATTTTTTCTGGTATGGAAATATGCACTGGCTGCGATCCCATGTGGAACGCATTGATCGCCGAAGGATTGCTCGTTTCTGGTTATCCTCAAGCCGCAGCTGAACTTTTCGACCGTTTGATGAATGCAACCATATCATCGTTAAAAACAAATGCTGAGTTTCGGCGTTATTATCATGCAGATACTGGTCAGGGCATGGGCGAACCGAATTCGCTGAATGGTTTGCCGCCACTCGGGTTATTCTTGCGCATCCTGGGAGTCCAGATTGTTTCCAGTACGAGGGTTGAAATATTCGGAGAAAACCCCTTCCCTTGGCCAGTTACGATAAAATATCGAGGACTGACGATTCTGCGTGGAAAAGAAAAAACTACCATCATCTTTCCCGATGGTCAAACCGTTGAGTCGAATGAGCTCACACCCCAAGTAATCTCCCTGGAGATGCCGTGACTACCTCCAATTAGAAATGGAGAAAATTGATATGGAAGGATTTACCCCGAACCCCCAACCCACTCCAACAGGAACCCCAGACTCACCTGGAAAGATTGACCGCTTGATGGCTGCTATGATCCAGATTCAAGATATGGACAAAGCCATTCGTGCGCTCAGCAAGCTGGGCTTTTCTGTTACTCAGATATCTACTACCGGTGGCTTCTTAGGGCGAAGTAACGCGACGCTGCTAATAGGCTTCCCTACGGCCATGGAAGCGCTGGCCCTGGAAGCTCTACAGAAGAATTGTCGCCGCCGGGTGGAATATGCTGCCACACCCCTGGAAGGAGCGCCATTTCATATGCCACTCGCCACCCCCATCCCGGTGGGTGGGGCGACAGTCTTTACTTTTGCAGTGGAACACTACGAGGAGATCGGATGAAGCTAATAATTGCTATCCTACGCGACATTGATAAAGATCCGGTATCCACATCACTGGTGGCGTCTGGTTTTCGCGTTACACTGGTTTCTTCAACAGGAGGCTTCTTAAGGCGCGGTTCCAGCACTTTGATGATCGGCGTTGATGATGAAAAGCTAGAGGAGGCCTTGCAAACCATTCGCACCCACCTTGATCCATCGGGTACATCCGAGAGCAAGAAGGCCACCCTATTTGTGCTCAATGTTGAACATTACACACAGATCTGAATGTATTGATCCCTAGCCAAGTTGTAGGGGCGGCAAATCCAACTGCCTGGCTGGCTATTCGGAGCGGGTAGGTTCTTTAAATTCTTCGACCTGATATACGTACACCTGCAGGGGCTTAATTCGCCATAAATCGTGCGCTGCCCCCATTTTTTCGCACAGATAGCCAAGAAATTGGGCTTTATCAGGAATTTTTTCCCACACCTGTGGTAGAAAAGTCGCCCGGTGTATACCATCACGCAAGATCACCCCATCGATACCAACGCGTATTTTATCCAATAATTCACCTGGGGTTGTGTACTCAACCAACTCTGGAGTAGACAGATAAGACACTTCGATCTCAATCTGGTCTAATTCGTTCGGGCTGACTGGAGGGAAGCGGTAATCCTGCAAAGCTGCTGCAACAGCATGCTGACGGACATCCTCTGCTAATGGCAGGTATGCCTCTAGAGCCCCGATACAGCCGCGTAATTCCCCTTGCCTGGTGAGAGTGACAAACGTGGCGCCCAATTCTCCCAGGCAACCAGCCAGTTGATCATAACGCAGTGGCGGCAACCCTTCACCACGCACACCGGTTTCAAGCGCCTCACGGGCCAACGCCAGGAGGTGCTGTTTTTCTGATAAGGTCAGGCTTTCTTTCATTCCCTCCCCCCATCCTTGCGATCAACTATCGCAATTGTGATACGCACGCTCAAAGTATACTAACGGCCTTGATTCCTGGCCAATCCTCAAAGCGATTACTTCTCCAAGAAATATGGTGTGTGTGCCGGCATCCGTTACGGAAAGCACCCGGCAATCAAAGCCTGCTAAACCATCCGCCAGGAGCGGCGCTCCCGTTTTTAAGGTGATCACATCCAGGCCTTGAAATCGATCTTCTATATCCGGTACGCGCCCCGCGAAGCGTTCCGAGATAAAATTCTGCTCTGCACCCAAAATCGTAACGCCAAAGAAGCCACTGGCCTGGATCATCTGATTCGTTTTTACGCCTTGCTCCAAAGAGATCAATACCAGCGGCGGCTCCAAGGATATCGATGTAAATGAACTAACTGTCATCCCATGCCAGTGACCTGCGTATTGAGCAGTAACAACGGTAACACCCGTCGCCCAACGGCGCATGGCACTCCTAAACTGTTCCGGATCAACAAAATCACCAATAAGGCTCACAAAAATACCTCAAGGAAAGATTAACCTCATCATACATTCCAGGGATCACACCGTCAAGAGGTGGCAAGCCGAATGTGGATAGAATTCAAGTCTATAACCAGGCCAGAGTAGAAATGTCCCCCTGTCAACACAAAGTAGAAATGTCCCCCT
>CAYXDC010000004.1:36213-94896 GCA_964463505.1 uncultured Anaerolineaceae bacterium
AACCAGGCCAGAGTAGAAATGTCCCCCTGTCAACACAAAGTAGAAATGTCCCCCTTTGCAAAACCTGCAACGTATGTTAAACTAATGCGAAGCCACGCCTATGCGTGGCTTGCTTTCCGCTCCAGGTACTCCAACGGTTGTATCCTGGGGCATATCCCGAGGAAAGGAGGCATTTTCCTATGCGAGCATATGAATTGACGGTCATAATCCACCCCGACCTGGATGAAACAGCACTCGGCGAGGTTGTGGAGCGCATCAAAGGCTGGATTGCTGCAGATGGCGGCAGCGTCGATAAAGTCGACCTGTGGGGCAGGCGCCGGATGGCGTATTCGATCCGCAAGCAGTTTGAAGGCCAATATGTATTTATGCAGACCACCATGGCGCAAAAGAGCCTTGCCGGGTTGGAACGTAATTTGCGTTTCCTCGAACCTGTCATGCGTTACCTGCTCATCGCCAACTAGCCTGGACTAACCTTACCAACACCAGACAAGCATGGTTCTCCACGCAGGAGAGTATGATGACTAGAGGTCTGAACAAAATAATGATCATTGGGCGCCTCGGGCGCGATCCCGAAATGCGCTACACACCATCTGGACGTCCTGTCACCACGTTTAGTGTAGCAACCAGTCGTTCCTGGAACACATCCGAGGGCGGCCGGCGCACGGAGACAGAATGGTTTAACGTCGTTGCCTGGAGTAATCTGGCCGAAATTTGCAAGCAGCACCTGAGCAAAGGACGTCTGGTTTATATAGAAGGACGACTACAAACCCGACAATGGGACGATCCAGAAGGCAATAAACACTCGTCGACAGAAATCGTCGCCAATGAAATGATCATGCTTGATGATCGCCGCGAAGGCAATCATTATGAGGATGAAGGCGAGATCGACGAAGAAGAATTTCCATTTTAGGGCAGGTGGGAGCCACAGAATAAGGCGCCTACCCAGTCATTATCACGAGGAGTTAGAACGTGAGCAACCAATCCGCTTCCCCCGAGGGACGTAATGCCCCTCGCCGCTTCTTTTCCCGGCCGCGCGAATGCCAGTTTTGCGCCGAAAAAAATGCGGTAATTGATTACAAACAATTCGATATGCTGCGCCGCTTCATCAGCGATGACGGAAAGATCCGTCCTCGCCGCCAAACCGGCACCTGCGCCAAGCACCAACGTGACCTGGCTGTAGCTATCAAACGTGCGCGCCACCTGGCGATGCTACCATTCTCCGGCGAAGTATTGCGCTAAACCGGCATCATCCGCATAGAGCGCGGGGCATGGGTATCCCCTGTGCCCCGCTTTTCTGTAAGGAACTACTATGTCTGAAACTCCGAAAGAAAAAATTCCTCAGTCCAAAAAGCACCTGGCGCGCCAGCAGAGAGAAGAACTACAGCGCAGGTATTTGCTGATTGGTCTGGCTGTTGTGATTATTGCGGTTGTTGGCGTAATCATCTACGGTTATTTATACGAAAGTGTAATCCGCGACAATCAGGCGATTCTGACGGTCAACGGCGATAAAGCGACCGCCAAACAGTTTCAAGGCCAGGTGCGTTACGCTCGCTTCTCGCTGATCCAGAATGCTTACAATACCTACCAATTGGCGCAAATGTTTGGCACAGATCCAAGTATCCAATCCAGTATCCTGAGCCAGCTCGCGCAAATTCAGATGCAAATGAGCGATACTGTGATCGGACAGCAGATCCTCGACCGCATGACCGACAACCTGCTTATCCGCCAGGAGGCAGCCCGGCGTGGGATTACCGTGACGGATGAAGAGGTCGAAAAGGCGTTCCAGGAAGCGTTTGAATTCTTCCCCAATGGCACACCCACCCCCACAGCCTCCCTGGAAGCCATCCCGACTTCCACATACTCGGCACTGCAGATGACGGTGATGGCGCCAACTTCCACACTTGACCCGGTAGTTGCCACCGAAACCGCTGTAGCCAACGAGACCGCTGCAACCGCGACGGCTGAAGTGATCGTAGCTACAGCCGAGGCAGCCGCGACATCAACACCTACCATCGAAGCCACACCAACTCAGGCGCCCACTGCCACCAGCACCCCATCCGGCCCAGCCACAGCGACTGCTACCCTGGCTCCCACCGCAACCCCCACCGCTTACACTCTCGAAGGTTATCAGCAACTGTATCAGGAATCACTGACCGGTTTCAGCGATAACTACAACATCACAGAGAGTGATTTGCGCTATGTGATCGAATCTCAGGTGTACTACTTCAAGGTCTACGATGCGGTCCTGGCAGAGATGAATATCCCTCGCACCGTGGAGCAGGTATGGGCGCGGCACATCCTGCTTGAGACCCAGGAACAAGCAGAAGAAGTCTTGGGGTTATTGGAAGGCGGGGCTGATTTTGCAGAACTGGCAAAGACCTATTCCACCGATACCAGCAACAAGGATAAAGGCGGGGATCTGGGTTGGTTCGGGCGCAATTTTATGGTTGCCCCATTTGAAGAAACAGCCTTTGCACTTGAACCCGGCGCGCTCAGCGGAATTGTCGAATCCGATTTCGGTTTTCACATTATCCAAAGCCTGGGCAAGGAAGAGCGTCCCCTGGATGAAACTGAGTATCAGTCCGAAAAAGACGCTAAATTCGAGGAGTGGCTGACTGCCCAACAAGAAGCTGCTACCATCGTTACCCGTGAAGACTGGACAACCCGGATACCCACCGAGCCGACCATGCCGCCGGAAATTACAGACTATATCAACCAGCTCCAATCCCAGCAAACCCTACCTACCCAGGTACTTCCGACTGTTGCACCTTAGCGCCTACGTCTAGCACAGATATTATTGAATTACCAACCAAAAAGCCCCGAGTGCTAACATGTAGCATCACTCGGGGCTTTTCATTTGTTTTGATGATCAGACTCAAGCAGCCTCACCTACCACCTGGCTCACCTGATCCAGCTTAAGGCTTAAAACCTGGCTGGCTGAGTCGCGTCCCATGGTAACACCATAAATCACATCCGCTGCCTGAACTGTATTGCGGTTATGTGTGACCACCACAAACTGAGTATTACGGCTCAGCTCACGCAGCAATTCGCGGAAGCGGCCCACGTTGCTTTCATCCAACATGGCATCCACTTCGTCCAGAACGCAAAACGGAGTCGGCGAGACCTTGAGCAACGAGAAAACCAAAGCAGTAGCCGTCAGGCTGCGCTCGCCGCCTGAAAGTAGGGATAAGCCCTGCGTACGGCGGCCTGGCAGGCGCGCTTCAATATCAATGCCGGTATTCGCCAGGTCATCCTCGTTAGTTAAAACAAGGCGCGCTGACCCGCCTCCGAACAGACGGGTAAAAATTTGACGGAATTCAACTGCCACTGCATCAAAGGTCTTACGGAACTCGCGCTGCATCATCCCATCCAGCTCGCGAATGACTTCGTGAATATCAGCCTCTGCCTTAGCCAAATCAGCCAATTGCTCATTCATGAACACGAAGCGCTGGCTGACTTCTTTGTATTCGCTCTGCGCTTCCGGGTTGATCGGCCCCATACGGCGAAGCTGGGCGCGCTGGCGTTTGAGATTGTCATCGATATCAATCGATAGCTGGTGTACGACCGGCAGCTGCTCCACCATACCATCCAGCGGCAGAGGGGTTGGCCCAGATACTTCTTCTTCGTATTCAAAGGCGACCAGACCAAAATCTTCTTCAATGCGGTGTCGTAAGGTTTCCAAAGCTTCCTGGCGGCGGGCAAGCTGGATGCGTGCCTGAGCATGGTTGTGTTCTGCCGCGCTCAACGCCTGCCGTGCGCTGGACTGAACGGTCTGCAATGCGGTCTGTTTTTCTTCCAGCCCCACCAGCTCAATTTCAGCAGGTTGGATTAACTGCTCCAATACAATTATTTCAGCTGCCAGTTCACTTTCTCGAGCGCGGCTGGTCTCCCGGCCAGTTTCTAGTTCCGTCAGGCTGCTGGTGATTTCCTGTATGCGTAATATGAGCTGGTTGTGTGTATTCTGGTTGCGCGCGATGGAGGCTGTCAGGTCCTGGAGACGAGCCTGACCGTCTTGCATGGCGCGTTCAGCTACCGCCTGGCGCGTGCTCCAGTGGGCCAGGGTGTCTTGCAACTCTTCCAGCAGCATTTGGTCCAATTGGCCTTGGTAGAGTCTGACCTGAGCGCGCGCCTGGATCAACTGTTCATCCAGGAGTTTGATCTCCGCAGCCAGCTGCTCGAGCTGTTGAGCCGAATCCTCGAGCTCCGTCTGCAACCGCCGGGCTTGTTCTTTCTGCCAGCGGCTTTGGCGTTCGGCCTGTTCTTTCGTATTTTGTTCCCGGCTGGCTAGCTGTGCAGCTTGATCTTCTATACGACGGGCATCTTTTACAGCCTGGCGCAAGTATTGTTCGTCCTCTTGAAGAGTAACCTGAGATTTTCTCAAATCAGCCACTTCACGCTCTTGCTGCTCATAACGCTGCCTGGCAGCCTCAATCTGCTCATTCAAATCTTTGCGCTGGCGCGGGCGGCTGAGCAGATCTTGTCCCTGACGTTCTCCGGCTCCAGCTACAACCGGCCCGGAGGCGTAGAAGACTTCTCCGGTTAAGGTCACCGCGCGCGCAGCCCGGTAGACGCCTGAAGCATCCTGAACAGCGAGCTGCCCTAAGACGCGCCTGGCTGCCGAACGGTCGCTCACCAATACTACCTGCCCCAATAATAGATCAACAATCGGGCGCAACTCTGCTGGAGCACGTACCAGCGTCGCCGCAATGCCTAACCATCCCGATATATCAGACATAACGGGCAGATTCACAGCTGGTTTCATGGCGTCGATGGGGAGTAAAACACCACGCTTGGCAGCTCCACTTAGCAAATCCAGAGCTTCATCCAGCGAATGATCCAGTAATACTGCATCCAGGTAATCGCCCAATGCAGCCGAGATCGCCGTTTCCAATTCCTCCGGTACCTCGAGCTGGTTGCTCAATGCCTGGCGCGCTCCGCTCAGCCTGGCTTGCCCGGCGGCCTGCAATAATAATTTTGCGCCTTCACCATAACCGGTAAAAGCATTTTCAGCCTGCACCAATACATCCAGACGCGCTTTCAGGCGCGCCTGTTCTGCCTGGTGAGTCGCCATGCGTTCACGGGCTTGCTGCAGAGCGCGGTTGACAGCCAGCAGTTTCTCTTGATGGGTCTGCAAATCAGTCTCGGCTTTTTTAAGTTGCTCCAAAGCCAATTCGCGCGCCTTTAAGGCGGATTGAAGGTGTTGAACAGCTTGGTTAAATTCAGCTTCTGCGGCTGTGGCGGCTTTCTGGGTTTGCTCCAAAACTGCCAGGTTGCGTGTGCGCTGGTTCTGCATTTCAATCTGCCGCGCCTGGAGTGTATTTTGCTTCTGATTCAGGCTACCCGATTCGTGACGCGCGGACTGTAGTTTTTCTTCGATGGCACGCCGCTCAGCCTGGCTCGCTGTCAGCTCTGCCCGCGCCTGCTCCACCTGGTTACGCGCCTCTTGCAGGTCATCCTCAATAGCCGCGAGCTCCTGTTTGAGCACGACCAGACGATCTCCAAAAAGCGCCTGTTCCTCAACCTGACGTGCTGCTTCAATGTCTAAATTTTGGCTTTGTTCATGGTAAGAACGCTCACGCTCATCCGCTACAGCCAGCGAGCGAATTACTGCTTCACGTTGGGTATGCAATTCCGCCATCTGCCGATGCCACGAGTTCAAGCGCGCCCGCAAGGACTGGGTTTTGGAGTGCAGGTCCCCCACCTGTTCATCTAGGCCAAATTGCTCCCGACGAGTTTGATCCAGGCTGGTTTCACGCTGGTGAGCTATTTCCATGGATTCAGCCAGGTCAATTTGGGCTTTATGCCAGTGGTAACCATACCACTCACGCAAAAGCACCTTGAGATCAGATCGCACCTGGTCGTATTCCTGGGCACGTTTGGCTTGGCGCTCCAGACTGCGCAAGCGGGGCTGTAATTCAGCCAGGATATCCTGAACACGCTCGAGATTGCGCCGGGTCGTATCCAGGCGGCGCAAGGCTTCTTCACGCCGGGTACGATATAGACCAATGCCGGCAGCTTCTTCGAATAAACGGCGGCGCTCTTCAGCTTTGAGCGCCAGGGCAGCATCTACCAGGCCTTGCCCAATGATCGTATAGGTGCGCTCTGCTAAACCGGATTGAGCCAGCATTTCAGAGACATCTTTCAAACGCACCCGCTGACCGTTGATCAGATACTCATTGGTCCCATCCCGATATGCCCGGCGAGTGATAGCCACTTCGCTAAAATCAATCGGCAGCCAGTTATCGACATTATCAAAAGTTATCGTAGCCGAGGCCATCCCTGCACGGGAGCGCTGTTCCGAGCCCGAAAAGATCATATCTTCGGTTTTCTTGCCGCGCAACAGGCTGTAGGATTGCTCGCCCAACACCCAACGCATGCTATCGGCGATATTTGACTTACCGCTGCCATTCGGGCCGACAATACAGGTAATATTGTCAGCGAACTCGAACAGAGTCCGGCTGGCAAAAGTCTTATAGCCATGTAATTCAAGTGATTTAAGTCTGGAGAGCATCATCGCTTATTCATAACCCAGTGTTACAAGTTTTGCACGCGCCGCGGCTTTCGTAGCTGCCTGTTTGCTGTTACCCACACCGCGCCCACAGGCTTTTCCATCTACAATCACCTCGACTTCGAACGATTTCGCATGTTCGGGTCCCATGGTGGTGAGCAGGCGATAGACCGGAGGACCATATCCCTGGGCCTGGGCCCATTCCTGGAGTATGCTTTTAGGGTCCTTTTCTTTATTCAATACCATAATCTGCTCCACAGCCTCTTCCAGGCGCGGCTCGATGAAATTGTTGACAGCTTGCATCCCCTGATCCAGGTACAGCGCGCCGATCACAGCTTCAAAGGTTGCGCAAAGCAAGGCATCGCGCTGTCGCCCCCCATTCTCGTCTTCCCCTTTGCCCAGGAGCATCATCGAGCCCAGCTCCACCTGGCGGGCAAATTCGGCTAATTGCTCGGTGCGAACCAATGCAGAGCGCAAACGCGTTAGCTCCCCCTCGCGCATCTCGGGAAACTGATTGTACAACCAGGCTCCAACCAGGAAGTCCAGTACAGCATCTCCCAAAAACTCCAGGCGTTCATTGTCCTCGAGTGCTTCCGGATGTTCATTCAGGTACGAGCTATGAGTCAGCGCGCGCCGCAGCAAAAGCCTATCTGTGAAAATAACAGCCGTGCGGTGAGTAAACTCCCCGGCGATCTCGACGCCCGGGACTCCCTGGGAATGATTTCTCATAATCTCCTCCCAGAACTCAGGGAGCGCCAGAAACCCCACGCAGGGTCGAGTATCTGGCGTTCCATCAGTTCAACTTGATAATTTTTGGTTCTGAAATATTACTCGTTCACCTGAATTTACGCAAGACCAGCACCGCATTATGCCCACCAAAACCGAAGGCATTACTCACGGCAACCTCCACAGGCATCTGCCGAGCATGATTTGGCACATAATCCAGGTCGCACTGTGGGTCTGGAGTCTGGTAATGTATCGTCGGAGGAACGATATTTTCCTGGATGGCTTTCACACAGAACAACGCTTCCAGCGCGCCAGTTGCACCCATCATGTGACCGGTCATGGATTTCGTAGACGATACGGGTATATTATACGCCAAAGCCCCCAATGCGCCTTTAATGGCGCGAGTTTCAGAGATGTCATTTAAGACAGTACCCGTGCCGTGTGCATTGATATAGCTGATCTCGTCCGGGTTTACGCGCGCCGATTCCAGCGCCTTACGGATTGCCCGGGCGCCTCCGTTGCCATCATCAGACGGCGCTGTGATATGGTGGGCGTCCGATGTAGCAGCATAACCAGCTAGCTCCACCAGAATGTCTGCCCCACGGCTTTTGGCGTGTGAAGCGCGCTCCAAGATCAGCACCGCAGCACCTTCACCCATCACCAGACCATCGCGCTGGAGATCAAAGGGCTGCGGGGTGCAACGGTAATCTTCATTACGCGATATAGCCCCTACCCGATCAAAAGCTGCCACTCCCAGTGGTGTGATGGTGGCTTCGCTGGCTCCCGAAATCACCACATCCACAACTCCAGCACGCAAGAGCGTCCAGGCTAACCCGATGGCATCTGCACCTGAAGCACAGGCTGAAGCAATTGAATAAGAAGGACCTTGAACACCCAGATCAATGGCGATCATGCTGGAAGCGCCATTGGACATCAACATGGGGATGGCAAAAGGGCTGATGCGGCGCGGGCCATCCACCCGCAGCGTATCTTGCGAATTACTCAGGGCTTCGATCCCGCCAATCGCTGAGGAAATGATTACAGCAGCACGCTCGCGGTTGGAATCGTTAATTTGCAGACCAGATTGGGCAAGGGCTTCCTGGACAGCCGCTGCAGCAAATAATTCAAAACGATCCCGACGGCGAACTTCTCTGGCTGGCAAATAATTATCGGGGTTGAAATCTTTAACTTCGGCAGCGATGCGCACCTGGTAGTCGGAGGCGTCAAACAGGGTTATCGGCCCTACCCCAGATACTCCCTGTACCGCCGCATGCCATGATTGTTCGGCAGTCAACCCCAAAGGGTTGACTGTTCCGAAACCCGTGATAACGATTGCTTCATTTGAAGAATATTGTTGGGACACCCAGGCCTCCTCATGAACGAAACCGAGCAGACGCTGGGTACACCTGTTTTGCTCAGACCAGGTGAGAGGGGGTCTTCAGGCCGCTGCCGGTTAGAATAGCCACCAACGGCTCGGGGGCATCAACAGCTAATTGCTGCAGAGCATTCCACACCAGAGCAGAGGTCGGCTCTACATAAAACCCCCGTTGGGCCAGTTGGTCGCGAGCAGGAAGGATTTGGTCCTCATCTACCACCAGGAAAGTACCCTGGCTCTCTTCGACCATTCGCAGAACAGCATCCCCGCGCAAAGGCGTGGAAACGCGCACCCCCTCTGCAAGGGTTTCGCCTTCCGTCACCCAGCCATAGCCGGCAATCCCATAATGATATACCGCCCAAAGAGGAGCACAGGCGCGTGCCTGCACGCCTACCAGGCGAGGCAGTTCATGGATCAACCCGCTGTTCTGCAAGATTTTGAACCCGCGCCCAATCGCCAGGAGCAGATTGCCCTGCCCGGCCGGAACCACTACCGTTCCAGGTGCGCGGCCCAGTTGCTGGAAGAGCTCATAAGCGATGGTGGCATATCCTGAGAGCACCTGAGGCAGGTAGGCATGACTGGCATAGATGTCCCCATCCTCGGCGGCTTTCTGCACTGCCTGAGCCGCATTGGAGCGCGGCCCTGGGACCAGCGCCAGCTCGCCGCCATACACCCCAATCTGAGCGCGCTTGGGTCCGGAGGCGGAATCGGGAACAAATATCCTGGCATGGACACCCGCGCGTGCGGCATAGGCAGCAAAAGAAGCCCCGGCATTGCCAGACGAATCCTCTACCGCAGCCTGGAAGCCTCTTGACTGCAGCAGGCTGGCCAGCACGGCAGAACCACGGTCTTTGTAGGCACCGGTGGGATTGAGAAATTCAAGTTTGAAGGCCACGCGCCGCGCGCCAAAATCACTCCACACCAGAGGGGTGTTACCCTCCCCAAGGGTTATTTGCGGTGCATCCTGCGCCAGGCCTAATAATGGCAGAAAACGCCAGATGCCCGGATAGGATGCAGCTGCATCAAGCTGTTGAGCGTCATAGACAGGGAGATCAGCCTGGTCGAAGGTCCCCAGGCACACCGGGCAGCGGTAAGGCAGCCCCTGTTCGGGATAGGGACGCCCGCAGTTGGTGCATTTAATGTCTGGCATTGAGCTATTCTCCTGGCTTGGGGAGGTACTCACCTTCCACCCAGGCTTCACCCTGCGGACTGACTTCCTTTTTCCACACCGGCACAATTTCCTTTAAGCGGTCGATGCCATAGCGTGCGGCTTCGAACACACCGGTATCACGGTGAGCGGCGGAGCAAGCGATCAAAACGGTGGGCGTGCCAGGGTCCAACTTGCCGATGCGCTGAACAATGGCAATCCCCTCCACAATTGGCCAGCGGGCGCGGATCTCCTGTGCGACCTGAGCCATTTTGGCTTCGGCCATGGGGATGTAGGCTTCATATTCCAGGTAGCTGGTTTCATGCGCCGCGCCACGCCTGGTAACCCCGCGCACCATGCCCGTAAAGACACAGGCTGCCCCGGTGCTGGGCAGGGTAATTTGGGCGACCAGCTCGTCCAGGTCCAGAGCGGCCTCGGTAATGCGGTAAATCGTAGGGAATTCCGCACCTGAACCGCCGCTGACCGGCGGGAAGAAGGCCACCTCAGCGCCACTGGGTAGCCGGTCTTCATCCAATGCAAACTCCCGGTTGATAGACACGATACAAGTTTCGAGAAGCGGCTGCAGAGGCGCGTATACAGTGCCCAAATGATCTTTTACCAGACGCACATCGGCGTCCTCCGGTACTTCGAGGAGTAGTTGGCGCTGGCCGATATGTTCTTTAAGGGTGGCAAAAAACAAAACTTTGATCTGATTCATGGTTGCGCTTCCCGGTTAATCATTAATAACATCACCACTCATCCCGCCATGCTTCTCCAGCAAGCGGATATTTTGGATTAGCATGGTCTTTTCCACGGCTTTAGCCATATCATAGACGGTCAGGGCAGCGACAGAGACGGCAGTCAGGGCTTCCATCTCCACCCCGGTCTTGCCGGTGGTGCGGGCTTCAGCCGTGATGCGCACGCCCGGCAGTGCTTCATCGAGCAGCAGGCGCACATCGATGTAGGTCAGCCCCAGGGGATGGCAGAGGGGGATCAGCTCGGCGGTCTTCTTAGCAGCCATCACACCTGCCAGCTGGGCGGTGGTGAGCACATCGCCTTTTTTTATGGTCCCGGCCTGGATCAGGTGAAAGGTTTCCAGACGCATTTTGATCTCGCCGCCGGCAACGGCAGTACGCTGCGTATCGGGTTTGGCGCCGACGTCTACCATGTGAGCGCGGCCCTGGTCATCAAGGTGAGTGAGTTTGTCAGTCATAGGGGGGTATTATAGCATTCTGTGATTGGATGATGGCAAAGTAATTGATCCAGGCTTTTGCCTGTTCTGGAATAGGACGTCTATGAATAATTTTATCTACAAGGTGGATAGATCATAACAGCGCTCAGCCAGGTCGAGAATCTCATCCCGCAGCGCTAACTGCTCCAGCCATTCGGCAGGGATGCCAGCCAGCCCATAATACGCTCCGGCGAGCTGGCCATAAATGGCTGCAGTGGTGTCGGCATCATCACCCAGATTGGCCGCCAGCAAACAGCCCGAACGGAAGTCCCGGCTGTGGTAAAACGCCCACAAAGCAGCTTCCAGCGCGCGGACGACAAAGCCAGTGCCTTTAATTAGAGGAGGCTGACGGCGCTTAAATGAGCCTTCAGCAATCTCAGCAATCTCCGGGTGCAGGGGTTTGCGCTCCCATAAGCCGGGGATCAGAGAGAAATTCACGGTTAGCAAGGTAGCTTTGTCGATACCACTTAAAGCAGCCGCAATCAACGCGGCATAATAGCGGCAGGCATCCAGCGCTGTCTGCGCTGCATGCGTGGTGCGGGAGCTGAGGGAGGCGTACTCGTCTAATTTTTCGGGTTGGTTTGCGTACACCATTGGAACCGGCGCCAGGCGCATCAGAGAGCCATTTCCGGCGCTGTATGGATCGCTGGTGCCGCTGTAAGGGTCCGAGGTGCGTGCAAAGCGGTGTAAGGCCTGGGCAACGGTATTGCCGATATCAAAACAAGCGCCGGTGCTGCTCCAATAACCTACCTGGTACCAGCGCGTATAGCGCTCCATCTGGTCGGAGGGGTTAAAACCCTGGCATTCCACCAGGCTTTCCGCCAGACACAATGTCATGGAAGTGTCGTCCGTCCATTGACCGGGCTGGAGATGGAAGGGGCCGCCGCCGAGCATGTCGCTGATGGGCTTGAAAGTCCCTGGAGATTTAAACTCCAAAGTGGTGCCCAGGGCATCTCCAGTGGCTAAACCGGTCAAGCAGCCCTGGTAGCGATTGAGGGGATCGAGCAGGTGGGTCATGGAAGGACTCCTTCTGGGATGTATCATACTCGATAATTGGTGGATTGATGCTCCGACACAACTAAATAAAAAATCGTAGCTCAGACAGATCATCCTGAGCTACGATAGGGGTATAGAGATGAACCATGCACGGGCTGGAAAGCCCGCTCTACAACATAATGCAGGAATATTTTGCTACTCCATCAGATCAAACGCGCCGCATCAAGTCATCTTGAACATGTTGGGCAGTTTCATCGCCATGTTGAGATCCCCGGACAGCTTGAGCTTGCCTTCCATAAAGGCTTTCATGGCATTTGTCTGCCCGGTGAAGATCGCAATATAGTCATCCGAATCGGCGCTGAGGGTCATGCGCGGGCTGTCATGCACGCCATTAAAGACTTCGCACGCTCCATCTTTGATCAGCACATACCAGTCCCCGGCTTCCTTACCGGATAAGTGATACTGCAAAATGGTATCCACGCCTTCGGCAGATTCAGGCCGGAAAGCTTTAGGCATGCGCGACATTAATTTTTCTACGGTTATGTCAGACATCTTCTACTCCTTGGTGTTTGATTCGAGGTCCTGATGGATCATTGCAGGTTCTCAAAGATACCGGCGGCACCCATACCACCGCCAATGCACATACTTACCATGCCGTACTTTACGCCCCGGCGTGGCATTTCGTAGATCAACTGGGTGACCAGTTTGGCCCCCGTGCAGCCCAGTGGGTGGCCGAGTGCAATCGCCCCGCCATTGACATTGGTGATCTCGGTGTTCAGACCGAGCTGGCGAATTACCGCCAGGCTCTGGGCGGCAAAGGCCTCATTCAGCTCGATCAGCCCGATATCGTCCAGGGTCATACCGGCCAGCTTTAACGCCTTCGGGATGGCAGCGATCGGGCCAATACCCATCACTTCCGGCGGAACGCCGCCTACAGCAAAGGCCACAAAACGCGCCAGGGGTTTCAAGCCAAATTCCTGGGCTTTAGCTGCCGACATGACCAGTACAGCCGCTGCGCCATCGGACATCTGGGATGAGTTGCCGGCAGTGGCTGTGCCACCTTCCTTGAAAGCCGGGCGCAGTTTAGCCAGCGCTTCCAGACTGGTATCGGCACGCGGGCCTTCATCGCGAGAAAAGAGGAAATTTCGCCGGGTGGGCTGCCCGCCATCAGCAGGCTCGACAATCTGCACCGGTACAGGGACCAGCTCAGGATCGAAGCGTCCGGAGTCCACGGCCGCGGCAGCCTTCTGGTTGGATCCCAGAGCAAACAGATCCTGGTCGGTACGGCTGATACCATAGCGCTCGGCCACCAACTCGGCGGTCAGGCCCATTGCGGTAAACGACTCAGGGGCATCTACTGCCAGGCCTGGATTGGGGGCAAACTTATAGCCGGTCATGGGCACCATGCTCATCGATTCAACACCCCCCGCAATAACAATATCCAGCTGCCCGGCCATAACGGCAAAGGCCGCGTGCGCAATACTTTGCATACCCGAAGAGCAGAAACGATTAATCGTCTCACCTGGCACGCTAACTGGCAGGCCAGCCTTCAACAAGGCCAGGCGTGCCATGTTCATGCCCTGCTCACCCTCCGGGAAGGCACACCCCAGAATCACATCATCTACCAGGCTCGGGTCCAGATCGTTCGCCCGATGCAAGACTTCTTTAATTACCAGGGTAGCCAGGTCATCCGGGCGAACGGTAGCCAGGCTGCCACGTTTGGCTTTGCCCACCGGAGTACGCACCGCAGCCACAATCACAGCTTCCTGTGTGGAATAGGTAGGATTCATCATTCAATCTCCTTTCTCGTCTGCAGCTAGTTGCGCAGTGGTTTCCCGGTTTCCAGCATATTGTAGATGCGGGCTTGCGTCTTTTCTTCGCCACACAGGGAGAGAAACGCCTCCCGTTCCAGATCTAAGATAAATTGTTCATCCACCCAGCCAGGCTGGCTGAGCTCGCCGCCTGTGAGGATATAAGCCAATTTGTTGGCAATCAGCCATTCGTGTTCGGTAATGAACTTGGCTTCTTTCATCATATAGATACCGACGCGCAGGGCTGCCAGCGCATCCCGCCCAGCGGCATAGATCTTTTCTGGCTGAGGTGGGCGGTAGCCAGAAGATGCCAGGTGCAGGACTTCTTTTTTCGCTTCGGAGAGCAATAGATCACGGTTCATCACCACCCGATCCGCCGGACCTAAAAGGCCCATCTGGCGCGCTTCTTCGGCGCTGGTGGCTACTTTTGCCAGACCGATTTGCTCAAAAGCCCTCTGCAGGAATGGCAGTGGATCGACATTCTGGGTGCGCATGGCCGGATTGACCAGGCGACGCACTATTTCTTTGGTCCCGCCACCTGCCGGGATCACCCCTACACCGATCTCCACCAGGCCGGCGTAGAGCTCGGCAGCTGCCACCACCCGACTTCCATGCATCAGCACCTCCGAGCCGCCACCCAGCGCCAGCCCAGCCGGCGCGGTGACAACCGGGCGGGGGAAGTAGCGCATGCGCATATTGATATTTTGCATCTTGCGCACTGCTTCACCCAGCTGGTCCCAGGCGCCCATACGGGCTGCCATCAACACCATAAACAGGTTCGCTCCGGCGCTGAAGTTTTGCCCGTCATTGCCGATCACCAGACCGGTGAAGTCTGTTTCAGCCTTATCCAGAGCATATTGCATCAGGCTAAAAATATCATCATCCAGGGCATTCATCTTGGTATGGAATTCAACACAGGCCACGCCTTCCCCCAAATCCACCAGGCTGGCGCTGTCATTCTTGCGGATGACTTTCCCAGAATCCTTCAGCTCTTTGAGTACAAACAGCTCTGGAAGGCGGGGTATCGGGGCATAACCACCCAAAACTGGATTATAAACAGCCAACTTACGCTCGCCATCGTACTGGTAGAAGCTGGTACAACCCTGCGCCAGCATCTGTGTGACCCACGGGGCAGCTGGAAAACCTTCGGCCTGCATGGCTGCGGCTACTTCTGGCACCCCCAGCATGTCCCAGGTTTCAAACGGCCCGGCCTCGTGTCCAAAGCCCCAGCGCATCGCATCATCAATCGGCAAAGGTGTGTCGGCAATTTCGGGGATGCGCTCGGAAGTATAAGCCAGGCTCTGATACGTAAGAGCACGGGCGAGCTGGGCGGCGCGATCCTCACCCGCCAGGACTATCTTCAGGCGTTCAGCCAGGCTCTCTTTATCGCGCGCCTTGCCGATCGATTCGAAGCGCACTTTTTGCGGCGGCTCATATTCCAGAGTGTGTAAGTTTAATGTCCAGAATTCTTTTCCCCCGTCGTCTTTACGAACCTCTTTATAGAAGCCTTGTTTGGTTTTATTACCCAACCAGCCATTCTTGACCAGGGTACTGATCAGCTGGTTAACCGGTTCAGAGCTCAGATAGCGCAAGGCATGCTCATCATGGGGGATGGCTGGCGCCAGGTTGCGCCCGACATGCTCCCAGACATCGATGCCCACCAGGTCGATAAGCCGGAAGGTAGCCGTCTTAGGCCTGCCCAGCGCCGGACCCGTGACAGCATCCACCTCATCTACGGTGTAATTATTGGCTAGGATATAATCCAGGGCAAATGCGCCACTGCCAAAAGCCAGGCGATTGCCGATGAAGTTGGGCGTATCCTTGGCCAAAACCGGCCCTTTACCCAGGCGAGTTTCGACAAAACGGCTGATTACCGAGACGACCTCGGGAAGGGTTTCAGCGGTAGGGATAATTTCCACCAGCTTAAGATAGCGGGGTGGGTTGAAGAAGTGCGTGCCCAGGAAGTGCTGGCGGAAGCTCTCCGATAAACCCTCTGCGATGGATGCCACCGGTATACCGGAGGTATTGGTGCTGATGATGGACTTTGCACCGCGCACAGCATCGATGCGTGCCATCAGTTGCTGCTTGATGGCCAGATTTTCCACAATCACTTCGATCACCCAATCTGCCTGGGCGATCACCTGAAAATCATCTTCCAGGTTGCCAATTTTTACCAGGGCAGCGGTCTCAGGGGTAAAATAACTGGCCGGGCGTGATTTGATCGCCCGATCAAAACCTTCCTTGACGATTCGATTGCGAACTTCCGGGTCATTTAAAGATAGATTCTTCTTCTCTTCTGCGGGGGTCAGGCGGTTGGGGACAATATCCAACAACGTGACTGGCACTCCAGTATTTGCCAGGTGGGCGGCAATGGCAGCCCCCATCGTGCCCGCCCCAATGACTACTGCCCGATGGATTTTGTACGTCATGTTTCCTCCTTCCGAATAAGTACTCTCACACATTCAGCACAGCCATACCATACATGCAGATGGCGCGCTTTCTTCTGATTCTCAAATCGAGAAAGTCGTATCCGGTGAGTCAGCGGCTTTCCCTGCTTGCTCCTTGGGAAAAACCAGAACTTTATCAACCCGGAAACCATCCATATCCATGACTTCAAAAACAATCTGATTTAACTCGATACGGTCTCCACTCAAGGGAATCCGCCCCAGATGAGCCATCACAAAGCCACCCAAAGTTTCATAACCACCTCGGTCAAAATCGGGTAAATCTTTCAAGCCTAGGACCTCAATGAATTCATCGATCGGCAGCATACCTGAAAGCAGCCACGAGCCATCCGGGCGGCGCAAGATCTCACGATCCTGGCCTTCTCCATACATGGGCATTTCACCGACAATCGCTTCCAGCACATCCATGATAGTCACCAGACCCTGTAAGCCACCAAACTCATCGATCACCAGGGTGATGTGGATGCCGCTCTCACGAAAACGTTCCAGGACCTGCAAAGCAGGCAGGCTTTCTGGCACATACTGAGCCAGCTTGATCGCGCCCGGGATGTCCAAGGGCTGGTTTGCCAGGGCTTGAGCCAGTAAATCCTTGGATTGAACAATGCCTTCCACATGGTCCAGATTGCCTTTGGCGACGGGTAGATTGGAGTATTGGCTTTCGATGATCCTTCGCCGGATCTCTTCCGGGGAGTCTTCCAGGTCCAGCCAGTAAATTTCAGTGCGTGGGGTCATCAGGGTGCCCACGCGCCGGTCTCCCAGCCGGAAGATTGCTTCGACCATATCCTGCTCAGCCTGGGCGAAAACCCCGGCAGAGGTGCCTTGCCCGATCATCACCTTGATCTCTTCTTCGGTCACCGGTGGTTCATCCGAATCTTTTACACCGATCAAGCGCAAGACGAAACGGGTCGAGATACTCAGCAAACGTACCAATGGCGCGGTAAGGCGCGCAAGGATACGCATGGGGCCAGCAATCCTGGATGAGACCGCTTCAGGGTTGTTGAGCGCCAGCTGTTTTGGAACCAGCTCACCGATCACCAGGCTCAGGTAAGTGATCACCAGAACCACCAGGCCCAAACTGAGCGAAGTGGCATAAGGCGCCAGCCAGGGGATGTTTTGCATCCAATCTTCTAGATATTTGGCAACCGTTACACCACCGAATGCGCCTGATAGGATGCCTACCAGTGTGATGCCCACCTGCACCGTGGATAGGAAATCGGACGGATTTTCGGCCAGCTTCAGGGCTGCCTGCGCGCTTTCATCCCCATCCTCGGCGCGCTGTTGCAGACGCGCCTTGCGCGACGAGACCACAGCCGTCTCAGACATGGCCAGAACGCCATTGAACAGGATCAAAACCAGGATCAATAAGACTTCAATGACAAGATTGGTCATGGGCGTAGCTGGCGATTAAAAAATTCGATTACACGCTGATTAAACAAATCGTCGCCTTCTCCATAAAAAGTGTGCGGCATTTTTGGATAATCGAAGCATTCTACGGATTTACCCAGGTTTTGCAGCCGCTGGCACAAATCCTGGGACCATTCCAGTGGGACCAGCTCATCACTGATGCCGTGGTGGATGCTCACCGCAGCCTGGATTTGTTCCAGGTAATAGATTGGAGAAACCCGGACCAATTGCTCTTCCGGGAAAGCCAGCTCATCCAGGCCGCGCAAACCATCTGACCAGCTCTGGATAGCTTCATAATTCTGGCGCTCGTCACCAGACATGGCAGCATACAACACTGCCGCCCGCACAGCAGGGTTAACTGTGATCACTCGCGTAGCGATACCGCCGCCCATACTGTGTCCCCATAAGCCAATAGCAGCCGTGTCAGCTTTCTCCAGCAAACCGGGCTTCCCGGAGTGTTCCTGAACCAGGGCAATCAGGTTGAGCACATCCACAGCCATACCGACCCGGAAAAGGTTCTCTCCCTCGTCTGAAGGTGGGTATCCACGCAAGTTGGGATGCAGCACCAGAAAACCCGCCCGGGCAAGAGCATCGGCATATCCCGTGGTGTAATCCAGGGTCTGATAGATGGCTGGCTCGATATACCCGTGCAGGGCGATAACTACCGGGAAAGGGCCTTCGCCGCGCGGTACATTCACGAAGCCGTAAATCTCCAGATCATCGCTGGGATAGGTGATCAGGGTGCGGGTATAGTAGGAGGTCACCAGCAGGGTTTCTTGTACCTGGATTTCCCCGCCGCCATATTGTCTGTCCATTAGATAGTCGATCGTCCAGGCAAAGTATGGATCCGGGGTAGAGGTCGGTGAGGGTGTGGCGGTTGGCTCAACAGTGAAAGTAGGCGTTGTGATGGGTATATTGTTGGCAGTTGCCGTCGGGGTGGACACCTGACGAACGCGCGGCGCAGGTAAACTATTTACCGCTGGGGTTAGCGTCTTGACTGCCGGCGGGTAAGCCACCTGGCAGGCGCTCAGCCCCACCAGCAGCAGACACAGCACACATCCAAACCAGAATGCTCGATTGTTAAAGTACCCAAGCCATTGAATTTGAACTGAGGAGTAAAAGAAAGGTGGTTTCATCTCCTCATTTTACCAAATTCAGCTTAGCGCAATTCTTTGCCGCTGTAGCCCAAGATGTTGCGCGCCACCACCAGACGATTGATCTGACCCGTGCCTTCGTAGATATCGCTGATCTTGGCATCCCGGAACCACTTCTCCAGCAATGTGTCGGTGGTGTAACCCAGCGGGCCCATAATCTCAACGGCCTTCTGTGTGATGCGCGTGACGACATCGCCGGCGCGCACTTTACACATGGAGGCTTCAGCAGAGTTGGGGATGCGATTATCCGCCATCCACACCGCCTTGAGCACCAAAAGCCAGGCTGAGCGCAGCAGGACTTCCATTTCGATCACATCGCGCTCCAGGCTGGTGAGCTTATTGCGGGGTAATCCATAACGAATCTGGATGCCTTGCTCAGCCAGCAGCTCTTTCACCATTTCCACCGTGGCCCGCGCCACACCGATCGCCATGGCTGCCACCAGCGGGCGTGTGGCGTCAAAGGTCGCCATAGCACCCTTGAAACCTTTGCTGGTGGCTTCCGGGCGCACAACTTCGGCGCTGCCCAGGATGTGATCAAAGGGCACACGCGCATCCTGCATCACAATGGAGGCGGTATCGCTGCAGCGGATGCCCAGCTTGTGTTCTAGCTTGGTCACCTGAACCCCCGGGGTGCCAGCAGGGACAACAAAGGAGCGCATTCCAGCGCGCCCAGCCGATGGGTCGATGGTAGCCCAGACAACTACAAAGCCATCCGAGAGCTCCAGTGATATTTTCCCACCGGTGACGAAGATCTTCTCGCCATTGAGCACCCATTCGTTGGTTTCTTTATCGAGCACCGCGGTAGCGCGAATGGCTGAAGTATCCGATCCAGCCTGGGACTCGGTCATCGCCATGGCGCCAAAGGTGGGTTTGTCCGTCTGGAAACGGGCCAGAAATTTCTGCTTTTGTTCGGGGGTGCCAGCAGCTTCCACCGCCGCAGCGCCCAAGCCGCCCCCCGGGGTCACCAGGTACATACCGGTGTCCCCCCAGGAGAGCATTTCCAGCATATGCGCCAGGCGCTGGTAACCTATGCGCGGGCGCGGTTTGCCATCCGCAGTGGTTTTTTCTTTTTGATCCGGGGCTAACGATCCGGCGCCCATGGCGCTCATGGCAGAGTGCATGAAAGTAATATAGTGCCAGGGTACCTCATGCTCATGCTCATCATAATAGCGCGATTGAGGGCGCATCATATTTATCGCCACGGTTTTCAGGACATTATCCACCAGCTGGGCAATCGGTTTAGGGGTTTCAAAATCAATCATGGTATCTCTCCTTAAAGTCAAATCATGCTAGAAGCATGATTTGACTAGATCATCATCAAACCAGTAAATGTGGCGATGCCGCGCCCGTTGCGCATCCACAGCTCTACAGGATGCTCGCGGATGTAGCCATGCCCGCCCAGGATCTGCACGGCGCGATCAGTGACCATCATCACCATATCGGCTGCGCCGCTAAAGGCCAAGTAAGCTGCCTGGCTGGCATCCTCTTTGGCAGTATCCATCTTCCAGGCGGCTTCCCACACCAGTAGGCGAATGGATTCGATTTCGGTTGCCATTTCCGCCAGCATGAAAGCAATGGCTTGCTTTTGGGCAACTTTCACACCGAAAACATCGCGGTCTTTGGCATATTCGCGGGCATAATCAAAGGCGGCGCGTGCCAGACCCACCGCGCTGGCAGCCATTGCCACGCGCGCCGAGTCGATCAGCGGGGAATAGGCATGCCCGTCTGGCCCGCCCAGGCGGTCTGCTTTGGGAACGCGAACGCCGTTCAGAGTAAGCTTGAATACAGGCAGGGCGCGTATCCCCATCAGCTTCTGGCGCTCGCCCAGCTTCACCCCTTCCGCTTTAGCGGAGACAATGAAAGCCTGCGTCTCATCTCCCAACCGAGCATAGACCAGCAGCCATTCAGCTTGATCGGCAAAGGGCACGTAGGCTTTTTCGCCAGTCAGGACGTAGACGTCGCCATCTTCGACAGCCGTCGTTTTCAGCTCATAGGGATCATAATCAAACTGCGGCTCGATCCAGGCGGTGGAGTAGGGCTGCCATTCCGCTTCGCACAGAGGCGGCAGGAAGCGTTCCTTCTGCTCCGGGCTGCCTGCCAGCAGGATGGGCACGGCGAAGGAAGCAGGCAGCAGCACGCCCAGCGCCCCCGCCAAATCGCCATACACCAACTCTTCGGCAGCCAGGGCGCCGGTGACGACGGAGTGCTCACCAAAGCCACCCAGGTCTTCGGGGATGGAAGCCTGCAGGTAGCCTAATTCCCAGCCCTTCTCGATCAGGGCAGGGGGTAGCTGGAATTCCTCATCCGCATCATGCGCCTTGGCGCGCAGATCGGTCAGCGCATAACGGCTGAGGGCGTCCACTAACATTTTTTGCTCTTCGCTAGGTTGGAATGAATACATATGCTTCTCTCCTTTGATCACTGAGTCTCAGTGAAAACTGACCTGTAGACAATCGGTACGGGTTCCGGGTTATTCTCCACTTCTGCCAGGTTATGGATTGCGAGCAACCCGCGCTGGTAGAGATATTCCACATGGGCTCCAGCTTCTTCAATCGCCAGTAAGACCGTGTACCCACTTACATCATGGAAAAGAGCCTTGGAAACATCACTGACTGTGCCTGGTTGGACCAATATCTCCAGCACTTGCGCCAGGCGCTGCTGGTGCAGGGCTTTGATCTCAGCGATGCGCTGCCCCAGGTTATAGATCAGATCATGGTGCCCGCCCAGGGTCAGCGCGATATCCGGGGTAACCGTGCGTAAGGTTTCCAGTGATTTCAGGTAATGCTCCAGGCCGGTGGAAAGGGTGATCTGTTCAGGCGCCTGGTGTGGACTGAGGCCTTCCAGGACATGGTCGCCGGCAAACAGCACATCATCCAAGCGGATGACCACATGCCCGGCGCAATGTCCGGGTACATGCAGCAAATGGAACGGACCCACCTGCATCCCGCCAGCTTCATAGGTGAAATCCACTGGCACAGAGCGAAATAAGGCTTTATGGATGCGATAGACATCTAACAAGCTGGCGCGCCGTTCGGGGCTGACCCCGGCTTCGATGAAAAAGGCATCCAGCTTGCGCGTTGCCATCGCCAAACGCTCTTCGTAGTTGGTTAGGATGCGCTGGTCCAGCTCATGAATTCCAATTTTTGCTGAAGTGAGCTGGCGGATATGGCTGAGACCGCCGAAATGATCGATATGCCCATGGGTGATCAGGATGTGTGTGAGATCCTCAAGATGGGTGGGGATACCGGTGGCGACGCTGACTGCTGCCAGACCCGCTTCCAGGTGAGCATTGGAATACCCAAAGCCAGAGCCACAATCGATCAGGACCCGCATTGGAGCGCCATCCGGCGCGCTGACCAGCACCAGGTACGCATAACCCCAAAAACCAGGAAACAACTCCAGAGGTAGCTGGAAAATGCGCGCTCCGGATGCAGTGCTAAAGGTGCGCAGCGGCGGGTGGTCAGGGAGCAGGATGGGATCAAGCGGTTGGACCATCAATGCTTGCCTCGATCCAGAAATGGACGGGTCAACAAACCAGAGAGGATAAATCCGGCAAAATGTTCAGCAATCTGCACCGGGGACAGGGGACCGGCGGGGTTGTACCAGGTGATGGTCCAATTCATGGCGCCCATCAAAGCCATAACCGCCATAACCGGATCATTACATTCAAACACGCCTTGAGCGCGTCCCTGGCGGATCAGCTCACGCCACAATTCTTCAAAACGCTGGCGGCGGGGAAGATGGCGGGCAGCATGCTCTGGATCCAGGCTGCGGTGTTCCAGGAGCAGCACTGACGCCAGCTCTTTGTGCTCCAAGATGGTGGTGAGGTAATCAGCAATTGCCAATAGCAGTTGCTGATCTGGCGGAAGGGGTTGGGCGAGAACTGTTTCCAGGCGCTGGATGAGCATATCCAGGGTCTTATCAAGCAGGAGAGCCAGAATCTCCTGCTTGCTGGCAACATGATGATAGAGGCTGCCCTTTTGTAAATTCACCGCTTCGGCGATATCTTGCATCGAAGCGGCGTGGTAACCCTTTTGGGAGATGATTTGTGCGGCGGCATTGAGGATTTCTTCGCGATTCATACACCTCTCCCTACCGAACGTTTGGTAGATTAAGCATATCATTTCTATCTAGGAAAGTCAAGTTAATTGGGTAAATTATCCATTGGAGCGTCCAGCAAGAAAAATACTCGCGCATAACAGATCAAAAATAAGATTGCTAATATGCCTCTCAATCTAGGAGCACAAGGAGCACAATAAACCCTACACCAAGGTCCGGTTTTGGAATACAATAACCTGTTGATTAAACAATGATCTAAGTCCTCAGAGCACAGGAACACAAATTTGTTACCCTTTCGTCGTATCATCGATACCTGGTGGCCGCTGGCTGCCAGCTGGATCTTAATGGGCCTTGAAGGCCCTGCGCTAAGCGCGATCGTTGCCCGCCTGATTAATCCCGAAATCAACCTGGCAGCCTGGGGCGGAATTGTCTTTCCGCTGGCATTGATCGTCGAAGCGCCGATCATCATGCTTCTGGCTGCCTCCACTGCGCTGAGTAAGGACTGGAATTCCTACCAGAAAATATACAAATTCATGATGCTTACCGGAGCCAGCCTGACCGTCCTGCACCTGCTGGTGGCATTCACGCCCCTGTATTACACAGTCGTTGTGGGCATCCTGGGAGCGCCGGCTGAGATTGTGGAACCGGGGCGAATTGGCTTCCAAATTATGACCCCGTGGACGTGGAGCATCGCTTACCGGCGCTTCCACCACGGCGTACTGATCCGCTTCAACCATTCTCGCGTGGTGGGCACTGGCACTCTGGTGCGTCTGGGTACCCTGGTGCTGATCCTGGGAATCGGTTACGTTCTGGGGAATATCCCAGGGATCGTGGTGGCAGCTACTGCAGTTGCAGTGGCAGTAACCCTGGAAGCAGCCTATATTGGCTGGGTGGTGCGGCCTGTGCTGCGTTTTGAGCTGCGCCCGGCCCCTACCTTACCCGAGGCGCTGACCTGGACAACTTTCTTTGCTTTCTATATACCTCTGGCACTGACCTCGTTGATCATGCTGATCGTCAACCCGATTGGCTCAGCAGCCATCAGCCGTATGAATCTGGCGATCGAGTCGCTGGCAGTCTGGCCGGTGGTCACCGGACTGGTATTTATCCTGCGCAGCCTGGGTGTGGCCTTGAACGAAGTGATGGTTGCCTTGCTGGAAGAACAGGGCTCTTATCCAGGTTTGCGGCGTTTTGCAGTCTGGTTGGGCTTTCTGACCAGCCTGGCGCTGTTTATCCTGGCAGCCACTCCCCTTTCAGAGTTGTGGTTCCAGAAGATCTCGGCGCTCAGCGTCCCCCTGGCTGAGATGGCGCGTATTGCAATATACCTGGCGATTCCCCTGCCGGCGATGAGCGTCTCGCAAAGTTACTTCCAGGGAGTGATCCTGCACTCACGCCGCACGCAGGGAATCACCGAATCGGTGGTGGTGTACCTGCTGGTAAGCACAGTGCTGCTCATCGCCGGGGTTGCCTGGAACCAGGTAGCCGGGCTGTATGTGGGCATCCTGGCGATGGATGCCAGCATGATCGCCCAGACGCTATGGCTATGGTGGCGCAGCCGGTCATGGCGGGCGGTGTTGCAGGAGCGTGACCAACCACAGGTTGGACCTGGCATCCCGCGATCTGCGAGCTTATAGGTTGTTTATCTACACGCAACCATTAATGTGCTACCTTGTGAGCTAGCATGCCAATCGACTCTGATCTGCTCGCGTTCCTCTTTCAAGGCGCTGCATTGGGTCTGGCTGCCGCAGCTACCCCCGGCCCTTTATTAGCCTTCCTGGTCACACAGACCCTGGAGGGCGGTTGGCGGCGCGGCATGCCAATTGCTCTGGCGCCCCTGCTGAGCGACCTTATCCTCGTACCTGTGATCCTGTTGCTGCTCAAGCAGCTGGACCCACGGGCACTGCGCGTCCTCGGGCTGGCGGGTGGAGTCTTTATACTATACACCGCCTGGAGCTTGTGGAAGGGCCGGCGCAGTGGTCAAGCCGAGGCTCTTCTGGAACCACAGCCGGGATTGAGCCTGCGCCGTGCAGTAGTGATCAATTTTCTCAGTCCTGGTCCGTATGCGTACTGGTCCACCGTCAATGGTCCGCTGGTGATGCACGCCTGGGGCATCTCCATCGGGCACGCAGCCGGATTTGTTATCAGCTTTTATGCACTATTTGTGGGGACCATGCTGGCCATGGTGTTGGCGCTGCATTTTGCGCGCCAAAAGGCTCCCCGGCTTGTCAGCGGTCTGATGCTGGCAGGCATCGTGATCCTGGCGTTGTTTGGATTGCTGTTAATCTATAACGGGCTCTTCCCATAACAGACAAACCGAAATCGTTGATCCCTTGTCATCCCAAATCAATGGGTGTGATGGTGAGCAATAGTTCTCACCGCGGACCAAAGCTCTGAACTGCTCGCTAACCAACCAAGGGCGGATGTTCAGTATAATAAGCAAGTATTCAGGAGCTAACACTTGGAATTTCCCCCACTGGACCTACCCAAAATTGCGCGCCTGGCCATGCTCTCACGTGTCCTGGACGAGTTGGAAGTACAGCAGCTCACACCCCAGGGTAAGGTGAAGTACCAATTCTCTGCCGGTGGACATGAGCTGGCTCAAATTTTGCTGGCTCAAGCCCTGGACCATCCTCACGACGCGGCCGGTGTTTACTATCGCTCGCGCCCCCTCCTGCTGGCCTGCGGGTTAACCCCCTATGAAGCTTTAGCAGGTGGCATGGCGCGCCTGGGCAGCCCCAGTCACGGTCGCGATGTGGGCGTGATGTTCAACCTCCCGGCGCGGGACGGCTTGGAGACCTTGCGCCCAGGCCCCACCATCTTGCCCACTTCCGGCAATGTGGGCGCGCAGTACACCCCGGCTGCCGGTTGGGCGCAGGCGATCCGTTATCAAGAGCAGGTACTGGGTGAGGCAGACTGGAGCGGAGCGCTCGCAGTGGCGTGCGGCGGGGATGGCAGCGTGGCTGCCAATGGTTTCTGGGCGGCGCTCAACATCGCCACCACCCTGCAGCTGCCGATGCTGTTTTTCATTGAAGATAACGGCTTCGGGTTATCGGTGCCAGCGCACATGCAGACGCCGGGCGGCAATATTGCCACCAATTTACGCGCATACGGCGGCCTGAAGGTGCTGGAAGGCGACGGTGGGGAACTCCATACAGCCTGGGGACTGATTCAGGATGCGGTCACGCACATCCGGCATGGGCTGGGCCCTTGCTTGCTGCGCATGGCGGTGCCGCGCCTGAGCGGGCATACTTTTATCGATGACCAGAGCTATAAACCAGCCGAAACCCTGGCTGAGGATGCCGAATGCGATCCAATTGACCGCTTGAGCCAGGTCTGGCTGCAGGCTGGTTATACCCTGGAGGCATGGACTGGCTTACAGACTGAAGTGCACACAGAGCTGCAGCAAGCGCTGCAAGAGGCTGAAGCCAGTGCAGAGCCTGATCCACCACACATCACCAGCCACTTATTCTTTCAAGGCCAGGCGCCCATGCAAGGTGGCCTGCGCCCGGAAGGCGTGCAGGTTGCTCTGGCTTCCGTTGAGCGAGAGCAGCGCGGCCCGCGCCTGAATTTTGTAGATGCTGTGCGCCGCACATTAGAATCAGAGATGGCGCTAAATTCACGCCTGCTGGTGTTTGGTGAAGATGTGGGCGTCAAAGGCGGCGTGCACGGCGCGACTCTGGACATGCAGGCGCATTTTGGCGCCCAGCGAGTATTTGACACCTCGCTATCTGAGGATGGTATTATTGGGCGAGCAGCCGGGATGGCGCTGGCTGGTTTGCTACCTGTTCCAGAGATCCAGTTTCGCAAATACGCTGATCCTGCCCATGAGCAGCTCAGCGACCTGGGCACCCTGCGCTGGCGCACTGCGAATCGATTTGCCGCGCCGCTGGTGGTACGTATTCCGGTCGGGTACGGCAAAAAGACCGGCGATCCCTGGCACAGCGTGACCGGAGAAGCTGTGTTTGCCCATCTACCCGGCTGGCGGATTGCTTTTCCCAGTAATGCCGCTGATGCAGCCGGGCTGCTGCGCACGGCGCTGCGCGGCGATGACCCAACCTTTTTCCTGGAGCACCGCGCCTTGTTGGATACTGCGGATGGGCGCGCCACCTACCCCGGCGACGAGTACTGCCTGCCGTTTGGTAAAGCAGCTGTACTGGCAAAAGGAAACCGGGCAACCCTGATCACCTGGGGAGCCATGCTGGCTCCAGCGCTGAGCGCGGCAAAAACGTACGCCGGGCAAGTCGAAGTCATCGACCTGCGCACAATCGTGCCCTGGGATGTGGAACGAGTTTTGGAAAGCGTGCGTGCGACGGGCAAGGCGTTAGTGGTCCACGAAGATACATGCACGGCAGGCTTTGCCGGCGAGATCACGGCAGAGATTATGAGCCAGGCATTTACCGATCTGGATGCACCCGTGCAGCGCCTGTGCATGCCGGATATCCCCGTGCCCTATAATGTAACGGCGATGACCGCATTCTTACCAGGAATAGAAAGCATCCGTCACAAGCTGGAAGAGCTGTTGAATTATTAACCACAGTTCTACACTCGCAAACTGCAGCAGTTCGGCAGCTTTGGCGACAAGGATTTAATAAAAAAGCAGAGAAGGCTGTACACCTTCCCTGCTTTTTCTGTTATAGCTTTGAAAGCCTAGTAGATCGGTTGATAAATGTCTACCGACAGGCTTCCAGTGTTATTATCCGGATAGGTATCGTAGATTTCTAAGCCGATCGCTGATCCTGTGCCAGTGTAATCAATCTGGTAAGTGTGCAATGCGTTATACGCACCCCAAGCGACATTTACGCCATCCACCCACAGATCTAACAGACCAGTATCTCCCGTTGTTTCATCCTCGTAACCGGGGACCAGGTCAGTCCATGTAACCCCATCCAGGGTGGCATATTGCGCATCGAACTGAATATTATCGCCAGCCAATGCGGTTCCTGAGGCGATGAGTATGTAACTTGTATCCAGCTCAGGAATGAAAGTAGATAATGTGGGAGTGATGGGTAACGCGGGGACAACCACGGTTTCAACCAACTCATACCCGAGTAGGCCATCCAGGACGTCCTCAGCGACTTCTTCTAGCAAACCAGGGGTACAGCTATACTTACCTACAAAATCCTCTCCATAATAAGTATCCAGGATTTGTGTACAGCTGCAACCAGCCATTTCATCTAAAGTGTATGATCCTTTGGGACCCTGCTGCAGTCCAGTATCATTGCGGGTTGCCCAGCCTACTGAAGAAAACTTCCAGATATTCCATCCAGGGGTGTCATATGTGAACCAGTGATCTCCATCTTCAGTGCCTGGGCAAAGGTCCAACGCATCAGGCACACCATCTCCATCGTCATCTTCCAATGTTGGGTCATCGACGGGAGGTAGCACCGGATCCTCATCTACGGGAGGTTGAGTAGCATTCTTTTGTCCAGTCGTTGCTGCACCTGTTCCTGCATCTACCGGGGCGCCAGTCTTGGGTTTTGGGGGTGTGCCCGAGCCCGCTTCATCCTCATAGGTCGCCGCCGATACCGAGCTCGCAAAGACGAGCATCAAAGCCAGTGTTAACACCATGAAAATCGATATGTTTTTTTTCATTACACATCCTCCTATTAGTTTTTTATGGCAGAAGTTACACAGTTCGAGGGGGAAAACCAACTGCGTAAAATCTATATGATTTAGGTTCAGGTTCAAGCTACTCTGCGAATGGAGCCGCATAGAGCGTGAGTATCAAATCTTGCTTACTCTGTTTATTAGACGGAAGAATTGATGATTAGATACTCACCTTTCGAAACAGATATGTTGGCCGAGTTAATATATAATCTTCCTATTGAGCCTAAACTCGTGCTGCTCCCACCCACAGAAATCCCAGACATCTGGTCGGATGTATTACAAGACTTTAGAAGGAGGGTCGATTATGGAATATCGTTACTTAGGCAATACGGGTTTGCAAATCTCGGAGCTGTGCTTGGGGACGATGCAGTTCGGGTGGAGCGCTGATGAAGCTTTATCGCATCAGATTCTGAGCCAGGCCTATGCAGGCGGAGTGAATTTCATTGACACTGCCGACGTCTATTCGCGCTGGGTGGAAGGCAACCCCGGCGGCGTGGCGGAGGCGATCATCGGGCGCTGGATAAAACAATCTGGCATCCCGCGCCATAAGCTGGTGATTGCCACCAAAGTGCGCGGCAAGATGGGCGAAGGTCCAAATGAAGGCGGATTGTCTCGAGTTCATATCATGCAGGCGGTGGAAGACTCCCTGCGCCGTCTGGGTACCGATTACATCGACCTGTACCAGATGCATGCTTATGAGGAGCACACGCCTATTGAAGAATCTTTGAGTGCCTTTGACGACCTGGTACGGCAAGGCAAAGTGCGTTATATCGGCGCGTCTAATTTCCCGGCCTGGCGGTTGATGCAAGCCTTATGGGCGTCCCAGCGCCTACGCCTGGAGAACTTCTCATCACTCCAACCCCATTATCACCTGCTGAACCGGGCCGAATTCGAGCGTGAGCTGGCAGATGTGTGCCGTACATACGGACTGGGTGTGATTCCCTACAGCCCACTGGCTGGTGGATTTTTAACGGGAAAATACCGTGAGGGAGCACAAGTCGATTCAGTCCGCGCACGCGGCGTGCAGAGGTATTTTAAGCCCCAAGGTTGGGAGCTATTGAATAAGATGGAAACGATGGGCCACGCCAAAGGCGGCTACAGCATCTCGCAGATCGCCCTGGCCTGGCAGCTTTCCAACCCGGTGATCACCAGCCCGATCATCGGGCCGCGCGACCTGGAGCAGCTTGCCGATAACCTGGGTGCGGTTGGTTTACGCCTGAGCCAGGAAGAAAAACAAGCCCTGGACGAGGCAACCGCCTGGTCATAGCAATATATTAAAGAGTAAACTTGGTTCGACAGTCGTCAAACAGACTGTAGCTTTACGAATTCTTACCGGTAGGAGGCTTATCAATGCAACGCTGGAAATTTAATGTATGGTTGTTGATTGGGTTAAGTATTTTGGTGGGGCTGGCGGGATGCCAGCCGACCCCAGCTGGACTGCAGGTTGGCGATAACGCTCCTGACTTCGAGCTGCCTGCAACAGATGGTGCTACTGTTCGCATGGCGGACTATGCCGGAAAACAGCCGGTATTGCTTTACTTCCATATGGCGGTGGGTTGACCGCCCTGCATGCAGCAGATCGTTGATCTGCAAAATGATGTAGATTTTCAAGCTACTGGTGTGCAGGTGTTGAGTATCGCCCGTGATTCACTGGATGAAATGGCAGCCGAGCAGGCCAGCCTGGGCATTACTGATGTACCTCTGCTTTCCGATCCTGAGAATATTGTTGCCGAACAATACAATGTACTGCAGTGGGCACTCGAAAACGGCGAGCCAGGGCATACATTTATTCTGGTAGATGAGGATGGGAAAGTAGTGTGGATTAAAGACTATGGCGCCCCAAACAACCCAGACCGTACCATGTATGTTCCGGTCGCAGAGCTGATTCAGGCGGCTGAAACCGCTCTAAGATAAGTTTGCTCTAGGACTATTCGGAATCCAGGACAATTTCGGCTCTTAATCCTGGCATTGAGCGGGCTTGCATACACTGGCGAATCTCAGGCCAGGCAGTTTCAAACGCGCTGACGATCGCTGGATCATAATACTGGTCGCTTAGACGAACAATTTCTGTGCGGGCCTCTTCGGGCGTGTAGGGACGCGAGTACACACGGGCGATGATCATGGCGTCTAATGAGTCAGCGATGGCGACAACACGCGCCAGGAAGGGAATATCCTCTCCCGCCAGGCCATCTGGATAGCCGCTGCCATCCCAGCGCTCGTGGTGATGGCGAATGATTGGAATGGCCGGAGCAAGAAATGGGATATTGCGGATCAATTCGGCGCCGATAACCGGGTGCTGGCGTATTTCTACCCACTCTTCATCATCCAGCGGACCCGGTTTGCTCAAGATGCTTTCACGGATATGGATCTTACCGATGTCGTGCAGTATGCTCCCCAGGCGCAAGGCGTTGAGCGCTCCATTGCGAAAGCCTAAATGACCAGCCAGCGTGATGGAATATTCCATCACACGCTCGACATGACCGCGCGTATATTGATCACGCAGCTCGATAGCATTGGACATCACGATCAGGCTGGATTGGTAGGCTTGCTGAAGCTGGGCCAGGGCCAGCTGCTGGTTTCGCGCCAGGCGGGCGCGCACGGTAGACAAAAGCTCCAACCGGCTGACAGGTTTAACCAGGTAGTCTTCAGCCCCCAAACGCTTACTCAAATAGATATCTTCCCGGTCATCTCGGGCGGTCAGGAAAATAAAAGGTACAGCTACCCATCTAGGGTGTTCGCGTATCTGGTCAAACAGGGAATACCCATCCATCCTGGGCATCCCGATATCAGACAAAACCAGATCGGGGATCTCGTTTTGCATGATTTCAAGCGCTTCCAGGCCATCGGATGCGTAAAGGACTCGAAAACCATCTGATTCGAGCATGGTTATAAGTCCCTCACGCAGCATTGTGTTATCTTCGACAACCAGGATGGTTGCGTCGGCCATATTCTTCAACCCCATACTTTGTGACGATGTTGGCCTGGATGATGCAACAACTATGCCGGAAACTGGCGAATATCCGGTAAAATTGACCTGGCTTGACCCCCTGCTCAAAACCAGCCAGCTTAAATCTAACACAATCAAGCCAACTTGACCATTGTTTTTCGGCATTTTTGCATTACACTTTTGTAAGGCAGTTAGTGTAATTCAATTTGCGGTGAATCATGTAACTGCAAGATCATTCTGCAAAATCTATCGAATTGAAGGAAATATTGATGACTGATTCCACTCCTTATACACCGTCCAGCGTATTGACCCTGGACTTGAATTTTCTATCCATCCCAAAGGTGATTGCAGCGTACTTGATCCCCCATTCCAGCGGCGCAATTTTGATCGAATGTGGTCCGGGTTCTACGATCTCCGGATTAACCAGCGCTCTTCAAGCGCATGGCTACCAGCCCAGTGATGTGACGAATGTTTTCGTTACCCATATTCATCTGGATCACGCCGGGGCAGCAGGCTGGCTGGCAGGTCAAGGCGCACGCATCCACGTACATCCGGTGGGTGCACCTCACCTGCTCAACCCAGAAAAGTTGCTCAGCAGCGCGGCGCGCATCTATGGCGAAATGATGGATTATTTATGGGGTGAATTTCTCGCGGTGCCGAAAGAGAAGCTCTCGATCATTCAGGACGGCGATGAAGTAGAGATCAACGGACGGGTAATTCGAGCCGTGGATACTCCGGGACATGCTTACCACCACCATGCGTACGTTTTCGGCAAGCTCTGCTTTAGCGGGGATGTAGGAGGTGTGCGGATGGCGCCTACCCGCCACCTGCGTGTACCCATGCCACCCCCCGAATTTCAGTTAGAGTTGTGGCGCGAGAGCGTCCAAAAACTGATGAAATTGGATATCGAGGCTATTGCCCCGACGCACTTCGGCATATTCGGTGCTGCCCAAGAACACCTGGGCTTACTGGCCAAAGAATTGGACGCGGTTGAGGGATGGATGAAAAACGTACTGCCCTCCGAGCCACCTGTAGAGCAGATTGACGCTCGCTTCCGGGAGTGGATGGCAGAGCGCGCCCGCGCCGATGCGCTGGAAGAGCCCCAAATACAGGCCTACGAAGCCGCCAATCCTTCCTGGATGTCTGCACCCGGCATGCAGCGCTACTGGCGCAAGTACCGCACGGATCAATAAGCGCGTCGGGAGCCGGGTAAATTGGAGATTCCATCTGCGTTGGTCGATAAGCTACGCAGTGCCCAGCGAGTGGTGGTACTTACCGGCGCCGGGGTGTCTGCGGAGAGCGGCGTGCCGACTTTTCGGCAGGCGCAAACCGGCTTATGGGCACGCTATGATCCGCAATCACTGGCCACGGCAGCAGCCTTCACAGCCAACCCACGCTTGGTGTGGGAGTGGTATGCCTGGCGGCGCAGCCTTGTGGCCCAGGCAGCGCCTAACCCTGGTCATTATGCACTGGCGGAGCTGGAGCAACGCATCCCTGAATTTAGCCTGATTACCCAAAATGTGGACGGACTGCACCAACGCGCAGGCAGTCACAAAATCATCGAACTGCATGGCAATATTCAGCGCACCAAATGTTTCGATGAGCATACCGTCATTGAAACCTGGCAGGAGCATACAGATGTTCCCCCGCGTTGTCCGCATTGTGGAGGGATGCTGCGCCCAGATGTAGTCTGGTTTGGAGAAAGCCTGCCTCCCGAGGCGCTGGAAGCAGCCTGGGAGGCAGTGGAGCACTGCGAGCTTTTCTTTACGATCGGAACCTCTGGCGTTGTGGAACCAGCTGCCAGCCTGCCCAATCTGGCGCTTCAAGCCGGCGCGGTGGTGGTGGAAATTAACCCACAACCCACCCCACAGACTCGGCTGGCGAGCTATATTATACGCGGGCCATCAGGAGTGCTGCTGCCAGAGCTGATCGCCAGGACATGGCCCAATTTCCCCTGACGTGTGCTACACCCAAATCATTAAGCCTCCAGTGGACCCACCTGAACTTCCACTGCATGTAGTATTTCTGCGGATTTCACCAGGGCTTTCATTTTGTTATGGTCGACATGCAGAGGACGATCCTCATCCAGATGGGTGACATGCTGGCGAATGATCTGTAGAGCAGCCTGCACGCCAGCACCGGGGGTAAATTCACGAAAATCCAGAGCTTGAGCGGCAGCCATAAATTCAATCCCCAAAATTCCGTAAGCATTATCCAGGATCTGGTCATTCTTCAGGGCAGTGTTCATGCCCATGGAAACAAAATCTTCCTGGTCGGCAGCCGCGGGGATTGACTGGATACTGGCGGGCATGGATAAGATACGCTGCTCGACAATCAGCATGTCAGCAGTGTACTGGCTGAGCATCATGCCTGAGAACATCCCAGCGCCCTTGGTGAGAAAAGCGGGCAATCCTACGCTGAGGGCTGGATTGGTCAGGCGATTCAGACGGCGCTCAGAAAGAACACATACCATGGTGATTGCTGCGCCAGCCATATCCATTGGCAGCGCGACCGGGCTGCCCTGGAAATTCGCCCCGGTAAGGGTAAGACGGTATTCGGGCAGGAAGATCGGGTTGTCGCCTACCCCATTTAATTCAATCTCAACCTGGCGACGAGCATAGGCAATCGCATCATGCGCTGCGCCAATCACCTGAGGTGATGAGCGCATCGAATATGCGTCTTGAACTTTGGTTTTCATTTTACCCGTCAGCAGGTCGCTTCCGGCAATGCACTTCATAATGGCTTGGGCGCTGCGCACCGCCCCTGGAAAACCCCGTACCCGGTGCAGGCGCACGTCGTAGGGTTTCAGGTTAGCTTTCAATGCCTCCAAACTCATGGCACAGGCTATTTCAGCTTGTTTTAGCCACTTCTCCATTTCAACAATGTGCAAGGCGCTGATGGCGGTAAGCAGGTTGGAGCCATTAATTGTGGCCAGTCCATCGCGGGCCTGCAAACCAGGGATAGGAATGCCGGCACGCTGCATCGCCACGGCCCCTGGCAGCCGTTCTCCCCGATAAAAGGCTTCTCCTTCACCCATCAGCAAAAGAGCGATCTGCGACATGGGGGCCAGATCACCACTGGCGCCTACGGAACCTTTTTTACAAACTACGGGTGTTACGCCTTTATTCAGCATCTCGACCAAAGTAAGCGTGATCTCCGGACGACAGCCGGAATTGCCATGCGCATGCACATTAATCCTTCCGGCTATGGCTGCGCGCACGTACTCTTCTACAACGGGTTCCCCTATGCCTGCGGCGTGGTTATAAATCAAATAGCGCTGGAACTGCTGGACTTGTTCATCAGTGAGCACCACCTCCGAGAATTCACCAATGCCAGTGTTGACCCCATACATGATCTCGTGGGCCTGGATCTTCTCTTCTAACATCTCACGACAGAGTTGAATTCTATGCAATGCTTGTGGGTCAAGTTCAACCTTTTCAGATTGTCGTGCAATTCGTTCTAACTTATCGACACTCAAACTACTTCCATCCAGTGTGATCATCGGTGAGCTCTCCTTGTGGGCTGTGAACTGAATTTTCTGAATGAGGCGATACGCAACCCTTGAGAAAATAATCCCCACCCATTGCGTAAAGTCTGTAAGCTTAGCTTAATAAAAATATCAACCGGTGACAAGTGATGAAAATCACTTAAAATTCAACGAGCAAGCAGGACAAAACGACAGAACCTGCCACCTAACCCATCCGGCGCTAGTTTTGTCTGCTGCTGAACCTGCCGCCCGGTTAAGAGCCACAAAAGCTCGGCATCCATGCGACATAATTCAGGATGGTCAGCAATAATTTCCTGATAAGGGCAGAAACCAAAGTAGATTTCTGGAGCATGGGGCCGGGCCTCCCAACGGGCCTGATAATTCAGGCGGGTCAGGCGTTGCACAGCTTGCACCAGACGTGGCCCCAGGCTGCGCTGCAGCTCGCCTCCCCCCGTGCTCTCAACGAATCCGCTGGCGACTGCCTTGAGAATCTCATTCTGCTCGGCTGATGTGGAGCTTTGGCGTATCACACGCAAAAGTTGATCTGCCAGGCGATCCAGATTATGCCCGCGCGCTGCTTCAGCGAGGCGATAGATTCTTTCCGGGCGACCACGCTCGTGAGAGGTTAGACGCTCGCCTGCAATAATCACCGCGCCTTGCTCAGCCAATATCTTCAAGTGGTGGCGAGCATTAGCGGGCGTCATATGCATCACACGGCTCAGCTCCCCTGCGGTACAGGCATGATGGAGGCGCAAATAATCCAGAATTTTCTGCCGGGATGTTTTCATGACTTTATTATATACCTATACAAGAATTACGCAAATATATATTGACTTTAATTAGACTTGACCCCCCGGCAGAAACTCATATAATTACTAAGGAAGGATTTACGCGGCTTAGGTTCTCCCCTACCAGATGCGTAAGTTTTATCAATAAAATCAGATGGTGAAATGGTATCGGGCTGGTTATGTCTCCTGGCGAAAAACTCCCTTCTGCCAACCCAGAACTACCCAACAGAGAAGAAGTATGGCCGGCTTTGTTCTGGGAAGATACCTATGCTATCGTTCAAGCGTTGATTGAGGAACACCCAGGTATAAATCTAGAAGACGTCTCCTTGGGATTAATATATTCCTGGACCGTCGCGCTACCTGGTTTTGACGATGATCGCGAACTTGCCAACGAAGAAATTCTGGCAGCCATCTACCAGGAATGGTACGAGGAGGTAAATCCCATATGAGCGACATGAAACGTGACAATATAAACAATACTAAATACGATATTCCCCCAGAGCTCGAAGGACAGGTCAGCATCACCACCCTGGATAAAATCTACAACTGGGGACGGCGGGCATCTGTCTGGCCAATGATGTTTGGTCTGGCATGCTGCGCTATTGAAATGATCTGCACGGCTGCCAGCCGCTTTGATCTCGCCCGCTTTGGGATGGAAATCATGCGCCCCAGCCCGCGCCAAGCCGACCTGATGATGGTTTCGGGGACGGTGACCAAAAAAATGATCCCCAACATTGTGCGGCTGTATAACCAAATGCCTGAGCCCAAATATGTTGTAGCGATGGGCGCCTGTGCTTCAGGCGGCGGGCCTTTCAAAGAAGGCTATAATGTCGTCTCGGGCGTGGATAAATACATCCCAGTGGATGTTTACATCCCGGGCTGCCCCCCCACCCCCCAGGCTTTGCTGCATGGCTTGATTACCTTACAGCGCAAGATTGATAACGAACATATACCCGCAACCCGCTGGTACTCCAAAGATGCCGTGGAAGCTATCCCGATCCCGGTTCTCGGCCCAGATATTATGGACCCACGCCAGTTTGAACAAATCAAAGAATATTCGGTAGCCCAACTGACCGAGCAGGAAGGGCTCACAACCCCGACCGAGCCTGCTGGACAGGAAGCTTAAGAATTCAACCGGACTGGTGGAGAAAAACAATGACAGAACAAGTGCTCGCTCCAAACTCTGAACTAACCACTCACTTCCCCGAGGCCGTAAGCGCAGATACACGCAAGGGCTATGAAGGCTTTCTGGTCAACCCGGCAAATCTTATCGAAGTCGCCACTTTTGCCCGCGATCAGCTTGGCTACGACTATCTTTCGTCGGTTACTGGTGTAGATTATCTCCCCGACAACTTGCTCGAAGTGGTGTATCACCTGTACCAGACGACCGGCGGGAGCGGTCTGGTGATTAAGACCCAGACGCCGCGTGACAATGCAGTTGTGCCGTCGCTGGTCCCAGTCTATCCAGGAGCCGACCTGCAAGAACGCGAAGCCTGGGATCTGCTAGGCATCCGCTTTGAAGGCCATCCCGATCTACGCCGCATCTTGATGTGGGAAGGCTTTGAGGGCCACCCGCTGCGCAAAGATTGGCAAGAAGCCTACTACGAAGAAGATGGCAAACCCTTTAAAAGCCGCTGGCCTGAAGGTAAAGTCCGCCGGGCAGAAGAAAAAAATCCTTTTTATAAAAATGTCAGTTATCCTGCGGGGTTCAACCCCGACACCTGGATGCCCGATGGTGATGCGGCGCTGTATGCCAGCCTGAATCGGGTTAAAGCTCAATATGAAGCCCAAGCCGGCGGAATGGATACCGATCTGATCGTCGTCAATATGGGCCCCCAGCACCCTTCTACACACGGAGTATTTCGTTTCGTGGTAGCCCTGGATGGCGAGATCATCGCTGCCTTAAAACCGGTGATGGGTTATCTGCACCGCAACCACGAAAAAATTGGCGAGCGCAATACCTTCCTGATGAATATGCCCTTCACGGATCGCCTGGATTATCTCTCATCATTAAGCAATAACTTCGGCTATGCGCTGGCAGTGGAAAAATTGATGGGCGTCAAACCTCCCGAGCGCGCTGAATACCTACGCGTGATCATGGCGGAATTTACCCGGATCAGCAACCATCTCATGGCGATTGGCGCATTGCTGAACGATCTGGGCGCATATTTCACCCCCATGTTGTATGCGCTGGCAGAACGCGAGCTGATCCTGGATATCTTTGAAGCAGCCACCGGCTCCCGTATGATGTGCAATTACTTCCGCTTCGGCGGCGTCGCTCGCGATTTACCTGCAGGCGTTTTCGAAAAAATGCATGATCTGGCTTTTGAGCGCCTGCCCAAGCGCATTGACGAGATAGATTTATTCCTGACCAACAACGAAATCGTGCGCTCGCGCGGGCAGGGAATAGGTGTGCTCACCCCTGAACAGGCCATCGCTTACTCGGCGGCTGGACCTGTGCTGCGCGCTTCGGGCGTACCCTATGATGTACGCCGGGCAGATCCTTACAGCATCTACGAGCGCTTTGAATTTGACGTCGCCGTGCGCTATCATGGTGATATTTACGATCGCTATATGATCCGGCTGGATGAGATCCGCCAGAGTATCCGCATCTTACAGCAAGCGCTGCGTGATCTACCCGAAGGACCCATCCAGGAAGGCAAACCACAATATCAGGTGCGCGTCCCTGCTGGCGAAGCCTACGGGCGGGTAGAAGGACCGAAAGGTGAGCTGGGCTTCTATATTGTTTCTAATGGGAAGCCAAATCCCTGGCGCTATCATGTGCGGGCGCCTTCGTTCATCAATCTGTCCGGCTTTGAAAAGATGTGCACTGGCAATAAAGTTGCTGATACAGTCGCCATCCTGGGTTCAATCGACATCGTCCTGGGTGAAACAGACCGCTAGCGAGAGCGGCTGGAAAACGGAGAAGTAAACATGGATGGACAAGGTATTCTCAAAGGTCTAGGTGTTACTCTAAAACGGTTTGTCAACACCTATGTGGATGATATACGTTGGTGGGGTAGACGCTACTACACGACAGAAGGAATTGCCCACCGAAGCAGTAAAGATGCCATCGGTATCTTTACGGTACAATATCCGGAAGAAAAGCTGCCTGTACCGGAAGAGTTCCGCTTCGTACCTTTCCTCGTCTATGAAATTGACGAGGATGGCAAACATCACGACCGCTGTACCTCGTGCGGCATCTGTGCTAAAGTCTGTCCGCCGCAGTGCATCTGGATCGTGCGTACCAACGACCCCAATACAGGACGTCCGATCCCTGAGCCGGCGGAGTTTTACATTGATATCGATGTGTGTATGAACTGCGGTTTGTGCGCAGAATATTGCCCCTTCGATGCAATTAAGATGGATCATGACTATGAGTTGTCGGTCTATAACCGGCATGAGAAGAACATCTTCAATAAAGACAAACTATCCAAACCAGAAAGCTATTATGCTTCGATCCGCCCAGCGAATTACGCCCGCGAAGAGCAGGCCAAGGCGGAAGCTGAGGCGGCTAAAGCTGCTCGAAAGGCAAAATCTGCTGAAGGCGCTGGTAACTAAATCTTTGAAAGGTATAGCATGACTGATCACAATCAAACCAGCCAGGAAGCGATCCTGGCAGCCCTGAGCAAGGTTCAAGAACCAGAACTCCACAAGGACCTGGTTACTTTGAATATGATCCAGGATTTAACCATAGACAACGGTAAAGTTAGCTTTACGGTTATGCTCACGACCCCTGCCTGCCCATTAAAAAGCCGTATCGAGCGAGAAGCACGCGAGGCGGTGATGAGTGTGCCAGGCGTTACCCAGGTAGACATCAAGATGGATGCCAACGTGCCCAGTGACGGGCGTTCGCGCGGCTTATTGGACCTGCCGATCCGCAATGCCATCGCAGTAGGGTCGGGTAAAGGCGGCGTGGGCAAGAGCACCGTGGCAGTCAATGTAGCAGTTGTGCTGGCACAGAGCGGGGCGCGCGTTGGCCTGCTGGATGCCGATATCTATGGACCGAATGTGCCCACAATGATGGGTGTGGATCACCTGCCGCAACCCAAGGATCAAAAACTAATACCCGCCGAGGCGTATGGTGTAAAAATCATGTCGATCGGCTTTCTGGTAAAACCTGACCAGCCCCTGATCTGGCGTGGACCGATGTTACATTCTGCCATCCGCCAGTTCCTGACCGATGTGGCCTGGGGCGAGCTGGATTACCTGATTGTTGATCTGCCACCTGGCACCGGTGACGCGGCTTTGAGCCTGGCGCAATCACTGCCACTCAGTGGTAGTGTCATTGTCACACTACCCCAGCAAGTATCCCTGGAAGATGCGCGGCGTGGCCTGGAGATGTTCCGGCAGCTGGAAATATCTGTCCTCGGTGTCGTCGAGAACATGAGCTTCCTGGAATTGCCCGACGGCACGCGCATGGACATCTTTGGCGGTGGCGGTGGTCAAAAACTCGCCGACCAGGCGGGCGTACCCTATATTGGTGGAATTCCAATCGATCCCATCGTTCGCGCCGGTGGCGATAACGGTGTTCCAGTCGTCGTCAGCTACCCCGATTCACCAGTTTCAAAAGCTCTGCGAGCCATAGCCGAGGACATCGCTGCCAAGATCAGCGTGGCGGCCATGAATCAGGGTAACTTTATACCAATCAATCTGATTGGCTAAACCGTATCAGGACTGTCTGGCCAGGTGGGGTAGTATTCTCACCTGGCTGGCTGCTTTATAAGCTTATGTCACAACCATTTATTGTCGGTATTCGTTTTCAAAAAACGGGTAAGGTTTATCATTTTGATGCCAGCCAGCAGGGAGATCTGATGGTTGGCGATTATGCGGTTGTAGATACCGCGCGCGGTCGCCAGCTAGGCGAAATTGTGCAGATTGTCGCCGACCCCAGCCCACCCCCAGAAGGCACATGGAAAGCCATCAGCCGGCGAGCTACGCCGCGCGACCTGGTGCTGCGCCAGTTATGGCAAAAGAAAGAGCTGGAGGCCATGATCAACTGCCGCGCCCGCCTGGCCGAGCTGCGCTTGCCAGGCGTCAAAATCGTGGCAGCAGAATTTTCCTTTGATGGTTCAGCACTTTCGTTTTTATACAGTACCGAAGCTGAAGGAAAAATCGATCTACGCGATCTACGGCGGGTTATGCAGCGGATGTACCCGCGCACTCGGGTCGAGATGCGGCAAATTGGCCCGCGCGATGTGGCCAAAATCCTGGGGGGCATGGGCGCATGTGGGCTGGATAACCGTTGTTGCTCGATGTTCCTCACTGATTTCAGCCCGATTTCGATCAAAATGGCCAAGGAGCAGGGTATCTCGCTTTCACCAACCGAGATCACAGGCATGTGTGGGCGCTTACGTTGCTGTTTGGTGTATGAATACGAACAGTATGTAGAAGCCCGTAAAACCTTACCGAAGCGAAATAAACGTGTGATCACCCCCCTGGGTGAAGGTAAGGTAAACGACGTTCTGCCCCTCAAGCAAACTGTTTTAGTATATTTAGATACCGGCGTTGTACAGGAGTTTCCGGCGCATGAGCTCCAACCTTGGGATGAGCTGGAAGCTTTACGCCGTAAATCACAAGAACCCTGTGACCGGCACGAAGGTGGTGGATGCTCATGTGGAAAATCGGCCAGCTCCACTGGAGAGGAAGAAATCGAAGACGAAGATTCCAGCGAACCGGGCTCTGATGCAACGCAATCTCCTGACCTAAGCTCAGACGCTCGTCAGGCTGAGCAATCACAGCGCTCTTCTCGTAAATCTCGGCGGAAGAATCGCCGCAATCGCCCATCCTGAAATGTCATCCATCCAGAAAACCACTGTCCAAACTCAGCCCATAGAAGAGGCTCAAGAGGCCACCACGCATCCTTTAGATGCGCCGGATGCATGGGATACCCGTCAAAAAATCCTGGTGATCCTGGCGCATCCTGATGACCCAGAATTCTTTTGTGGCGCCAGCATCGCACGGTGGACGAAAGCCGGTCATGAGGTTGTTTATTGGCTGCTCACCTGTGGCGACAAAGGCACCAGCGATCGAACGCTCAACTCTGATGAATTATGCTGCTTACGCCAGGACGAACAACGCGCTGCAGCAGCCCGGCTGGGTGTGAATGAAGTGCATTTTCTCGGCCATCCAGATGGATATCTGGTCCCGGATCTATCCTTGCGCAAGGAAGTGACCCGCATTATCCGCCAGGTGCAGCCAGATGTCCTGGTCACTTGTGATCCTACAACCTTATATGTCGGCGAAAACCGCTTGAATCATCCAGATCACCGTGCATGCGGGCAGGTTGTTTTGGATGCAGTGTTTCCTGCCGCGCGTGATCATTTGAACTTCATCGAATTATGGCGCGATGAACACCTGGAGCCACATAACGTGCGCGAAGTGTGGATCAGTGGCAGCCTTCAGCCAACGGTTCGACTTGACGTAACCGAGCAATGGGACACCAAAATCAAGGCATTGTGGGAACATCGCAGCCAGATCGGCGACCCAGCCCGATTGGAGGAGCGTATCCGCAGCCGGCTGGTACCAGGCGCCAGCCTGGAAAACCCCCGCTATGAAGAAGCATTTCGGCGCATCATTTTTGATTGAAATAGAGCGAATGCAGGTCAGGGGAAATCGGCAGAAATGATCAATTTTCAAGCAGAAGCTCAGGCTGAGTTCGAGCACACGCGTTCCCTCCGGCGAGACTTTCACCAACATCCAGAATTGGGATTCCAGGAGTTTCGTACAGCCGGTATTGTGGCACGCGAATTGAGTACACTGGGATTAGAAATTGCTACTGGCATTGCAGAAACTGGCGTGGTAGCGCTGATTGAAGGCACTCAGCCTGGACCGGTGCTCCTGTTGCGCTTTGACATGGACGCCTTGCCAGTGGAAGAACAAACCGGGGTCGAATACAGCTCCCAAACTCCAGGAGTCATGCACGCCTGTGGGCACGATGGGCATACAGCGATCGGCTTGACTGTCGCCCGTTTGCTGCAGCGTCATCGCCAGGAATTAGCCGGCACCGTAAAGCTGGTTTTCCAGCCTGCTGAAGAGGGTCTGGGCGGTGCAGAACGCATGGTGGCAGAAGGTGTATTGGATAGCCCACGCCCTAATCTGTGCCTGGCATTACATTTATGGAATGAACTGCCAATTGGCACATTCGCCTTTACCCCCGGACCTTTTTTAGCCGCCTCTGAGACATTTTACATCACACTGCATGGGCGCGGTGGGCATGGCGCCATGCCCCATCTCACAGTAGACCCGGTCATTAGCGCTGCACAATTGATCACTGGCTTGCAGAGCATCGTCTCACGCCAGGTCAATCCGCTTGATTCGGCTGTGATCAGTGTCACCAGCATTCACGCCGGGCATACCTTCAATGTGATCCCCAATCAGGTCGCTTTACAAGGCACAATCCGCACCTTCCGCCCAGAGGTACGCCAGTTCATCCTGGAACGTTTTCGTGATCTTACCCTATCATTGGCTGTGGCAATGGGGTGTGAAGCAGAAATCGATCTGAAATCAATCACACCGGCAGTCGTCAACGATCCTGACCTCACCCAACAGGCTCACCAGATAGCGCGAGCCACTTTCCCCGAGCATGAGATCCTGACCAATTATCAAACCACAGTCTCGGAGGATATGGCATTCATGATGCAAGTTATCCCCGGCTGTTATTTCTTTGTGGGATCTCAGAATGCAGCCCTTGGACTGAATGCCACCCACCATCACCCGCGTTTTAATTTTGACGAGCAAGCACTCATGCAAGCCAGCGCTGTTATGAGCGCAACAGCCGCTCAGCTTCTGCAACGCAATGCTTAGCTTGACGCACACAAGTGCGAGTGTTAAAATGGGATAAATTATATGAATAATCCGATTAATAAAACTTACGCTTCCAGATTTTGTCCCTAGCGACAGGATTACGCCTATGCCACAACGAACTTTTTCTTCCGAATTCCTTCAGTATCTGGCATCCAGCCGGTTGCATGTTGCCGAGCCTGGCGAGGTAAATCAGCTACCATCACTGAACGACATCTCCAAAGAACTACGCATCAGCGTGGCACGTTTGAGAGAACAACTTGAAGTGGCCGAAGCACTGGGGCTGGTCGAGGTCCGGCCGCGTACAGGCATCCGCCGTCTACCCTACCAGTTCACCCCGGCAGTGACCCAGAGCTTGAGTTATGCAATTGAATTGGATACCGCGAATTTCGATGCCTTCTCTGATTTGAGAAATAAGGTAGAAACGGCATATTGGGATCAGGCAGTGCGTTGTTTGACACCTGATGATCATGCAACACTTAGGGATTTAATTAATCGAGCATGGGCGAAATTACGTGGAGAGCCAATCCAAATTCCCCACGAAGAGCACCGTATGCTTCACCTGACGATCTATGCGCGCCTTAACAATCCTTTTGTCCAGGGAATTTTGGAAGCTTATTGGGAAGCTTATGAAGCGGTTGGATTAAATGTCTATGCAGACTATGGATATCTACAGCAGGTATGGCGTTATCACCAACAAATTGTAGATGCAATCGTAGGCAGCAACTTTCAATCGGGATATAAGGCCTTAGTCGAACACATAGAACTACTTTACCATCGCCCGTCCACAAATGGTAAGTCCGATCGAAAAGAGTACCATCGCATAAGATAAGACTGGAAATCTATCGCATAACCTGAGGATTACTACAAAAGCTGGTTATTGATCGATCATAATAGATCAAGGAGAGAAAATGTCCGTCTTTAAACCATCAGTTGAAAAGGATGCCCCTGACCAACAAACAGCGGTGATCAACGACTTCTCGATCACTGTGGCCACGGTCAATGGTTCGGGCAGCCAGACATCCAATATCACCATTTTACGTGCCTTGTTTAAGATGGGTATCCCGGTTTCAGGGAAGAACCTGTTCCCTTCCAACATTCAGGGGTTGCCCACCTGGTATACCATTCGGGTCAGCAAAGATGGATACCTGGCGCGCAGGGAAGAACAAGAGATCATGGTCGCCATGAATCCAGCAACTTTCATACAAGACCTGAGCAAGGTGTGTTCGGGGGGTGTATTTATCTATCCAGATGATATCAATTTCAAGATTGAGCGCGAGGACATCCATATTTATAAAATGCCGGTCAAGCGCCTGGTGAAAGAATCCGACGCCCCCAGCAGCCTGCGTGATTACGTTGCCAATATGGTGTACGTGGGAGTGCTGGCTTACTTACTAAATATCGATATAGAAAAGTTACACGCTGCCCTGGAATTCCATTTCAAGGGCAAAACTAAGCCGATCGAACTGAACTATGGAGTAGTCCAGGCAACCTTCAACTGGGCGAAAGAAAACCTGGTGAAAACAGATGCTTACCAGGTTGCTGAAATGCATGAAACGACAGGCTGTGTCATGTCGGACGGCAATACAGCAGCCGCCCTGGGTGCTATCTACGGTGGAGTGCAGTTTGTGGGCTGGTATCCAATTACCCCTGCCACCAGTCTGGCTGAATCGCTCAACGAATATCTGCCGCAGCTACGAAAAGACCCTGAAACCGGGCAGAATACATTTGTCGTATTACAAGCAGAAGATGAATTAGCCGCCATCGGTATGGCAATCGGTGCAGGCTGGTCAGGGCTGCGGGCGATGACCTCTACCTCCGGGCCAGGGTTGAGTCTGATGACGGAATATGCCGGGCTGGCATATTTCGCGGAAGTGCCAGTGGTGGTCTGGGACGTGCAGCGGGTAGGTCCGAGCACCGGCTTGCCAACCCGCACTGCCCAGGGCGATATAAGTTTTACTTATTTCATGGGGCATGGCGACACACAAATGGTGATGCTATTGCCTGGCTCAGTCAACGAATGTTTCGAGTTTGGCTGGCGGGCATTTGATATCGCCGAACGATTGCAAACCCCTGTCTTTGTTCTCTCCGATCTGGACCTGGGCATGAACCAGTGGATGAGCGATCCCTTCAGCTACCCGGACGAGCCCATGGACCGTGGAAAAGTGTTGTGGGAGGCGGATTTAGAAAAACTACAAAGTAGTTTCAATCGCTACAAGGATATCGATGGGGATGGCATTGCCTACCGCACCGTTCCAGGCAATCTTCATCCAGCCGCGCCTTACTTTACGCGCGGCACAGGGCACGATGAGAACGCACGCTATAGCGAAGATAGTCAAGTCTGGCACGATCTGCTTGAGCGTCTGGCAGCGAAATACCGCACTGCCCGCCAGTATGTACCCAAACCGGAAATTGAATGTATGGATTGCTCCAGGATCGGGATCATTTCGTTTGGCTCCACCGAACCCGCCATACGAGAAGCCCGCCACCAACTTGCTAAGCAAGATGTACCGACCGATTTCCTGCGTTTGCGGGCAGTACCTTTCACCGACGAAGTGGATGAATTTGTAAATAAGCACGAACGCATCTATGTGGTTGAAATGAATCGTGATGGGCAAATGCATATGATTCTTAGCCTGGTTTACCCCGAACGAGCAACCAATTTGATCTCGATTGCCTATACCGATGGCCTACCCATGACCGCCAACATTGTGCGCGAATTGATTATGGCCAAGGAGGATAAGTAATTATGGAAGCACAAGCAGCTAGCGCCCCACGTACCCAGGTGAATCTGATCGGCTTGACGCGCCAGGATTACCGCGGCAACCCGACAACGCTGTGCCAGGGTTGTGGGCATAATTCTATTTCCAACCAGATTATTTCAGCGTGCTATGAGGTCAATCTACAGCCAGAAAAATTGATCAAGTTCTCAGGCATCGGTTGTTCCAGCAAAAGTCCCACATATTTCCTGGGGAGAGCCTTTGGCTTTAACGGCTTGCACGGGCGTATGCCTTCCCTGGCGACCGGAGCGTTGTTCGGCGACCATACCATAAAGGGCCTGGCAGTCAGCGGCGACGGCGATACTGCCAGCATCGGCATGGGTCAATTCAAGCACGCTATCCGGCGCAACTTGCGCCTGGTCTATATTGTGGAGAATAACGGAGTTTATGGGCTGACCAAAGGCCAATTTTCAGCCACCGCCGAAGTCGGTTTGCACCTGAAGAGCCAGGGAACCAATCCCTACATGCCGATCGACATTGCCCTGGAGGCGCTGGTTGGCAACGCCACTTTTGTAGCCCGCTCTTTCGCCGGTGATCCTAAGCAGGTCAAAGAGTTAATCAAGGCTGCTCTGAGCCATGGGGGTATCTCGGTGCTGGATATTATCAGCCCTTGTGTCACCTTCAATAACCAGGATACAGCACTGCACTCTTATGCCTGGGGCAAGGAACATGAAGTTGCTTTGCACGAGCTCTCCTATGTACCGCCTGCTGAGGAAATTATGGTGGACTACGAACCGGGTGAGGCGAAAGAAGTGACCATGCATGATGGCTCAACAGTGATCCTGAAGAAGGTGGGGCAGGATTATGACCCAACCAGTCGCTCGGAAGCGCTGCGCGTGTTAGAAGAGGCCAATGCCCAGCAAGTATTGCTGACCGGGCTGCTATACATCAATACCGAACAACCATCCTTACGGGAAATTTACAATATCACCGAGACCCCGCTCAATCGTCTGAGCGAGAAGCAGCTACGCCCTTCTGCAGAGAGCCTGCAGAAGATGAATGAAATGATGTTCTAAACAATTTTCACGGATGTGTTTGTGACTCAACCACAGGGTCTGGCGCCTGGCCTCCTATTCAGGTCTGATGCGCCTGATCCTGTGGCGTTTTTACACAAGATTAACAAAATGGTATAATCCACCAGGGAATTCGGGCGGGGTAATAACCAGCCCTTAAACAAATCCAAATCAAACCGTAAAGAACTACTTAACTCGGTTTTGAAAGAAGGAGCCTCAGTTTGGCTTTTCGACCCTTCAGTTGGCTTCTCGGTTTCTTTTCACTGGACATTGGCATTGACCTGGGCACCGCCAACACATTGGTCAATGTGCGCGGCAAAGGTATTACGATTAATGAGCCATCCTGGGTGGCGATCAATAAACGTACCCGCAAGCCGCTGGCTATCGGCGCTGAAGCAAAAGAGATGGTCGGTCGCACCCCTGCGGATGTGGTAGCCGTCCGTCCATTAAAAGACGGTGTGATCTCCGAGTTCGAGATCACCCAGGCCATGCTGGAATACTTTATCGGCAAAGCCCACGAGCAAAGCATCGTACCGGTGCCGCGCCCCCGGGTTGTGATTGGCATCCCATCGGGTGTCACTGAAGTTGAAAAAAGAGCTGTCTATGATGCAGCCATGTCGGCAGGCGCACGCGAAGTTGGCTTAATTGAGGAGCCAATCGCCGCAGCGCTGGGTGCCGGCCTGCCTGTTGCAGAAATCCGGGGCAGTATGATCGTTGATATTGGTGGTGGAACCTCTGAAGTAGCCATCATGTCGATGGGTGGGATCGTTGTTTCACGTTCTTTGCGAGTTGCTGGTGATGAAATGGATCAGGACATCATCCAGTATATGCGCAACAAATACAATCTTTCCATCGGCGAGCGCATGGCCGAGCAAGCCAAGATCTCCATCGGCTCCGCCTATCACCTGCCTGAAGAAAAAACGATGGTCCTACGCGGCCGGAATCTGATCACTGGTCTCCCAGAAGCTGTGGAAGTATCGTCGGTAGAAATCCGTGAAGCCATCGCCGGAACGATGCAGATTATTCTAGACACCATCAAAGACGCGCTGGATGAATCCCCTCCAGAGATTATTGCTGACCTGATGGATACGGGCATCTGCCTGGCTGGCGGTGGTGCTCAGCTGCAAGGTTTAGACCGGCGTTTAACCGATGAAGTAAAAGTGCGCGTTTGGATTGCTGAAGATCCGATGAGCTGCGTTGCGCGTGGAGCAGGCATGATCCTTGAAAATTATGAGGGCTTGCGTCACTTGCTGATTGGACTTGAACGCGGCAGCACGCGCCATAACCAGCGCGCTTGAGCATCCGCTCGCTTTGCACATCTGCCGGGTATGAACAGACCGGCGATTTGGTTGTATGAAAAGATTGCCAACACGTACTTTACAGACGATTGTCCTGGTTTTGTTCGTTGTCGGGGCCATTTTGCTGGCTTTAGGCGGCTTCCTGACCCCGGTTTCCAGTCTGGTGATGGGCCCGGTGGTAGACGCCCAAACCTGGCTGGCAACCCGCTACCAGGCAATCGTCAATTATTTTAATGCCCCACAGGATCTGGCACGCCTGCGCCAGACCAACCAGGAGTTGGAGACAGAAGTTGCGCGCCTGGAGGCTGAGATCATCCGTCTAAATCAGCAACTTTCCGAGACGCGTATGCTCTCCGCCCTGGTGGATTTCGCACGCGCACAGCCGGAAAACCGGTACCTGGCAGCCGCAGTGATTGGGCGTGATCCCAGCCCGTTTCTGCAATATGTGATTATCAACCGCGGCTCGGATGATGGGCTGCGACGTGGCATGCCGGTGGTAACGGACCGGGGATTGGTGGGGCGTATCTCGCGCGTCACAGCCAGTGCAGCATCAATCCAGCTCATCACAGACCCATCTACCTCGATCAACGTGCGCCTCGAGCCGTCGCGCGCTCAGGCTGTACTACAGGGCACTCTGACTGGAGAAGTTTCACTGGAGCAAATCCCACAAAGCGCTACAGTGCAGCCGGGCGACCTGCTGCTCACTTCCGGGCTGGGAGGCAATTACCCATCCAATATAGTTATTGGTCAGGTGACCGGGGTGCGCAGCCGGGATATTGATCTATTCCAAAGTGCTTCGGTCCAGCCGACGGTGGATTTTGACCAATTGGAGATCGTGCTGGTAATCACCAACTTTAGCCCGATTGACTCCTCCCCGCTGGTCCCCACCCCGCAATCCCCCTGAGCTGGCATGGCTACCTTGTTGGCGATTCCAATCCTGGGAATTTTGCTGATTTTGCAAACGGCAGTATTCAGCGACCTGATGCTGCTGCACGGGACTGCCGATCTGGTGCTGGTGGCTGTGACTGCCTGGGCGCTGCAGAAGCAGGTGGAAACCGCCTGGCAGTGGGGTATAATCGGAGGCCTGCTGGTAACGATCGCTTCTGCATTGCCCCTGGGTGTGGCGCTGATCGCCTATCCAGTGGTGGTAGGGATTGCCATCCTCCTGCGCCAGCGCGTTTGGCAGGTGCCGGTATTGGCGATGTTCGTCAGTACCATCATTGGCACATTTGTCCTGCATGCCATCTCATTGGTCGCTCTACGTCTGGTAGGATCACCATTGCCAATCCTGGAATCGCTGGAGTTGATCACCCTACCCAGCATACTGTTAAACTTACTGGTAGCGATCCCAGCCTTCGTGATATTTAGCGATCTGGCAGATTGGCTTTATCCACAAGAGATAGAAGTATGAACGGTTCAACGAAGCTACAAAATAACTTATCCAATCGCCGCATCCTGTCGTTCTGGCTGATTGTAATTGCGGTATTTTCGATCTATACCTATCGCCTGTTCAGCCTGCAAATCCTTAATGGGGAGACTTATCTGGCGCGTGCCGAGGACAACCGCACCGATATCATTAACCTTGCTACTCAACGCGGCATCATTTATGACCGTAATGGCGTGATCCTGGCGCGCAATATCCCGTCATATAACATTGTGCTCACCGCTGCTAACCTGCCCGACGATGATGGCGCGGTGCAGAAAATTTACCGCGAGGTTGCGGAGGCTATCCAGGTGCCGGTTTACGGCGGAGAATTGAGCACTGAAAATCCGTATGTTCCCTGCCGGTCGGATCACGGTATCACCGAGATCGGGGAATATGGCCTGAGCTCATCCCCATACACGGGGGTGCAGTTGAAGTGCGATGTAGACCGCCAACTGGCTTTGACTGTGCAAGAAAAAGCAATTGACTGGCCCGGCATCTCCGTTGAGATCCAGCCAATACGCGATTATCCCACCGGCTCGCTCACTGCATCACTGATCGGTTTTCTCGGTCCCATTCCCGCAATTCAGGAAGAAGAGTTCCGCGCCAAAGGATTTCAGCCCAACCGGGATAAGGTTGGCTATGCTGGTCTGGAATTAGAATATCAAGACATCCTGGCGGGACAAAACGGTCAGCGGGTTGTGGAAGTCGATGTAGGCGGCCAAATCTTACGCGATATCCAGCCACCAGTCAATCCAATCCCCGGACAAAACATTCGCCTGACGATTGATGTACGCTTACAACAGGCAGCAGAAGCCATCTTCAAAAAAGAAGTCACCGGATGGAATGCCTGGCTCGGTGATGAACGCTACCGCACAGGTGTGATTATTGCCATGAACCCCCAGACCGGCGAGGTCTTGGCGATGGTATCGTATCCATCTTATGAAAATAATCGCATGGCCCGCATTATTCCAGCATATTATTATGAACAACTGATCCGCGACCCCAGCAACCCCTTGCTCAACCATGCCGTGGGCGATGTACTGCCTGCCGGCTCAGTGTTCAAACTGGTAACGGCGGTCGGGTCGCTTAACGAAGGCGTGGTGACCCCCGAGCAAGTGCTCGATACACCCCCCGAATTAATCATCACCGAAAAGAATTATCTCAGCACCAATGATGCCGGCCTGGCGCGTAGATTTGTGGACTGGAACGAAGCGGGATTTGGGCAGCTCGATTTTGTGCATGGACTGGCTAATTCCAGCAATGTGTATTTTTACAAGCTCGGCGGGGGATATAAAGAAGAAGTACCTGAAGGCCTTGGAATATGCCGCCTGGGTACCTATGCCGCGGCTTTGGGTTATGGTGAAGCACCTGACATAGGCCTACCTGATGAGCAAAAAGGCCTCATTCCCAACCCAACCTGGAAGCGTGTGACGCATGGTGAAAGCTGGACCACGGGTGACACCTATTTATCGGGCGTGGGACAGGGTTATGTGCTGGCAACACCTATCCAGGTGCTAATCTCTGCTGCCATCATTGCCAATGATGGCAAATATATGCAACCCACTCTGGTGCGCGAGACTCTGGATGAGGATGCGAACGTCGTCCAATCATTTGAGCCAACCCTGCGCTGGGATTTAACCAAAGACCCATTGATCCAGGTATATGGCGAAACGACCATTCGCGGCTGCGAGCCGATCCCTGGGCAAACCACAACCGTAGCGCCCTGGGTATTTGAGAAGGTGCAAGAAGGCATGCGCCTGGCAGTAACTGAAGGCACGCTTTCCAAACCCATCATCGGATTTGGACCCGATAATCTGACAGTCGCTGCTGCCGGTAAGACCGGCACAGCCGAGTATTGTGACACCTATGCCGCCGAAAAGAACCGCTGCATATACGGCGCCTGGCCTTCCCACGCCTGGACCGTAGCCTATGCACCCTTCGAAAACCCTGAAATTGCCGTGGTGGCATTTGTGTATAATGGCGAAGAAGGCGCTACCGTCGCTGGCCCGATGGTTGCTCAGACAATTGAAGCCTACTTTGAATTGAAAGCGATCGACAATGCCTTGCAAGCGCCATAATCCATGGCTGTGCTATAATCAGCCCAATATCGAACGGGGCATACCAGGCATAGGATCACATTTCGCTCAGCCTGAGACATTCTCGGGCTAACCCCACAGCTGGTCAAACGAGCATGGAAATACCCACCAAGATCCAAATTAAAGGCATCCGTGAAGGTCTGCTGGTCACCCTGGGCGAGGGCCCCTGGGAGCAGGTTCAAGAAGCGTTCCTGGAGCATCTGGACCAGCAGCGCGAGTTTATGAAAGGCGCACGCATGGCTTTGGATGTAGGCAATCATATGTTGAAGGCTGCCGAATTGGGCCAATTGCGCAACCATATCTCTGAGCGCGAGGTAACCCTCTGGGCAGTGCTGAGCAACTCACCCACCACCGAACGGACCGCCCAGACTCTCGGCTTAGAGACACGCCTGACCAAGCGGAAACCGGAAGCCGCAGCACCACAGACACGCTACCAGGATGCCGATCCTGCCATCCTGGTGCATCGCACGCTGCGCTCAGGCTACAGCTTACAAAATCCAGGGCATGTCGTTGTCCTTGGGGATGTCAACCCCGGAGCTGAAATTATTGCCGGGGGTGATGTAGTGGTATGGGGACATCTGCGGGGTATGGTGCACGCTGGAGCAGGCGGCAATGAGAGCGCCGTGATCTGCGCCCTGGACCTGGCCCCTACACAATTGCGGATTGCGGGTGCGATTGCGATCACACCCCAGCGGCGAGGGAAATCCTTACCGGAGATGGCGCGTATCGTCGATGGACGGGTGGTTGCTGAGCAATGGAATCCGAAAAAAAGGGAATAATTAATGGATTATAGTGGGAATGGAAAACAAATGAGTGGGAAAGTACTTACCGTAACTTCCGGGAAAGGCGGCGTGGGCAAGACCACTCTCACAGCCAATCTGGCAGCCGCTTTGGCTGCGGATGGACTAAAAGTGGTCTGCATCGATGCCGATATTGGCTTGCGCAACCTGGATGTCATATTGGGTTTGGAAAATCGAATTGTATATGATCTGGTAGATGTCGTGGAAGGTCGCTGCCGGTTACGCCAGGCAATGATACGCGACAAACGCCTGCCGGAGCTTTATCTGATCCCCGCCGCTCAAACCAGGGATAAAAATGCGGTATCACCCAGCGATATGGTCCGCCTGGCGAATGAGCTGCGTCAGGAAATGGACTGGATCCTGATCGACTCTCCTGCCGGTATTGAGCGTGGCTTTCGCAATGCCATTGCCCCGGCGGACATCGTCCTGGTGGTCACAAATCCTGAGGTTTCTGCTGTGCGCGACGCCGACCGGATCATCGGCCTGATCGAAGCAGAAGAAAAAGGCCCTGCAAAGCTGGTGATCAACCGGATAAAACCTGTCATGGTTAAACGCGGCGAAATGCTCTCGATGGAAGATGTACTTGAGTTGCTGGCGATCGAATTGGTTGGTCTTATCCCCGAAGATGAGAACGTTGTTATCAGCGCAAACCGGGGGAACCCGATCGCGCTGAACGGGAAGACGAAAGCTGCCCAATCCTTCCGTAATATAGCTCGGCGATTGCAGGGTCACAAAGTCCCCTTCCTGGAAATGCAAGAAGATGGAAGTCTGTTCGGACGCCTGGCGCGTATGCTACGTGCGGGAGGCAACTAAGATGAACGGTTTCTTTGAAAAACTGTTTCGACGAGAGCCGAATAGCGCTTCCCAGGCCAAAGAGCGTTTGAAACTGGTGCTGATCCACGACCGCACAGATATGGCTCCAGGTAAATTAGAAGAGATGAAAGATGAGCTCATCGCCGTAATCTCACGCTATGTGGATATTGATCCTGACGCGGTCCGGATTGACATGGCGCAGGAAGGGCGTGAACAACGCCTGATTGCAGACATCCCGCTTCGAGCAGTGGGACGGCGGCGAATGAACTAGGATAATCAATGATCCAACCTGGCTTATTGGCTACTGATGGATAATAAAACTTCGATCTCCTGGCGACACTTTGATTTCTGGCTCTTAGGCGCAGTGGCCTTACTGGTGATCTTTGGTATCACCATGATACGCTCGGCTGTCGCAGGGAATATTGAGCTGGAAGAGTTGGATGTCGTTACTCGCCAATTGATCTTCGCAATTGGTGGTTTTGTTGTCGTACTGATCACCGCATCTATTGATTATCGATTGTGGGCGTCTGTCAGCCGAACCCTTTACCTGGGAACTGCAATACTGCTCGCTGTATTGACGGTGGTGGGAGCGGCTTTGTTCGGTTCAGCGCGCTGGTTTGACACCGGCGTTATCCTGATCCAACCCTCCGAAATCGCCAAAATCGTTTTGATCCTGGTATTAGCAGATTATTTCAGCCGTAACCAGGAAAATATCCGTGATATTCATTGGGTAATCCGCAGCTTTCTGATGGCAATGGGGATCATCATCTGGGTGATCCTGCAGCCCAACCTATCCACGTCTATCGTGATGCTGGTGCTGTGGTTTGCCATGTTGTGGGCGGCTGGTCTGCGCGTCAAACATCTGGTCACCTTTGGCGGCGGCGGATTGGTGATCCTGGCTTTATTGACGCCTATCCTGATCAACGCTGATATTATTAAAGGCTACCAACTCGATCGAGTCACCAACTTCTTATTCCCTGATCCTAACGCCAGCTATGGCGAGACCTACAACATTGAACAGGCTCTGATCAGCATCGGCTCAGGCGGCTGGTTTGGGCAGGGCTATGGGCATGGCTCGCAGGTGCAATTGCGCTTCTTAAAGGTGCGCACCTCAGACTTCATTTATTCAGCCATGGCAGAAGAGTTTGGCTTTGTGGGTGTTATCCTGGTGACGCTGGTATTGGTATTCGTGATCTATCGCTGTATGCGAGCCGCGCGCCTATCGCAGGACACATTCGGGGCATTGATCGCCTATGGGGTTGCCACACTGCTGGCATTCCAGGCAGCAGTTAATATCGGGGTGAACCTGAATATGCTGCCTGCAACAGGCCTTACTTTCCCGTTTGTGAGCTATGGCGGCAGCTCGTTGTTATCATCTCTGATTGGGATTGGACTGGTCGAGAGTATCATTTTAAGGCACCGATCCCTGGAATTTTAAATTCAGGCCGCCGCATGGCGTGCTGGTTGATTGTCTGGTTCTAGGAGCATTCCGATGACATCCCTCCCCCCTGCGCGTGTACGCTTTGCACCCTCCCCCACCGGTCACACCCACCTGGGCAGCGCCCGGACTGCCCTGTACGACTTGCTGCTGGCGCGCCAGACCGGCGGGCAGTTCATCTTACGCATTGAAGACACAGACCGCAAACGTTACGTGCCTGGAGCGGAAGAAGAACTAAAAGCCAGCCTGCGCTGGCTGGGATTGCAATGGGATGAAGGTGTGGATGTGGGCGGACCGCATGGACCTTACCGCCAGTCGGAACGCAGTGAGATCTACCAGCAAGCTGCCCAACAACTGGTGAATATGGGCAAGGCTTATCCTTGCTTCTGCACCTCAGAGCGTCTGGAGCAAGTACGCCAGCAGCAGATCGCTGCTAAAATCCCATCTCATTATGATGGCACCTGCCGCGCGCTGGACCCAGACGAGGCCAGCGCCCGCGTGGCGCGTGGTGAGCGGCATGTAATCCGCTTTCGCACGCCAAGAACAGGCAGCATCGTGGTCCATGACTACCTGCGTGGTGCAATCGAGGTTGAAAACGCTACTCTAGACGACAGCATCCTGGTCAAGTCCGATGGGTTAGCGCTCTATCATCTGGCAGCCATGGTCGATGACCACCTTATGAACATCACGCACGTGATCCGCGGGTCAGAATGGCTGCCATCGTTTCCATTGCATACGCATATATACCAGGCTTTCGGTTGGCAGCAGCCTGAATGGGTGCACCTGTCTTTATTTCTCAAACCCAGTGGAAAAGGTAAGATGAGTAAGCGCGATACAGCCGCGTTTAAGGAAGGTGGGCATTCAATTTTCGTTAATGAGCTGCGCGAGCTGGGTTATATCCCCGAAGGTGTGATTAATTGGATCGCCCTGATGGGTTGGAGCTACGATGCTCATACCGAATTTTTCACGCTTCCCGACCTGGTAGAGAAATTCAGCATCGACCGATTAAATCCCTCTCCAGCAGCCATCAACTTCACCAAACTGGATCATTTCAATGGATTGCATATTCGCAATTTACCCGTAGAAGACCTGGCGCAACGGCTCAAACCTTTTTTTGTGGATGCCGGTTATCAGGTGGATGAAGAAAAATTATCAAAAGTGACACGCATCATCCAGATCCGCATCGTCACCCTGGATGAGGCTATCCCGATGGCAGGCTTCTTCTTTCAGGATGAAGTATACCCTGAGCCTGCCGAGCTGATTGGGAAAGGCTTGAGCACAACGGAATCTGCCCAGGTAGCTCGCCGCGCTTTAGCTATCCTGGAGGACTTTCCAGAGCTCAACCCAGAAATCGCCGAAGAACCGCTGCGTTTGCTGGCGGAGGAGTTGGGTCTAAAGGTGGGAGTACTATTTGGGATATTACGTAGCGCTGTGACCGGGCAGTCCGTCAGCCCGCCGCTGTTTGAGAGTATGGAGATTATCGGGCGCGAAAAAGTGTTGCAGCGTGTCCGTCAGGCAATTGAAGTGCTGGTGAATTTAGGCTAACAACGATAACAAAAAAAATGCCCCCAATCATGCAGGTGGGCGCAGATACTGAAGAAATTTAATTGCGCCCATCCGCCTCATCTGCTGGACGTTTATTCCGGTCCACTTTTTTCGATCTTAGCCCACGAATCCTTCAATCCGACCGTGCGATTAAAGACCAGACGTTCGAGCGTGCTGTCCGAGTCTAGGCAAAAATAGCCCTGGCGTTCAAACTGCACACGCGCGTCCGCTTCCAGGCGTGTGACAGCCGGCTCGAGATAGGCGGGGTAGAGTACCTGCAACGATTCAGGGTTCAGGTTCGACTTCCAATCCTGGCCGTCTTCGACATCACCAGGGTCTGCTTTGTTGAATAGGCGATCGTACAGGCGCACTTCCACCGGAACCGCATGCTGGGCTGAGACCCAGTGCAGGGTAGCCTTAACTTTGCGACCATCCGGTGCATCGCCGCCGCGCGTTGCCGGGTCGTAGGTACAATGTAATTCCACCACTTCGCCGTTATCGTCTTTGATCACATCCACGCAAGTGATGAAATAAGCATAACGCAAGCGCACTTCCCGTCCAGGAGCCAGGCGAAAGAATTTCTTGGGTGGTTCTTCTCGAAAATCGTCCTTTTCGATATAGAGTACCTTCGAGAACGGAACCTGACGAGTGCCCATGGAGGCATCTTCGGGGTTATTGATCGCCTCCATCATTTCTACCTGATCATCCGGATAATTCGTAATAACGACTTTGAGTGGATTCAGCACCCCCATTACCCGTGGGGCGTGTTGGTTCAGGTCCTGGCGAATACAATATTCCAATAGCGCTACATCCACGACACTATCGTTCTTGGCAATTCCAATGCGGGAGGCAAATTCCCGGATCGCTTCCGGTGTATACCCACGCCGGCGCAGTCCAGAAATGGTAGGCATGCGTGGATCATCCCAACCGCTGACCAGTTTCTCATTCACCAACTGCAACAGTTTGCGTTTGCTGAGCACAGTATAGGTCAGGTTCAAGCGGGCAAACTCGATCTGGCGCGGGTGGTAAATTTCTAATTCGTCCATGAACCAATCGTAGAGCGGGCGGTGGTCTTCAAACTCCAGGGTGCAAATGGAGTGTGTAATACGCTCAATGGAATCCGATTGTCCGTGGGCGAAGTCATACATCGGATAAATACACCATTTATCACCTGTGCGATGGTGGGACTGGAACAGGATGCGATACAGCACGGGGTCACGCATATTCAGGTTGCCAGAGGTCATATCGACCTTGGCGCGCAGCACACGTGAGCCCTCAGGCAACTCGCCTTCCGCCATGCGTAAGAAAAGGTTCAGGTTCTCTTCGATCGAGCGATTGCGGTAAGGACTTTCCCTTCCTGGTTCGGTGAGCGTGCCGCGGTACTGCCTGATCTCATCGGCAGTCAGGTCATCCACATAGGCTTTACCCTTCTGGATAAGTTTGATCGCCCACTGGAAAAGCTGATCGAAATAATCCGATGCGTAAAACAGACGCTCCTCCCAATCAAAGCCCAGCCAGCGAATATCTGCCAGGATCGAATCGACATATTCCTGCTCTTCCTTGGTCGGATTGGTATCATCGAAACGCACGTTACACAGCCCACCGAAATCCTGGGCTATGCCAAAGTTTAAGCAGATGGACTTGGCATGGCCGATGTGCAGATAGCCATTCGGCTCAGGTGGAAAGCGGGTATGCACCCGGCCACCAAAACGACCGCTGCGGATGTCTTCCTGAATCGCGGCGCGGATGAAATCAGTTGGCATATTACTTTCATTGGTCGGAGTAGCTACGTTCGAATCAGTCATTTAGATTACCTTAGGCAAAGAATAGTGGAGCTTAATAAGTGCCTATTATAACAAACTCCTCATCGGAGTCTGCATTTTGAGCAGGGTCCGTCCAGCAGGCAGGAAATTACGTTTGACGAACATAATCCTGCGTGGTACAATCATGCTCGCTCAGTTGGGGGTTC
>CAYXDC010000005.1:0-93104 GCA_964463505.1 uncultured Anaerolineaceae bacterium
AGGTGGGGGCGAGCAGGGTGGGCTCGAGGAAGTCGCCCAGCAGGGAGTCGATCAATTTACCGCGTGCCGCTTTGGGGTCGGCGGGGATATCTTTGAGGCGCATGGCGGCGGCCAGGCTCTCGGCGGTGGGGTGGGCGTGGATATCGATGCCGGTGATTTCCAGCAGGCCCTCGCTGAGGTCCATGCGCTGCCAGGGCGGTTCCAGGTTGATGGTGCGGCCCTGGTAGGTAAGGCTGCGCTGGCCCAGGACGCGCTCGGCGGTGAAGACCAGCATCTGCTCGGTGAACTCCATCACCTTTTCGTAATCGGCATAGGCCATATAGAACTCAAGCTGGGTGAACTCGGGGTTGTGGGTGCGGTCCACGCCTTCGTTGCGGAAGTCGCGCCCGATCTCGTAGACGCGCTCGTAGCCGCCCACCAGCAGGCGCTTGAGGTACAGCTCGAAGGAAATGCGCAGGAACAGATCCTGCTTGAGCTGGTTGTGGTGGGTGGTGAAGGGGCGGGCGGCAGCGCCGCCGTAAATCGGCTGCAGGATGGGGGTTTCGACCTCCAGGAAGCCATTCTGGTCCAGGAATTCGCGCAGGGCGCGCACGATGGCAGCACGCGTGACGAAGATGTGGCGCACGTCTTTGTTGACTGCCAGGTCAGCGTAGCGCTGGCGGTAGCGGGTCTCGGGATCGGAGAGGGTGGCATACTGCTTGAGCTCGCCGTCCACCACCTGATCCTTGGCAGCCGGCAGGGGGGTGATAGCCTTGCTGAGCATGCGGAAGGATTCGACGCGCAGGGTCACCTCGCCGGTGCGGGTGCGGAACATCTCGCCGCTGGCCTGGACAAAGTCGCCCAGGTCAAACCCTTTGTTGAATAGCTCCAGCGCGGCTTCGCCAACGTCGTTGGAACGCAGGAAGAGCTGTACCCGCCCGTAGCCGTCCTCAATGTGAGCGAAGGTGATCTTGCCCATGGTGCGTATGGAGCGCAGGCGTCCGACCAGGGTGGCGCGCACCGGTTTCGGCGAGGCTTCAGCCGTGGCGTTAGCCTTTGCTTCAGCGGCTTCGAACTGTTGGATGGCCTCCTGGCTGGTGTGGGTGCGCTCAGCCTGGGTGGGATATGGCTCGTGCCCGTTCTGGCGCAGGTTTTCCAGTTTTTCGAGGCGGTTGAGCTCGAGGTTGGAGTAGGAGTAGGTCATGGTCAGTATCCTGGTAAGCGTATGCAAATAAAGAAAAAGCCCCGCGCGGAGTCGACTCTGCGCGGGGCTGGCGTTTATGCCCCGAGGTTATTCCACCTTAAGTACTCGGACGAAGAATGAGCCGTCTGGCGCATCTACTTTCACCGTATCCCCGGCGCGATGATCCATTAAGGCGCGTCCCAGTGGGGATTCATGGGAGATACGACCGGCGCGCGGGTTGGCTTCCGCCGGACCGACAATGGTAAAGATCTCGGGTTCGGCGTCTTCTTCTTGAATGGTTACTTTGGCGGCAACCTGGACGATTTCACGTTTGATGGATTCATCCACAATGCGCGCATTGGCAAGCAACATTTCCAGTTCTTGGATGCGGCCTTCTACAAAAGCCTGCTCGTTTTTGGCAGCTTCGTACTCGGCATCCTCGATCAGCTCACCGCCTTCCATCGCTTCGTGAAGACGGCGAGCGACTTCCTGGCGTTTTGCGGTGCGCAGGAATTCCAGTTCGTCTTGCAGCTTCTCGTAGCCCTGGCGGGTCAAAAATGATGGTGGCATCTTTCTGTCCTATATATTTGATTAAGAAAACCACTCCGTACGGAGCGATATTTATAAAAATGCCAACCTTCGTTTAATAACAACCGATGGTTGGAACAATCCAAGTACCTGTGCGAGTGGCATCATTTTAGCATAGACTGGATTAGAACGCAAGTTTTGTGGATGTTATTCGAGGGCGTGCGTGGCTGGAGGGGGCTCCCACAGGCGAACGCCACCCATTTGCTGGCTGTAGAAGGCTATATGGGCTTGAACTTCTGCCTGTCCGCTCCAAAAGGTGCTGATTTGAGACTGGTGTTCCCAAACGGCCTGTACCCAGGCTTGCATGCCCTCGGAGGAGATTGGCCAAGTTTGCGCCCCCCATCCGGATCGTTGCAGCGCCTGGAGCTCAGTTTCAGCTGTGCGCGCATACGGATAATCGGCGTAATACAGCAGTGATCGCCCGGCCCCCTCGGCAGCGGCGCGGGTAAGCTGGTGATCCACATGATTGCCCAGGCCGAGCGGGCAGACAATCTGGGCGTCTGGGGGCAAGAGACGCATCAAGCGGCGAGAGAGCCGTTGGGTGAGAGGACTTTCGGCGCGGTGCAGGGGGCCAAACAGAGCCTCCTCAGATGCGTAGAGATGGGTGCGGGTTTTTCTGGCGGTCCGATAGATGCAGTCAGGTATGTCCAAATAGACAGGTTGGGCACCCATGTGCTGACAGGCACGGCGATCTTCCGCCTGGCGCAAGCTAACAGCCTGGGCGCTGGTCTGCCAGCGAATGTGCAGGCTACTCTGCCAACGAGCGTGCAGGTTTTGGGCAAAGTCGGAGAGCGGGCCGGGGGGTGGCTTCCCGGCGCAGATGCTCCATACGCTCACATTCTTACCTTGCTGGCTTAATTCCCAGACCAGACCGGCGCAAGAAATAACCACATCATCCATATGGGGGGAGAGAAAAACCCAGTGCATGTAAAAAGTATACTTGATTCTGGAATAACTGCTCAAGATGGATTAGAAGCCTCTCACACCGGCGCACTTGTCACTCCTCCGGGCTGGTGTTATCATCAGTCACCTGAGGGATATGCCCGTGCACACCGGGTGGCCTTGAGAAACTAAGATGGAAAGAACCAACGATGCGCGCTTCCGCTTACGGTTTATTCTGATCGCCCTGACCTTGGCGACCATTCCGTGTTACTGCGCGGGTATCTTTATGGTCTACCAGGCCGAGCGGATTGCCAACCTGCCGACCTTTACACCCACGCTCACCTTTACGGCAACGTTGACTCCCACCCCCACCTTGACCATGACGCCTTCACTGACGCCACAGACGCCAACCCTGACCGTCACTCAGACCGGCACAGCTTCCATCACCCCCACAGAGACAACCACGCCGACGATCACCAGCACGCCCAGTCCTTCTGCCACTGTCACCATCACATATACCGCCTCGCCAAGTCCAACGCAAACTGCTACTCCGACCGAGACGCAGCTGCCGCCCAGCCTGACTCCCACGGCTACTGAAGCGCTGGTCATAACGCCCCCGCCGGATGAAGACCCTGTGCCAACGGAAACATCAGCCCCAGGCGGGATGTAATTTGGCTACCCGGTGGGCATGGTGACGGGATGAGTTTCCGACACGCCGCAATCTTCTTATTGACTGGTTTGATGTTTGGGTTATCTGCGTGCGCAGGGATGATCCCATCACCGCAGGCCACGCAATCTACCCCGCTGGAGACGGTACCGGCTACAGCGCCCCCCACGCCAGCCAACACACTCCCAGCGGCATCCAGCGTCACGCCACCCGGACCACAAGTGCTCAGCATCTGGCTGCCACCTGAGTTTGACCCCGGATCGGGAACACCTGCGGGAGACTTAATGCAGGCGCATCTGGATGAGTTTACCCGGCGGCGGGCGGGGGTGCGAATTGAGGTGCGGGTCAAGGCCCTGGAAGGTCCCGGGGGGTTGCTGGATGCGCTTTCTTCGGCCAGCGCGGCGGCGCCACTGGTTTTGCCCGATCTGATCGCCCTACCGCGGCACATGCTGGAGACAGCTACATTAAAAGGTTTACTGCACCCCTATGATGGCCTGACAGCCATATTAGAACAACCCGACTGGTATGAATATGCCCGCCAATTAGGCCGCATCCAATCGAGTACCTACGGGCTGCCTTTTGCAGGTGATGCCCGTGTGCTAGTCTATCGTACAGACACACTTCCTGAACCGCCTAAAGATTGGACAGCAGTGCTGGAGCTGCCTGGTCCGCTGATCTTCCCGGCTGCTTCGCCCAGGGCGCTATTCACCCTGGCGCAATATCAAAGCGCGGGCGGAGCAGTACAAGATGAGCAGGGACGGCCGAGTTTGGATGTAGATGCACTTGAGCAGGTGCTCTCGTTTTACCGACAGGCTCAGGAGCGCGGCGGTATGCCTTTCTGGCTCACGCAATATGAGACAGACGAGCAAGCCTGGGAAGCCTACCGCACCAATCAATCCAACCTGGTGGAAACGACCGTCTCGCACTATTTGAACGCAGCAGAACCAGCCAGCCAGTTGAGTTTCGTCTTTACACAAGATGGCGAGCCATTTTCTTTAGCGACGGGTTGGGTTTGGGCCCTGGCTGCAGGGCGCAGTAACCATCTGGAGGATGCTGCTGCACTGGCTGAATATCTGGTTAACCCAGAGTTTCTTGCGCATTGGAGCGAGGCGGCGGGCTTCTTGCCCACACGCAGCAGCGCACTGGCTGCCTGGGACGAGGTGGAGCTGGCTCTGATCCTGGAACAGGTTGCCCTTTCCAGCAGGCTGGAACCCTCCACGGATGTGATGCTGGAAATTGGTCCTGCATTACAGTCGGCTACGCTGCAAATTTTGAAGGAGCAGGCTGATCCGCGCACGGCTGCTCAAGCAGCAGTGGACAGCCTGGGCCCGCCTTAGAGCGTGCCTGGTTATGTTGACTATTTAACACACGGATGATATGATGCCGTTGGAGAGAAAAGTAATTTATGCCGAAAAACGACTTACTCAACGAATTTCCTGAAATCGAGGATTCGTTACGGACCAGTCGCAAACCACAGCAACCACAGGCGCCGATCTTGCCTGTAGCACCACCCGCCACACCAGAAAAAGAAAACATCGTGTTGGAGAAATCCCGCCTGGAAACGCTTTGGGATGGGATCCTGCAAGTTGGCCTGGCTGATGGCGCACTGCGCATTGGAACGACCACATTATTGTTAGCCCTGGTTTTATTGGTGGCCTGGGGAATGCGTGAACTTTATCAGCAGACCCAGCCGGTGACCTTTTCCAGTGAGGCGGCAATGGCTGCACCCTTGCCAACTGCCACAGCGACTGCGGCGTTACCCGCACTCCCTGAACTGAGTTCAGCAGCACAACCGAGCGGCCTTGTGCGCCTGATGGACTTACATACCGTGATCCCATCCGAGAAACGGATGGAAGTATCCATTTATGAAGTCCAAAGCGGCGACACCCTGTTTGGTATTGCAGAAAAATTTGGCCTGAAACCAGAAACATTACTGTGGGGCAACCAGTTTGTCCTGGGCGATAACCCGCATAACCTGCGCCCGGGCCAGGAGCTGAATATCTTACCGGTGAACGGCGTTTATCACCGCTGGTCGGCAGGCGATGGGCTAAACGCGGTGGCGCGTTTCTTTGGAGTCACTCCCGAAGACATCATCAATTTCTCGGGCAACCACCTGAACCCGGATACGCTGGGTGATTGGAGCAATCCAAATATCGAAGCGGGCACCTGGTTGGTCATCCCGGGTGGAAAGCGAGAATTTGTTAGCTGGAGCGCACCGGAAATCCCGCGCGATAACCCCAGCGTGGCAAAAGTGCTCGGACCAGGGGTGTGTGGCGCAGTGGTGGATGGCGCAGTCGGTGCAGGGGTGTTTATCTGGCCGGCTAATAACCAATACACCTCCGGTTTTGATTACAGCCCATCCACAAATCACCTTGGGATCGATGTGGCTGGCAAAACGGGCGAGCCGGTTTACGCGGTGGATAATGGGGTGGTGGTATATGCCGGATGGAATAACTGGGGCTATGGGAATATGGTGGTGATCAACCACGGTAACGGCTGGCAGACGCTGTATGCTCACCTGAGCAGTTATAACGTCGCCTGCGGGCAATCGGTGTATCAGACGAACCTGATCGGCGCGATCGGTAATACCGGTAATTCAAGCGGGGCGCACCTGCACTTTGAAATGATGTATAACGGTGGGAAAGTGAATCCCTGGGATTATTTACCCTGACCTGAACGCTTATAGAACTATGAGCATCGATCTGCCCCCCTGCACAACGGGGGCAGTTGCTTTTAGGGGAGTACAGATTGATCGGTGAGGAGGGTGTTGGCCTGGTTATTGAGCTTTACCAGGCTGGCCTCAATCTCTGCTCCCTGGACAATGTCAGCCAGGGCGTCATACACCAGCAGGCGCACATCTTCATAACTAGGCGCACTGGGCTCAAAATGTGCGTAGGGCAGTAGCTGATAAGCGCTTTGGAAGGCGGGGAATTCGATGAATAATCCCTGCAAAGCCTCGTCAGCCTGGGCGTGTACAGGTAGATACTGGCTCACAGAGGCCCAATGGACCTGAGCTTCCAGTCCTGCCAGGTGCTGGATCACCAGCCAGGCAGCCAGCTCTTTCTCGGGGGTGCTGCGTAGAGCGCTCAGACTGGGGCCATAAAAGTTTACGCGTGGCTCGCCGGTAGTGTAGGGCGGAGCAGCAACAGCCCAATGGAAGTGGGCGGCGCTATCCACTGCTTTGGCATAAAACGGGATGCCGGAGCTGGTTCCGATGGTGAACAGTAATTTTCCTTGTGCAAAACCATCCTGATCGGCATAACGCTGTTCCACTACCTCGGCACAACCGCTGGCGAGCAGGTCTTGTAAGAACTGCATGGCCTGGACGGCAGGCGGACTGTCGAAAGTGTATTGGTTGCTCTGTGACGTGAACAGGTCTCCCCCAAAGGCAAAAGTCCAGGTGGCGAAACGTGAAGCATCGATGCTCAGGGCATAACCAAGACTACCTGCCGGACCGCGAGCCTGACTGAAAGGCTGCTGGCTGGCCTTGCAGGCCATTTCTCTGAACTCCTGTGGAGTTTGCGGTGGAGCGCTGTAGCCCAGTTCGTTAAGCCAATCCTGGTTGTAGTAGAGTACTTCAGCTGAGCGGTAGGTGGGGAATCCTATCCGAATCCCATTCAGGGTCGGGAAAACATCCTGCGCCAGCAGAGCCGGCGGGATTTGAGCCAGCTCATCCGGGGGTAGACCCTATTTCGGGCTTGTCAGCAGGCTGTTGATGTCGATCAAGCCATCGTAGCGCTGGAGGCTGGCAGCCTGATTTTGGTATAGATAGACCAGGTCGGGAGCGGCAGCGGTGTTGAGCGCGTTGCGCGTCGCATAGAAGAGCTCATTTTGCCCATCCTGGGCGATGGCATCGACGTGAATCCCCCAGGGGTTTGTGATGTTAAAATCGGACAGGATTTCCAGCAAGGCCTCAGCTCGATCATAAAGCTGGCTATGCCACAGAATAATGTTTTGTCCGCTTGGATCAATTGCCGCCCAGGGATCTGGAGGTGGCGGTGTGGGGCTCGGGGTAGAAGTCGATGTGGGAGGCAGGAGTGTTGAGCTGGAATTTGCGGAGGGGGTAGCCGACTTTGATATAGCTTGCGCAGGGGTCGATTGAGCTGTAAAAGTTGGTGGGGGTGTGGATAAGGCCTGGTTGCAGGAGCTCAAGCATAAGCTGCCTAAAACAGCCAGGGTGAGGATCATCAGGAGTGGTGAGGATGGGCGCGGTTGCATCCTGGTATTACAGATTAAAGATTTGTCCCAGCGGTTTCCCGCTGGGACAAATGTCAAGCGTACTTGTGGAAATTACTGGCCGAGGTCTTCGAGAGTCAGGCCAGCCAGCTCAATCATCTGGCGGACGACATCATACTCCTCGTCTGTGGATGGCTCAATGCCGGTCCAGCCGTAGAAATCCTGGCTGCCGATCGAGGTTTCCCAGGCTTCGGTTTCGGCGAAGGCAATCAGTGCGTCAGTAATCTGCTGGCGCAGGTCGGCAGGGAAATCTGGTCCGAAGGACAGGGTGTCGTTGGGGATCTCGGGGGAGATATCCAGGATGCGAACTTTCTGGACGACGTCCGGAGCTTCTTCACGGAGGCCAGCGCGGGCGTCCAGAACACGCCAGTCGCCGCACATCAGCCGGCTGCCATCGTCGTTGGGTGCGCAGCTATCGATCAGCTCGTCAGGAATTTCAGGAGAATCGCCTGGTTTCCAGGGTTCTTCGCCTTCGGGTTTGAGAGGCGGGCTGAAGAAAGCAGTGCCGAAATCAGCTTCGTTGTTATAAATGGCGCGTACCGCACCCGTGTGACCGCCTGCTTCCAGGGTCTCGCCAACGGTAACGCCTGCATCAGCAAGCATGGGCAGGATAGCCAGGTAACCAGAGGTCGAGCCAGCATCCGGGTAAGCCCATTTCTTGCCATTCAGGTCTGCAAGGCTCTGGATGTCGCTATCTGCGGGAACCATGATCTGCGCCCAGTAAACCGACCAGCCAAAGCGGACAGCTTTGAAGGCGACATCGACGCCGCACAGCTGGTTGGCCAGGACGTAGCCCAGGCCAGGGATAAAGCCCATGGTGTTGTCGGGGGAGGCGCACATTTCTTCGATTGTGGCGGCGTAGGAAGTAGGTACACTGACTTCAAATTCGAGACCCGTAGCATCCTTCAGGGCAGTCGCCATGACCTCGCCACCGGCAACGATCACGTTGGCATCTACTGATGGGACAAACAGCACCTTGATGGGCCGTTCGGCTGAACCAATCGGAACTTCTGTCGGTTCGGGGATGGCTGTAGGCTCAGCGGTGGGTTCCGGTACGTCAGTCGGCTCAGGTGGGGCTTCGGTCGCTACTGGCTCCTCAGTGGCAACCGGTTCGGGGGCTGCGGTGGGCGTTGCTTGCGCGCAGGCCGAGAGGACAAAGGAGGCGATCACAAATATCGCCAGGATAGTGGACCAGTACTTTTTCATTGCTTAATTCTCCTCCAAATTTTGAAATACTTGACTTAAAACTTCTGATATTGGGGTGAAAAACTGGCATACGGCGTGACAAGCCAGGATTTCCCTTCGCATTATAGTACAAAAAACGGCTGTGTGGGTGAAGAAATGATAAACTATACGCCTCAAGTTATCCATTCAGGGCTGGCACATACGTAAAAACTGCGTGTTTGAATAAATTGTCACTTGGCCATAAAGGTTTATGCTTAAACGGACTTCGTACTTAACGGGTTTTCGATTGTGGATGTTGCTCGCTGGAGCAGTCATTCTTAGCTTCCTGGCTAGTTGCAGCCAGGATCTGCCAGTTGCACCTGGCGGTGATGCAACCGGGACACTCGCGGTAAGCACGCAGATCACGGTCGTGCCGGCGCGCCAGTCCACCCCTACACCTCGGAAAACCGAAGCTGTCACCCAACTAGACGTTGATCCCCGGGATTTAAACGGTCTGGAGATTCTTTTCTGGCACAGCTTTGATGATCCCGCGCGGGCGATGCTGCTCAAGCTGGCTGAAGAATTTAACCGCAGTAATGAATGGGGTGTGCAGGTGCGAGCTGAGTATCAGGGCAATTATGATCAGCTAAACGAGAAAGCCCGGCTGGCGCTAGAGAATGAGCAGCCGCCGCATCTGGTTGCGGCCTACTTGTATCAGGCATTGCAGTGGGATTCCGATCCAACCCTGGCTGCATTGGGGAAGTACGTAGACGATCCAATCTGGGGGCTGACCGAAGAACAACAGGCTGATTTTTATCCATCGATCTGGCAGGCTGACGTGATTGCAGGCGAGCGCCTGGGAATCCCAGCGCTGCGTTCAGGCCAGTATCTGTACTATAACCAGACCTGGGGGGGCGAACTGGGTTTTTCCCAGGCGCCACAAAGCTGGCGCCAATTGGAGCAGCAGGTTTGTGCGGCAGCGCAGGCGGCCAGTAACGACGATGAGCAAGAGAATGATGGGCTGGGCGGTTTGCTGGTTACTACCGATTATGCAGCGACCCTGGGCTGGCTGGCTGCCTTTGGAAGTGAGATTGTGGATGCTGAAAGCGGTGTGTATGCGCTGGATACCCCTGCAGTGGAAGATGCTTTTGAGGCTTTGCGCAAATTATCCGATCAAGGATGTGCCTGGCTGGTTGAAAACGGCTCAGCGGTGGAGAGTTTCGCCAGCCGGCATAGCTTGATCGCCTCTGGGAGCCTCCTGGAAGCGCCCTTCCTGGATCAAGCCTTGGAACGGGCTGGCAGCCGCGACCAGTGGACAGTACTGCCTTTCCTGGGCAATGCCACTCAAGCTGCGTCCATTCATTACGGGCCAGCCTATGTGGTGTTCTCAAGCTCGCCTGAAGAAGAGCTGGCTGCCTGGTTGTTTATACGCTGGCTGCTGACGCCCGAATCGCAGACACAGTGGATAGAGGCCAGCGGTGGATTACCTTTGCAGCGATCGGTTGCGGAACAGATGCAAGACTATGCAACCCGCAACCCGCACTGGACTGAGGCGGTGGCTCTGTTGCCGGACGCGCAGGCGGAACCTGCCCTGGCATCCTGGCACACCGTGCGCTGGGCGTTCTCCGATGCAACCGTGCAATTGTTCCGGTATTATTTCACTTTGGAGCAGGTGCCTGATCTGGTTGAACTGCTGGATGAGACCGTGCAGGAACTAAACGAACGATGAACGAACTCCCCCAGGTGGAAATCTACACCGATGGTTCATGCTCGCCGAATCCGGGGCCAGGCGGCTGGGCAGCAGTACTGCGCTATAAAGATAAGGAGCGTGAGCTTACGGGGAGCGAACGGAATACGACTAACAATCGTATGGAGCTGACCGCGGCTGTGCAGGCCTTGCAGAGCTTAACGCGATCTTGCCGGGTGATCGTTTACACCGATTCGGAATATTTGCGCCGCGGAATCACCGAATGGCTGCCGGGTTGGCGGCGGCGAAACTGGCGGCGAAAAGGCGGCGTCTTGGCAAATATTGATCTTTGGCAGGCTTTAGACGCAGCTTTGCAAGAACATGAACTCGAATGGCGCTGGGTGCGCGGCCATACGGGCAATGTTTATAATGAGCGCGTGGATCAGCTTGCTAAAAAAGCAATTCTCCAACGTTGAGCAATAACTCAACTCAAAAAAATCAGACGTTGGTGGTCGTTTCCTGGGGGGGAGGTGTACTCTCTGGTAAGGCAGCCTCTTCTACAGGGGTGGCTAATGCAGGGGTGTTGGATAAAACGGTGCCTGCAGGAAGCGTGTCTTCTGTCGCAGATGCGGCAGGCGTAATTTCCCCGCCTGTTGCGGGGCTGCTTAAATCAATCTCCACCTGGTCTTCCATCTGAATCTGGCCGCGCAGGAAAGCGCCTTCTTCCGTAGCGAATGCCGCCGTGGTCACGTTGCCCCACACCCGGCCAGTGGCGCGGATCTCCAGTTTTTGGGCAATAATATCCCCGCGCACCGCACCTGCCACAATGACCAGATTAGCGCGCACCTGCTCGCAGGTTACACGCCCAGTTTCACCCACCACCAGCACGCCGCGCAAGGCAATATCGCCTTCAAAGGTGCCTTCGATACGCACCCCACCGCTGCCGCCTAAGGCGCCTTTCCAGATCGTCCCGGATCCGAGCACAGACGTGATGCGTTCGATAGGCGCGGGTTGCTCTTCTGCTGGCGGCGGGTTTTCTCGTTTGCGAAACATACCTGATCCTTAAGCGCACTAATCAGCGCTGTTGCTTGGTTTTGCGGCGGGTGTGTCTTCGACCGGCTCGGGGATACCCAGGATATTGTACCCGGAGTCGACGTAGATCACTTCCCCGGTTGTTTTGGCTGCCAGGTCGGAGCACAGGTAGACCGCGGTATTGCCGACGTCTTCGATGGTGATGTTTTGGTGCAGGGGGGCGATCTCAGCGAAACGCCGGTACATGCTTTTGAAGCCAGAAACGCCTGCAGCAGCCAGGGTGCGAATTGGCCCGGCTGAAACGGCGTTCACGCGTACACCTTGCGGGCCGAGGTCATAAGCCAGGTAGCGCACAGAGGCTTCCAGGGCGGCCTTGGCGACTCCCATCACATTATAATGCGGAGAGACCTTCTCGGCGCCGTAATAGGTCAGTGTCAGCAATGCCCCACCCGGACGGAGCATGGGTTGGAAGGCTTTGGCAAGGGCGGTAAATGAATACACACTGATATCCATGGCCGTGTGAAAGCCGGCCCGGCTGGTGTTGTAATACGGACCATTTAGCTCATCACGATTGGCGAAAGCGATGGCATGCACCAGGATATCAATCTGCCCAAAGGCAGCCCGGGCGCGCTCTGCAACCTGGGCGATCTCTTCATCACGGGTAACATCACAGGATTCGACAAAGGTGCAGCCAATCGATGCAGCCAGTGGGCGCACGCGGCGCTCCAGGACCTCGCCGGCATAGCTTAACCCCAGGCGAGCTCCCTGGGCATGAAAAGCCTGGGTGATGCCCCAGGCGATTGAACGATCGTTCGCCAATCCAAAAACCAGTGCAGTTTTACCGTCTAAAAGTCCCATTTCTCACCTCCACGATGTTATGCCTGTTCAAGCGGTCTTTTGCGCCTGCCAGCTGGTTACCCGGAAGCGCCAGGGAATGCTCTTCCATGGTTCTGGCACAGTATATAACCCCACACGGGGGCCAGTGGTCACGCATGCATCGGATATTGGTTCTCTAGATTCTATGTAAAGCTCAGCTTGTGGGCTGCATAAATCGGCGCCATTGAGGCTGCCATCGATCTTGAGTGCCTGGCAAAGCTTGGCTGGCCCATTTGTCCAAAGCTGAGGCGGCTGGTGGCCGCGCCGGCTGGCAATCAGATCAAGGCCGGTCTGTGGCAGGATAGCGCGGATCAGAATAGCAGCGGGCTGGTTTTCTGGCTCCACCACAAAGTTGAGCATCCAGTGCATACCATAGGTAAAATACACATACGCATGCCCGGGCGGACCATACATCACTTGCGTGCGGGCAGTGCGCCCGGCCCGGCAGTGGCAACCCAGGTCTTCTTCGCCGCGATAGGCTTCTGTCTCAATAATGATGCCATCGATGCGAATGCCATCCTGCAGGCGCACCAGGCGCGTTCCCAGCAGCTCACGGGCCACCTGCAGGGCGGGGCGATCAAAGAAGCTGCGTACTAAGCGGGGGGTTTCTGGCATAGTGCTCAGGAATTCACCTGGTAATTGGGCGCCTCGCGGGTGATGATCACATCATGGGGGTGGCTCTCGATCAGCCCGGCGTTGGTAATGCGCACCAATTGAGCACGCGTGCGCAGGTCTTGCAGGTTCGCTGCTCCGGCATAACCCATGCCAGAGCGCAAGCCGCCCACCAGCTGGAAGACGTAGTCGCTCAAGGGGCCTTTATAAGGGATGCGTCCTTCGATGCCTTCCGGGACCAACTTGCCGCTGCTGCTCTGCCCGCTGGCATAACGATCACGACCATAACCCTGCATGGCGCCCATACTGCCCATACCGCGATATTCTTTGAAGCGCCGGCCTTCATAATGCACAATATCTCCGGGGGATTCATCCAGCCCGGAGAGCAAGCTGCCAAGCATCACCGCTTCGGCGCCGGCAACGATGGCTTTGACAATATCGCCGCTGAATTTTATCCCTCCATCGGCGATAACCGGCACGTTATAAGGTTTGGCAGCCTGGGCGCAGTGGTATATGGCGCTGAGCTGAGGCATGCCGGCGCCGGCCACAATACGAGTGGTACAGATTGAGCCTGCCCCAACGCCAACTTTTACGGCGCTGGCGCCAGCTTTGATCAGGGCCACAGTTCCCTGGGGGGTGACGACATTGCCCGCCAGGATGGGTAAATCAGGCCAGTGCTGCCGCAGGCGCTGGATAGCCTGGATCACGCCCGCGGAATGTCCGTGGGCTGTGTCGATGACGATGAGATCGATATCTTCATCGACCAACAGCTGGGCGCGCGCCTCTACATCGGGACCAACACCCACGGCTGCGCCGACCAACAGGCGGCCCTGAGAATCGTGCGAAGCGTTGGGGAAGTCGCGCGCCTTCTGAATATCTTTTACGGTCAGTAAACCTTTGAGATAACCACCCTCATCCACCAGGGGTAATTTTTCAATACGGTGCTGCTGCAAGAGCTTTTTGGCATCCAGTAAGGCAATGCCGACCGGGGCTATTACCAGCGGCTGATGGGTCATGAATTTTTCGACTGGGAAGTCGAGATCGGCTTCCTCCAGGAATCGTATATCCCGGTTGGTGAGGATACCCAGCAAGCGTCCGTCGGGTGTAGTCACCGGCACACCGCTGATATGGTAGGTAGACATGATTTCCTCGGCCTGGCGCACGGTGGCATCCGGCGGCAGGGTGATTGGCTCAACGATCATCCCCGACTGCGAGCGCTTGACTTTATCCACTTCAGCAGCCTGGGCTTCTGGAGCGAGGTTGCGGTGGATGATACCCAATCCACCTTCACGCGCCAGGGCGATCGCCAGACGGGCTTCGGTGACTGTATCCATGGCGGCGGATAGGATGGGTATATTCAGCTCCAGCCCGGGGCCAAGCCGGGCGCGGACGTCTGTTTGGGCAGGCAGCACCTCGGTATAACCTGGGACCACCAGCACATCGTCAAAGGTCAAGGCTTCGGAAGAGGAAAATAGCTCAACATTCATGATTTGTTATCCTGTTTTCGATCGTTTATTTACAAAAATCCCCCATGGTGTGCTCATGCGGGAGAATGAAGTCTGGTTTCAAATGTACCATTTGGGAATCTTGAGCGCTGTTGATATTACCTGCCATGCCCTCCGATTGTAACATACGCTCTATAAACCATTCAAAATACCTCAGATAAGGGAATCATAAACAGGAGGCTGTCCAAAAGGAAGGGCGAAGCGGGGCTCATCTGCCATAAATGGCGTTCATTGCCCAGCTTCGCCCCTGCTTGTGGGGTTGATGATTCGAAAAATGTGCTTTTCGGACAGCCCTCTACTGCAATGGTCAGGTTAAACGCTTAGTTTCCACACGGGGAGACATTGCGCCAGTTCAACACGGTATCATTCACGGTCTGTACACCGCTTGCACCATAGCTCAAGGTGAGCTGGCGATTGCTCAACTCCTCGCATGTGGCACCCTTTTCGACATAATCCCATGAACCGAGGGTGTATTTATAATCGATCTGTACGCCTTCCTGCCCGGTCAGTGTGATGGTCCATAAAGTGGGGCTCACTCGGGTGAGAACCACCCCAGCAGGATCCCATTGGGGCAGACCACCATCCAGCCGGTCCAGGGAGCCGGCGATATAGACCATAAGCCCGGTGGCGTCGGTGGTATCGGGTACGGTTACGTTAAAAACCACGCTCACTGAACGCAGCTCGGCAGTTGCTTCAACCTCGGCTGAGTCGGCTGAACGATTGAAGGAGGTATCTACTGCCCGCACCACGTAAAAATATGTGGCTCCCTGCACAACGTCTGTATCTACAAAGGTGGTGGCGCCAACAACCAGCGCCAGGGTGATGTAAGGCCCGCCAGATGTGTCGCTGCGGCGGATTTCGTAACCATACAGGGTTGGGTCGTCAAGCGTGGAATCCCAGGCCAGCTCTACCCCGGCAGGGGAGGCTGCTGTTACCCGGAGACCGCTCGGCACGGTGGGCGCCAGGGTATCTTCGCTGGGCAGGACAGTGAGCTTACCTGGATTGGAGGGCAGGGCGCCTGTTACGATGGGACCGTTCAGGTCTGCGTACAGCCAATCGCGGCCATTGGTGGTAGTGTAGCGATAGACATAGTCGAAGTTGCCGAGCTGGTCGGGCAGCAGGCTGGCCATGAACTCATCGTTGTTGCCCGCATCGACATTGAATGTGGCATCTCCCCATAACCAGTCCGGGTGGGCATCTGGATTGGTGCCAAGCGGGCCGTATCCAACTTGCGCCAGCAGGCCATCGGTAAGACCGGGCTCGCTGGTGGCCCCATCAATCCAAACCTGGCCATAGATATAGTCGGTGCGGTCGATGGCGCTGATGATGTGGTCAATGGTTGGAGGCCATTGCAGGTTTGCCCAGCCAATCAGGTAGTGCGGCATGGCGCTAACCTGGTCCGAGAAAGCGCTTTCGTTGCCCCGTTCATCCAGGGCGGTTACGACGTAGTAGTACAGGCGCGCATTGCGCAAGCCCGTATCGGTAAAGCTGAGGCTGGTCAGGGGAGTGGAATTTACTCTCACCCAACCACCGCCGCTGAGCGGGCTGCGATACAGGTTGTAACCAGATGCCTTGGCTACGGCGCTCCAGGCCAGGCTAACCTGCTGGCTGCCTTCTTCGACAACGCGCAGGGTTGTTGGAGCAGGCGGCGGCAATAGATCGGTTATATTGGTCGCCAGGAGCAGGGCGCTCATAGCGGGCAAGGAGACCTGGATTTGACCGTTCCGGACCAGCATGGAGAAGGCGGGACTCTTCGGCCCTGCCCAATAGAGCGAATTCAAGCGAGTCCCTTCCGGCAGGTAGCCTTCAACCGGTATCGATATAGTACGAGCTTCGGTGCTGCGGTTGATGACTACCAGAGCAGCCTGGGAAGTAGTTTTGCGCCCATAGGCAACCGTATTGGCAGTGTCATCTGCCACGAGAACGCGCAGATCGCCTTCGGTGAGAGCGGGAAGTTTCTTGCGCAGGATTGCCAGGGTGCGGTAGATGCGGGAGATGTTGTAATTGGCTTCACCTCCGCTATCGATCCAGGGGAATGTGCGGCGATCGTCTGGATCGTCATCGCCAGTCACGCCAACTTCATCGCCGTAGTAGATGGTCGGCGCTCCGGGCATGCTGTACTGGATCAGGGCGGCAATTTGCTGGCGGCGCTGGCCCTGGGCAAGATTGGCCGGATTTTCTTCTTTATCTGCTGTCGTCTGGCTACCAGGGGTCAGCGCCCATAACAGGCGCTCAGTGTCGTGGCTGCCCAGCAGGTTCATCAGAGTAAAGTAAGCGCCTTCGGGGTAGTCTTCCTGGATTGATGCGATGCGAGCGGCAAATTCACTCATGCTGATGATGCGCCCACTATCTCCGAAACCCTTGGAGTCAAAACTGCCAGGGCTGAGTAAGCCCAGCACCGCATCCCGCAGGCGGTAGTTCATGGTTGTATCCGCCCGATCGCCGCGCAGATAGCGCAGCAGAGTGCTGTCTTTCTGCCATAGCTCCCCTATGATCAGCGTTTCGGGATACTCGGTTTTGACAATCTCGCGGAAGGTCTCCCAGTAGCCGGTGGGGAAGGACGCATCGCCCATGACATCCTGGCGCCAGCCTGAAGCACCGTTATACAGCCAATACCGGCTGACTGAATCCGGATTGGTCAGGAAGTAATCCTGAACTTCCGGGTTGGATTTGTTGATCACTGGGATGCTATCGAAGCCGAACCAGCCATCATAGAACGTGTCGTCACCATCCGGGGTGGATGGCGCGCAGGGGGCTGGCTCGCTTGCACCGGGGGCGCGGAAGCTGAACCAATCTCGGTAATCCGAGTCGGCTGCTTCGCAAGCCCCCAGAGTCTCATAATCCAGGTAGCGGTCGAAGATGGGGCTGTCGGATGACATGTGGTTGAAGACGCCATCCAGGATGATGCGGATACCGAAACGATTGGCCTGGGTGATTAATTGTTCAAAGTCTTCCAGGTCGCCCAGAGCCGGGTCGATCTGATAGTAATCCTCGGTATCATAGCGGTGATTGGACTGGGCGGCAAAAATTGGATTAAAGTAGATGGCGTTGACGCCCATCGAGCGCAGGTAAGGTAGCTTCTCGATTACACCCTGCAGATCGCCGCCAAAGTAATCACGCCCACGTGGCCCTTCAATGGTTGGGCTGTAATCCGGCGGGGTGTCGTCAAAGCGCCAGGGGCAGTTTTCAAGCGCATCGGCGTAATTGCGGCAGTAGCCCTCGGGCAAGATATTCCAATCTAGCGCCAGGACGGGGTCGTCATAGCGTTCGTCCCCGGTTTGTGGGTCATTATCCGGGTCAGCGTTGCGGAAGCGATCGGGGAAGATCTGATAGATCACTGCCGTGCGCGCCCAATCAGGTGTACTAAATGCCGGGTCGTAGAACATCAGGGCATAGCTGTTATCCAGCGGTTCGTCGGTCGGGGCGCCTAAACCGCCATCCAGGGCAGAGGTGTTGTCAGCATAGTAATCGGTATCGCTACCATCTGTTACGATGAAGCGATACCACAGGTTGTTCGGGGCTCCTTCTTCCAGGGTTGTCTCCCAGAAGTCGCAGGTGCGTGCCTCCAAACCAACCTGGTAGCATGCAACATCGGTGGCGGCAGGCAGCATATCGTAGATTGTTTGACTGTTATTGTTCAGGTCATAGACGCGCAGGCCAGCTGCGGTTACATCGTTGTGGAAGGTGCGCAGACGCAGGGTGACCGGCGTTCCAAAGGGAACGGCTCCGCCAGGAGTACGGTAGAGTAGATCGCGCGAGTTATGTTGTACGCCGTCCCATTCCACATTGTTGTCTGGGTAGGATTGATTGCCTGCCGTGATGGTGAGCAGATGGGTGGTGGCGTCGTATACAAAGCGCATTTCGACCCCATCGAGGGGAACAGTGAAGGCAATGTTGGCGCCATTCTGTTCTCCGCCTGCGCCATAATTCACATCCCAGCTTTCATCGATAGCGACTTTGGCTTCATAGCTGCCGGCAGGCAGGCTGGTGGAGGTGAAGGCATAGACGCCATCCCCATCGGGATCTTGCAGCCAGGAGAGCAGGCAGCTGGGATCCCAATCTCCAGCACAGCCCAATTCTGATTGAAAACTTCCCGGAACGGTAGCGATAACAGAGTTGACATTATCGGTTACCCAGTGGGTGTGGTGTGAATAATAAAACTTGACCGTGCGGGTGCTATCCAGATTCAAAGTGATATTAGAGCCATTCTGGGTGGCGTTCAGGCCGTAATTTTCATCCCAGCTGTCATTCAGGGTGGCTTTGTACTCATATACACCAACCGGGATTTCCCAACTGGCTTGCCAGACCTCATCGAGAACCTCATAGGTGAGATGCGTGAGGGCGCAATCTGCCTGCCAGTCGCCGGAGCAACCTAATTCGCTTTGCAGGCTGCCGGCGATGGTTACAGAGCTGGGTTCCTCGGTGTGATCGGCAACTGCCTGTCCGGGGGGTATGAAAGAAATAATCAGACTGAGCATGACCAGCAGTCCAAAGCCGGACTGGAGAACTCGTAAGGTACGGTTGGTGCGCATATCCTGATCTCCTTATCAATATCTATACTGAAATTTTAACCAGTCGCAGAGAACCATCTGTAAGTGGGATAGAGCAGCTGGGATCCATAGCGTTGGTGAGTCGATGCCTCCTTAGCCCGTTGATTCTCTTGGGATCAATGCAACGGAACCATCAAGTTGGGAAGGTTAATTCGTTAAGAGAAAGGTGTTTCTACTCTGTGGTGTTGTTTGGCGCTGGTAGAGCAGCCCAGCACCTGGCTGATATGGCACCCCTGAATTATGTTAGCAGATAAAGTATAGAAAAAATCAGGCCTTTTGTCAATTCTTTTACCGTAAAAAAATTTAACGACTTACACGAGATTGAAAATCCGAGAAGATTTAGGCTAAGTGCATAAAGGATAGCTGCCATCTACAGGCTGTATAGAACGATTACTGGGTACGGGTGACCTTGCGGATGCTACGCGGCGACTCGGTATCGTAACCCTTTACACGGGTCAGGTGGTAAGCGAAAAGCTGAGCGGGTACGATGGCGACAATGGGCGAGAGCCATTCTGGGATCGCTGCCGGCAAGGGGATTGGGGATTGGGCTAGAGCGAGGGCCTCAGCCTGGTCTGAAATCACCACTAATTCTGCCTCCTGCTCGTGGCGCAGGTAGCGCAATAATTCAAGCAGCGTGTCAAATACCGGGCCTTGAGGGGCAACTGCCATCACAGGGAAGCCCTGCCCGATCATGGCGATGGGCCCATGCCGAAAATCGGCCGATGAATAGGGCTCTGCCACCACATAGGTTAGCTCTTTTAATTTTAGCGACCACTCAAAGGCAGTGGCGTAGTTGTAACCGCGCCCCAGGACCACGCAATGATCCATATAGCGATAGCGCTGCGCCATCTGAGCCAGCGAGCCGTCCAGAGTGAGAACTTGCTCAACCCAACCCGGCACACCTGCTAATTCCTCCCAGCGCTGAGGCGAGCCATCTAAGGCGGTGGAGAGCATGGCAATGGTCATTAGCTGTGAAGTATAGGTCTTCGTGGCGGCTACGGCTTTTTCCTGCCCGGCCTGGATGTCGATCACTAGATCAGCAGCTTCAGCCAGGGGTGAGTTGGGCGCATTGGTGATTGCCAGGGTTAGACAGCCCTGGCGACGGCCTTCTGCGACCACACGCACGATATCCGGAGATTGGCCGGATTGCGAGATGCCAACCACAAGCGCGCCGTTTAGCAGGGGTGGCTGCTGGTAGTAGGTAAACAAGGATGGCGTAGCCAGGGCCAGTGGCAGGTGATTGACTGCACCCCAAAGGTATTGGGCGTAACGCCCGGAATTATCGGATGTGCCACGCGCGGCCACAAATGCATAGTGGATGGCGTGCTGCCTGACCAGTGAGGCGATTTCTTCCATCTTCTGGCGCTGGGTTCGGAGCAGCATATCCAGGCAAGCGGGCTGTTCAAATATTTCGGAATGTAGGGACATGCAAACATCCTTTAGCTGCAACTTTGTCTCAGGAATTGTAGCATGCAGGTAAGAGCGGGTCAACGAGGTGTACAAACCATGCTAAAATAGTTCTATGAACTCGACAGGACCTTCTGCAACTCCGTCTTTACGCAACCCACAGACCCAAGCCCGACATAAGCACGAAGTGTTTTGGCAGATCACTCTTCCGCTGATTTTGGGGATCATTTTTTTCATTGGTGCGTCTGTCTTCGTTTCACTAGGGGCCAGTGGGGATGCCAGCCGTTGGGCGGATGCGACACTGGTGTGGTTAATCATCCCGTGGCTGATCGTGTCCATCCTGGTGATTGGGATACAAATCGGCTTGATCTACCTGGTGGTCAAACTGATCCATAAGTTGCCATCTGCTTCCTACACCCTGTATGGTTTCTTGCGCCGGGTGCATGAGGTTGTGAAGCAGGTTGGGGATAAAGCTGTAGAGCCTGTCATGAAAACGGCCAGCCTGCGCGGGCGTTTGCAGGCGTTGCGCAGCCGGACGACCTGGCGTGGCTAAGTCCAGCAACTCGTTCAGGCGGTTGGCCGAGACGGTTGACCGACTCGGTTGCTGAAGGGTACAAAGATAGCAGGTTGAACTAAATTCATAGGAGAGGTGAAATCCGATGTTTAATGCAAAAAAAGAAATCACCCCGGTGAGCGGTAGCGATTCGAAGATTCTCTTAGCGGGGGCAGTAATCGGCGCTCTGGTCGGTTTGGGCGCGGCGTATTTGATTGCTAATCGAGTTGAAGAAGATGGGCGACCCTTGAAAGTCAGTTCCGGGGAAGGGATCAAGCTGGGCCTGCTGGTGCTGGGGATGCTGCGCCAGATTGCCAGTTTGTAGATCGCCATATGCCCCCATTAACTAATTTAAAGTGTATTCCATGCCGGGGGGATACGCCTCCTGCCACTTTGGAAGAGCGTAGCTTGTATCTACTGCAAACCCCAGATTGGACGATTGTTGAAGTGGAGCGGACACCGCGCCTGGAACGCACTTTCAAGTTTAAGAATTTTGCTCAGGCGCTGGCGTTCACCAATCAGGTTGGCGAGCTGGCAGAAGCCGAAGGGCACCACCCACTGCTGCAGACAGAGTGGGGACGGGTAAAAGTGAGCTGGTGGACGCACGCCATAAAAGGATTGCACCAGAATGATTTCATCATGGCAGCCAAGACGGATGTGTTGTACTCCCGGACGGCTCCAGGCTGATGGATCTGGCAACCAGCCAGCTGGACTCCACCCTCAGGGTGGAGTTTTTGGTTAATCACCGTTGCGGGCTGGGAATGGGCATTACAACATGGCGCATTATTTTGAGCCTGATTCATGGTTGAGTAATTTGCTATTAGTAGCTTAATTAATAGAGCTCTCAACCAGCGAATTACTTGAGTAAAACGCCAGGCAACAAGTCAGGTTTGGTTAAGTTTCTTTTGGCGTTTTACTTAGCGAGTTTCAACGTAAACAGCCAGGCTGACGTATAATTCCAGGCATGGATCGCGTTGTTCCCCGTTTCATCGCTGCCGGCCGGCTTAGCCGCGACTATATTATTATGCCCTCGGGTGAGGCGCGCCTGGATGTACCTGGTGGGAATGTGCTCTATGCAGCAGCCGGATTGGCTGTTTGGGAGCCCGATCCCCGGCCCGGTATTGTAGCTCGAGTAGGGGAGGACTATCCACGCCAGTGGTTAAACCAATTCGAGCGCTGGGGGTTGGATGCGCGCGGGGTACGTGTATTACCCGAGGCAGTCGATGTGCGCAGGTTCTGCGCCTATCCCGATTTACACAGCCCTACCTTCGATGACCCGGTCGCACATTTTGCCCGTTGCGGGCTGGCTTTTCCAAAGGCGCTACTGGGCTACCGTAATCCGTTGGCGCACCTGGATAGCCGTACCCAGCTCCTGCCGGTATCTTTACGCCAGGGAGATTTCCCACGCGATTTCCTGGATGGCAGTTCGGTGCACCTGTGCCCATTAGATTTGCTTACCCACCGCGTTGTGCCGGCTGTGCTGCGCCAGGCGGAAATCACGACCGTCACACTTGACCCATCACCGGGCTATATGACCCCCATTTATTGGGATGACATCCCGGCTTTGATCACCGGACTGACTGCCTTTTTGCCGTCCGAGGAAGATTTGCGCAACCTGTTCCAGGGCCGCAGCAACAACCTGTGGGAGATGGCTGAGAGCCTGGCAACCTATGGTTGCGAGATGATTGTGATCAAACGCGGCGAAAACGGGCAATACCTGTATGACGCAGCCACGAAAACTTGCTGGGAGGTCCCATCCTATCCAGCCCGGCTGGTGGATCCGACCGGAGCCGGGGATGCCTTCTGTGGGGGGTTCCTGGCAGGTTACCGGCGCACTTACGACCCACTGCAGGCCGTACTGCATGGAAATATTTCTGCTTCCCTGGCTATCGAAGGTACTCAACCCAATTATGCGATGGAAGCGCTACCAGGGCTGGCGCAAGCTCGCCTGGAGGCGCTGCGCCAATCTGTGAGGAAATTATGAGCTTGTCTCTGTGTGATTTACCCGAGCGTGTTCTACAACAGGCTATTGCTATCCAGCAAATCCCGGCGCCTACCCATGCAGAGGCCCAACGTGCCAGCTATCTGTACCAGAGGTTCGTAGAGGAAGGCCTGGCGGATGTAGAGATTGACCCCCTGGGGAATGTTTACGGGCGTTTAGTGGGAGCCGGTCAGGCCTTGCCGGTAGTGATCAGCGCCCATATGGATACCGTTTTCCCTGCTGGCACGGACCTCACTTTGCGCCAGGAGCAAGACCGTTTGTTCGGGCCTGGGATTGGCGATAATTCGGTGGCTGTAGCGGGTTTACTCGGGATTGTGTGGGAATTGCGCGCCCGGCATCTGGAGCCTGACAGGCGCAGTACACGCCTTCCGGGAGATGTGTGGTTGGTGGCGAATGTGTGCGAAGAAGGCCTGGGTAATCTGGCGGGTATGCGGGCGGTTGTGGAGCGTTTTGGGGCGCAGGTGCTGGCCTATCTGGTGCTGGAAGGAATGGCTCTGGGGCAAATCTATCACCGCGGCCTGGGGGTCAAGCGCTATCGCATCCGTATCCAAACCGTGGGAGGCCATTCGTGGGTAGATTATGGGCGGCCCTCGGCAGTGCATGAGCTGGCCCGATTAATCAGCGATTTAACGCGTATCCCACTCCCCACACGCCCGCGCACCACCTTGAATGTGGGGGTGATCGCGGGTGGAACGACAGTCAATACTATTGCGGCACATGCTGAGCTGGAATTGGATCTGCGCTCGGAGGACCCCCAGATGCTGCAGGCGCTGGCGAGCCAGGTGGAGGCATTGATTCAGCGCGTTAACCGCCCGGATGTAAAGGCGACCGGTGAGGTGATCGGGGATCGACCGGTAGGAAAAATTTCCTCAAGGCATGCTCTGGTGCAGCTGGCGAAGAAATGCCTGGAAGATCTGGGGATTGAGGCGCAGTTGGGGATTGGCTCCACCGATACCAATATCCCGCTTAGCCTGGGTTTTCCAGCGATATGCCTGGGTCTGACCCGTGGCGGGGCTGCTCACACGACCGGCGAATATATCCATCGGTCTCCATTGGAAACAGGCTTGCGGTTAATGGTAGATGTGGTGGAAAGTGCATTCGCGCTGCTGGATTAGATGGCTACGCGGATGCGGGCGTCCAGCGCGCAAGCCCCCTGGCTGAGAACGCGCAGAGGGTTAATTTCAATTTCAGACAGCTCAGGGAAATCGACTGCCAATTGCGCCAATTGCAGCAATGCTGAGCGGACAGCTTCGAGGTCGGCAGGGGGGATATGACGATATCCGCGCAGTTTGCGCCCCGCCCAGGTTTTCTCCAGCAAACGTTCCACCTCCTCTGGGGTAGGTGGTGCAAGGCAGAATTCCACATCCTTTAAGCCTTCTACTTCCACACCTCCTGAACCGAACATGAGCAGCGCACCGAACTGGCGATCCTGTACGGTTCCGATAATGACGTCCTGTCCTTCGGGCAGCATGCGCTGCAAGTGCGCGCCTAATAGGCGAGCCTCTGGCTGAGCGCGGCGAGCATTGGCGGTCACCTGATCGAAGGCCTGGTAGACTGCCTGTGAGTCCTGCAAGTTGAGCCGCACACCATCCACGTCTGATTTGTGGGGGATATCAGGCGAAGCCACTTTTAAGACCACCGGATATCCTAATTCATTGGCGTAGCGTACGGCTTGTTCGGCGTTCTCCGCAAGGGGGGTGTACGGTAATGGAAGCCCATAGGCACGCAGAATCTGTGTTGCAGCATCTGGATGCAGGAACCCGCCAGATTTCTGGAGCTCCTGCGAGGGGTGTTGAGCCAGAACGGAACGTACCGCGCCTGGATCAATACTTTCTGGGTTTACTGCGGCTGGTTCGTGATTGGCAGTGCGCTGCAAGGATTCGGCGCGTTGCACCAGGACTGCCAGAGCGGCGGCAGCACGCTCTGGAAAACGATAGTCGGGGATACGGGCGGCGCGAAAATACTCTACGGCTTCCTGGATCAATCGTTCGCCCATCAAGGCAATCACTACGGGTTTGTCGGCGGTAAAGATCACTGGAATGATGGCTTTAGCGATCCCACCTGCAGTGTGCATGGGTGGCGGGGGCAGGATAACCATGGCGCTGTCTACGCCAGGGTCGGCGAGCAACAGGCGCAAGCTGTTGGCGTATTGTTGGGGAGAGGCGCCCGCCAGCATGTCGACGGGATTGTGCAGGCTGGCGGAAGGATCGAGAAATTCTCGCAAAGCAGCCTTTGTCTCCTCGGTCAGCGAAGCCAGCGCCAGACCCTGGGCTTCCAGAGCATCTGCAGCGGTGACTCCCGGCCCGCCCGAATTGGTCAGGATGGCTACCCGTCGCCCGTACGGGAGCGGGCACCAGGCCAGAGCGCGCGCCCAGTCGAATAATTCTTCGCTGGTATCCACGCGGATCACGCCGGCGCGCCGGAAGGCGGCATTGAAGGCGTTCTCCTGCCCAGCCAGGGCGCCAGTGTGGGAAGCGACAGCCCTTTGACCGCTGGCGAAGCGACCGACTTTGAGGGCAATAACGGGTTTGATACGGGCTACCTGACGCGCCTGTTCCACAAACCGGCGCCCATCACTGACCCCCTCCAGATACAGGGTCAGGACACGCGTGTGTGGATCTGCGGCAACCGGCGCCAGTACATCTGTCTCATTGACATCTGCCTGGTTACCCAGGCTGACCAGGCGCGACAGGCCGAAGCCCTGACCGCGCGCCCAGTCGATGACTGCGGCGCAAATCGCGCCGGAGTGAGAGATGAAAGCCACATCCCCAGGCGTGGGGCCAGGTGGAGAGAGAAAGGTGGTGTCGATCGGCAAATGTGTATCCAGCAGGCCGATGCAATTGGGACCTATCAGCCGGATCCCGTGGGCTTGAGCGATCTGAGTGCATTGCGCTTCTAAGGCAGCCCCTTGCGCGTTTGTCTCGCGGAAGCCGCCTGCAGCAATGATGACGGCTCGAATGTCGCGCAGCGCGCACTCTTCCAGGATTTGTGGAACTGAGGGGGCAGGGATGAGCAAAACTGCCAGGTCCACCGGATCGGGGACTTCCGCCAGATGCGTGTAAACCGGGTGTCCGAGCAGCCTCCCGCCGCGGATGTTCACGAAGTGGATGGCGCCGTGGTAACCACTTTGGACAAGATTGCGCGATAGACCATAACCCAATTTGGTTGGATCATGCGATGCGCCAACGATGGCGACACCCTGGGGGGCGAAGAATGGGATGAGGGAAGGATCAATCGTGTTCATTGGGTCTCGCTCCTGCTGGTTCGAAGGCAGCTCAGTTGGAAAATGTTGAGCGCCAGAATTCAGGCGGTAGGAGAATACTGGATGCGCAGGCCGGCTGTGCGATCAATATTTACTGTGAAGCGATACGTGTCCGCTGCGGGTTGGGTCCATTCCAATTGCAGGTCATTCAGGAGCGCGTGATTGGGCGGCGTGGGTAGATAGAGGTCCACGCAGCCATAGGAGTAGGCGGGGCGCTCCAGGCGTATATGCAGGGTGTGTTGCTGCCCGGCCTCAACGACCTGCCACTGAGCTACTTCCATGCCTTGCGAGATATGCAGGTCACTGCCCAGATAGGTAGGGGCTCCCACCTGCAAACCACGCAGGGCAAACAGGCGCACGCCATGCGCTGGCATCGTTATGAGCGGGTTTTGGTCGGCTGTTAATGGAAGGATTTGCCCCGTCCAGAACTCGCGAGCGATTGCATGCTGAACGCCGGGCAGGCTAAACTCGGTCAGGTCGAAAGCGATCGTTTCAGGGATATCGTCCCAGTTGAAATAAGCCAGCAAATGCCAGGGTCCGGAACCGTTTTGCAGGTCGAAGCGCAGGCGTCTGGGGGTCTGGGCATCCATCCAATCCATCAGGCGCGGGCGCTGATTGATCAACGGCAGCAAGGCGCTCCACTGCTTTTGCCGGTTAGCTGGGATTTTGGATAGTTGTCCCGAGACGAGCAGCAAACCGCCTGTCAGAGCGGTCACGGTCGCCAGGGTCTCAAATTCAGCCTCACTCAGCGGCAGATCGGGATCCGGCAACACCACATCGGGGTCGTTCAACCACCAGCGCTGATGCATGAAGGCGCGTGTCAGGCTGTTGTGGGTGGCGTTGCGGGCAGAGGGGAAGTCCGGTTCGTGGCGGAAAAAGGTGTGGATACCAGAAAAGTTTGGCTCCCACTGCTCGCTTACATCGGAGCTGATACGCATACCGTCTACCAGCCCAATGGCAGAGCCCAACGGACAGCCACAGCCGAGCAAGAAAGCCTTCTCGCCGGCTGCCTGACGCAAGGCCTGCAAGCCTGAACGCAACACCTGGGCACGTGTGCGGGTGGGATCGCGGTGCCTGCCGGGCAGGGCCGCAGCGTACAGGAAGTCTAGTTTTAGAAATGGGTAGCCCCATTCGTGCACGGCGGTGTGGGTAACTTGCGCGGCATACGCCAGCGCCTCTGGGTGGGTCAGGTCCAGGGCGGTGGCGAAGGTGCCCCAAAAGGTATAACCAGCATTGACAGGGCGGTTGAGCTGGCCACGCAGCAGCCAATCGGGGTGGGCGTGCGCCAGTTGTGAGCGTGGATCGACGATAAAGGGCGCCAGCCATAACCCAGGGGTAAAACCACCTGCCTCAATTTGCGATGCCAGGGGGGCTACACCTTTAGGAAAATTTGGGGAGAAACTGAGCCAATCCCCTACCGCACGTTCAAAGCCATCGTCTAACTGGATAAGATCGATAGGGAGCTGCGCGCGCAGCGCCTGGGCGGTGTGTAAGTTTTCAAGAACGTCGCCTTCCTGTACTTTCTGGTAATAATGGTACCAGGAGCACCAGCCGCTGAGCGGGGAATGGGCAGGCCCCGGATAGCCGTGCGCTAAGGCGACTGCATGCACATAGGCTCCCAGCGGGTCAGGCTCGTCGATGTGAATGGGAAACAGGCACGCCCAATCTGTTTCCATGCTCATACCGGGGTCCTGGCGGGTGTTGTCAGCATTCGCCCACAGGCGCAAACCAGGGGGAGTATCCTTTAGACAGGCTTCCAGGCTGCCGAATTGCTGCATTTGGGATAAAAACCCTGCCAGCCAGGCGCGCCGGCTGGAGCGGCTGCCGAGTACTCCAAACATATCGCTGGCAAAATGGCCTCGCTGACGAGGTTGGGGTGTGCCGGCATTGGCCTGCATCGGGGCGTGTAACAGGCTTAAACGGGTGCGCTGATAGCGATCCTGTGCTCCATATGCGCCGGTATACGACCAGGACTGCCAGCCATTGCTAAAAAATGCCAGGTCGTTCAGTGCGGGGGGGTTCTCGGCGCCAAATTGGATGGTTGTGCCAGGGTGACCAGCGATCAGCTCGATTTGCTCGATGTTGAACGGTTCAGAATGCTGATTCTGGAACTTGATTTTCCAAAGCAGGCATGGAACCGATTCGGGTAGGGCAAAGACAACTTCGATTGATAAGCCCGAGGAAGCTGTTGGTGATGCCAGGCGCAGAGCCTGGCTGTTGCCCAGGGGGGTGGCGAAGCTTTCTGGTCCGTGCACAGTGTAGCCAGACCAGGTGTTTAAGTCGATGCGTTGCTGGCGTCCCAGGTGATAGCGCAGGCACAAGCAAGCCTGTGAGAATGCGTAATCTGGATGGATAAGATGGCTCAGGCTCCAGGCAGCCTGAGAAGGATCCAGACTCAAACGCAGCGTACGGGTCTCTAAGTGCAACATCCTAGAAAATTTCCTCAGGCAGAGCGGATGAGGGTTTGTTTAAGGTCAGGCAGGCAAATCTTTTTCGGCAGCTTCAAAGGCTGCCTGTGCAGTTTCGTAGATCGGAAATACGCGATCCAGCATGGTCAGGCGCAGAGCGGTACGAATCTGGGCGTTTGCCTGGCAAACAGTCAGCAAGCCACCTGACCGGCGCAGGGCTTTCATGCCAGAGACCAGGGCACTCAACCCGGAAGAATCCATAAACTCTACATTAAGCAGGTCGATGACCACGTACTTTACCCCGCTGTCGACAAAATCCAGGATTGCCTGGCGTACAACCGGGGATGATTCGACATCCATGCGTCCGGCTGGGTGGATAATTGCTTGCAGAGGTGAGATGAGTTCTGATTTTATTTGCATGGTTGTGCTCCGCTTTATTGTCGGGTGTGCGAGGATATCCAATGTGTTATCGAAAGATCCCCGGCGTAGAGGCAGGTTGGTTGGGGTGGGTTTCCTGTGCGACGAATTTTTCCAGGCGCCAATGATTGCGCCCATTGGGAAGGCGTGTATATTCACAAACATCCAGAAGGCGGCGGGCAATTGCCAGGCCATACCCACTGGTGGGCGGGTCGATTGGCGAGTAGACCGGTTGGCGATGGAGCAGGGATAAGCCAACTGGCGATTCAAAGGCTGTCCCGCTATCAATCAGGTCGACCTGGACTCTTTCAGGGAAGAGAGTCACGCGTCCCTGGATGCGCCCTGTATAGGGTGAGTCGCGATAAGCATGAATCACGATATTTGTGGCAATTTCTGATACAGCAAGCTCCAGGTCATTGAGAAAGGCGCTGCGCTCGGCAGGGCTGGTGAAGGACATGGCGGAGGTAATCTGACGGACCTGGGTAGCCAGGGCGCGCACATTGCGTTTCTCGGCTGTGAAAACGAAAGGTTGGACCTGTGCAGCGCTCTCTGGGCCACGCGCACGCACCATAAACAGGACCACATCATCGCGCAAGGGGAGTTTGCCGCGATGCAAATCCAGAGCATTAAAGATTAACTGGAGTTGCTGCTCGATTGGAGCAGGATGCCCTGCCAGGAGCAGGTCGATCAACGCCTGGGAGCCAAACACCCTGCCCTGGTCATTTTCAGCTTCCGTAATTCCATCACTATAGAGCACCAGCACATCATTTAGATTTAAGGGGAGTTGGTGTTCAGTGTATTCGGTGTCCGGGAAAATCCCCAATGGCAGGCCGGTGCTGGAAAGTTGGAGCACCTGCTGCTCTGCTGAACGCCACAGCAGGGTGGTGGTGTGCCCTGCGCTGGCATACGAAAGCTGAAACGGCTGAGTTTGGAGCACGGCCAGGAAGGCAGTGATGAAGGTGTCTGAACGGTCTAATTCGGCATAGATCAACTGGTTGATCGTACGCAATAATTGGGCTGGCTGGGTGTGGTGATTAACTTCGCTTTTCAAAGTGGCATGGATCATAGCCGCCAACATTGCTGCGGGGATGCCTTTGCCGGCGACATCTCCGACCATAATCGCCCAGTGGTTGTGTGCACCCTGTACATCGTAAAAATCACCACTGATTTGATGGGCGGGTAGCAGGCTGGCTGCAAATTCCAGCTCCGGGATGTCGGGCAAGATGGTCGGAAGGAAGCTGGCCTGGATTTGGCTGGCAACGCTAAGCTCCAGGTCCAGCCGCCGGTTGGCTTCCTGGGCATGGCGAGCCAGCTGGGTGTTGATCAGCATGCCGATCAGCTCCACAGCGCTGGTAAGCAGCTGTTGATCAGCGGGGCGCAGGGCGTCACCGGGATGGTTTACCAACGCGACCAGGCCGCGCAACTCGCCGGTAAGTGGCATGGGCACAATAACCAGGCTGCGTAAACTGGGTATCGCATTCAGCAAGGCGCGCGGTACGGTATCATCGGCCCGCAAGACGATGAGAGGCGCCGCCGAATTGGTGAACATAGCCAGCTTTTCCAGCCCGGGTGGATAGCGCCCGCTGGCGGTATACAGGCGTGGTTGTTCGTCCTCCAGGAAAACCAGACAGATATCTTCCGCTTCTATCACCTGGCGCAGTGATTGTGCTAGGCGCAAGAAAAGCTGGTCGGGCTCATCTATCTGAAATGTGATCTGGGCTAATTCATATAGAAAATTCAGCCGGCTCCAGGAGGTTTCCAGCTCGGTGCTAAGCTGTTGAGTGATCTGTCTTTCTACTTCCAGCTTATCCAGGATGGCGGTAGCCAGACCGAGCAGATTTGCGTTGGAGAGGCCTGAATGAAGACTGGCCAAATAATATTGTTCAGGTGGTTGTCCAGCGCGAGCAACGACCCAGGCTTGATTTTCCCATGTGATGGTGGCAATCGGGTCAGGTAGTTGTTGAATAATTTGAATCAACTCGTCGGGTGCGCCGTTCACATCTCTGTCAGTCCAGCATAGTAATTCCTGTCCCGTCACGCCTTGCCAGACAGTGCGTACCTGAGTAATGAGATCAATCACCGGATGCGACATCTTTTATACTTTACTCGAAAGTACTTAAAAAGGCAACCGGCCAGGCAATAGCCGGTGCGGCTATCGCCTGGCCGGCTATTCGCATACAGGGAAGAGTGGTTTACGCGCTTATGCTTTGAATGGCAGGTCAGGTTATTTGCCGATGCGCTCACTGGGACGGAAGCGTAAAGCTGACCAGGTTTCGTCGATGGCGATCTGGGTAACCCCCTGCAAGCCGCGCTCGGTAATAGGCTCCCAACCGCGGTCGCGGGTCAGGTCCGTGGCAAATTTGGAGCTGCGCTTGGGATAAGAAATCCAGAATATGCCATCGTACTGCAGCGCGCCTAGCGCCAGGGAGGCGAACTCTGCTAATTCTGCCTGGCTGCTAACGAAAAGGTGCACAAACGCATACTGACCGTCGATGCGGGTATCCAGGACGGTGCCTTCGGTTAGATCGGCCAGAAGGTTCAAATAATTGGATGGGGCGTTTATGATCAGGGCGCCCAAGCCTGGTTTGAGAAGTAGTTTTTTGCTCAAGCTGGTGGCCAAGATTTTCCTCCATGGGGTGGATATATCAGATTGACGATGAATCGATCCGACGTAGTTCACCAGGGCCGCAAACTGCGTACTGAGCGATACCCTTCGCCGGTGCTCAGATAGTGCTGTAATTCAAGCTCGGTTTGCGGGTCGAGGTATTTTTGTAGAGGCTGAGGGACAGTGGAATAATTCTGTAAAGCGATCTTGATCAACTCATCCCATTGAGGATGAAGGCGATCGAAATCCTGTGGGGTGAACTTCTTGCGACAATCTGGATAGTGGCAGAATAAGTCCATTTCTTCATCGAAGCTGAAGAGCGCATAATCATTGGTGATTTCATCCCCAGGCTGGAGATCGCGCACAGCAATATCAAACCTGTAAGCGGTGCTGATGGCGCTGGCATGGCAGCAGTGGTTAACATACTTGCCAATATCCCAACAGATGACGTAATCCCCGGTCTGGTCGGTGTAGGCGTATTTCAGGATCATATCCTGATAGGCCGGGTCTTGCACCAGTGGGCTACCAGGAGGAATGGTGATATCCAGGGCGCAGCGGGCATAGATGATCGTGCCAGCCGGGATGAAGGCAGTGGCGAACACGCCATAACCTACCTGGGGATTGACAAACTTAAGTTCTGTATTGGGATGCTGCATAGATGGCGGACTCCATTTCGGCGCAGTTTGTTGGTTATGCGAGCCTAACCCACAGGCTAGCCCAACCAGCAGGCTAGCTGGTGCGGTAGTTGTCGGTGAGCGGGAAGGTGTCGCCAAAAATCAAGCTGCGCACCTCGCTGCCGGCCAGAAAGTCATGCGGGAAGCCAAGCTGGATCGGGCTGAGCGCGTCCAGCTCACCAATTTGTTCCGGGGTGAGATGCACATTCAGGGAACCCAGGTTATCTTGGAGCTGCGCCAAACTGCGTGCACCTAAGATGGGGATGATGGGCGCCCCATGCCAGGGACGCTGCTGCACCCAGGCAATCGCCAGTTGAGATGGCGTGCAGCCAATCTCGCTCGCTAGGGCGGCGATTTGATCAGCGAGCTGCATGCGGCGCTCGGATGATCCGCTGTAGCGGGTGACCGCGCCTGGCTGGCGGTATTTTCCGGTCAGCACGCCACCGCCTAAGACCCCCCAGGCAGCGACTGCCAGCTCATCGGCGCGCGCCATGGGCAACAGATCGCGCTCCGGGGAGCGGTCTGCCAGACTGTATGGGAGCTGTGCAGCCACGAAGCGGGTCCAACCACGCAGCTCTGCCAGCATATTGGCTTTAGCGATGACCCAGGCAGGGGTGTCCGAAATCCCTATATATAAGACCTTGCCCGATTGCACGAGATCATCCAGGGCGCGCATGACTTCCTCGACGGGGGTCATCCCATCCCAGGCATGCAGGTAGTAGAGATCGATATAGTCGGTTTGTAAGCTGCGCAGGCTTTTTTCAACAGACCGCACCAGGTTCTTGCGGGCATTGCCGCCGGCATTGGGATCCTGGCGGTTGGTATTCCCATCGCGCAGCGTGTACTTGGTGGCAACGACATAACGGTGGCGGTCGGGGGCGATAAATTCACCGACAAATTTTTCGCTGGTCCCGTTGGTATAGTTTACAGAGGTATCAATAAAATTGCCTCCAGCTTCGCTAAAGGCGTTGAACATCTTCAGGCACTCGGCATGGGGTGCTCCCCAGCCCCAATCTTCTCCAAAAGTCATTGTCCCCAGGGCCAGCTCTGATACGCGCAGCCCACTGCGGCCCAGTAATTTGTAACGCATGCTTGCCTCCTAAACTCTATAGATCCAAATTGATTAAATCCGCAAACAGGTAACCGTTAAATTGGTTAATCTGGATGAATTATCTGGTGTTGGAGTGCCGGGTAACTTGAACAGGATCGCCTACCTGCGCGCCCAACGTAAGGGCAGCGCTGCCATTGACCTGGGAAATGATCAGGCTGCCCGTGGAACCGAGTAACGCCATCAGCGAGCCAGGCGGCAGCTCTCCGAAAGTGTGATAAAGGCCGGGGATCTCAGCGTCGCGCAGTTGAATGGTTAGTGAGCTGCAATCATCCAGATCTTCTGCCCGCAGGTTGGTGGAAAGATTGCCGAAGTGATCGATGTGGATGATCTGGCCTAGCCAGCCCCCGGCAGTTTCCTGGGGGCGCGGTAAAGACAGGCGTACTGGGTCTACGATGCGGCTGCCCAGAGCCAACAACGGCATCCCCGAGGCCAGATGCCCACCTACCGGAGCAAAAATATCCCGCCCATGAAAGACATGACTGACTGCTGGCAGCCAAAATTGGGGACGGTTGAGGTGGATAAACTCTGAATCCAGGTGTTTTTTTTCAGCTTGTTCCAGCAAAGGGGTCAGAAAGCCATTGTCCGGGCCAACGAACTGTTGCTCACCGATGCGGGCGGCGATTGGGCGGCGGGGTGTGCCCACCCCGGGATCGACCACCACAATATGCACTGCATCCGGAGGAAAATAAGGGGCAGAGCGCGCCAGTACCAGGGCTGCCTCGGCGATATTCTGCGGGGTGATCTGGTGGCTGAGGTCGGCAATGTGGGCGCGCGGGGCAATTCTCCAGATCACACCTTTCATCACACCGACATTACCATCCTTGAGACCAAAATCAGTGGTCAGCGTGACTATACTCACATTTGCCTCCAATTAGAAAAAAGCGATTGAGCGCGACTAATACCTGTTTTGCACTATAGCACGGCGCAAACCACGCGTCAAGCAGCAGGTAGGCGGTAGCCTGCGTCCTACAGATGGCATGCGGAAGGGTCGAGCGCCTGTGTTACAATTTCAAAACCCGGTTTTTTCGCAACCTTTTCAATCAGGATGCATCCAATGAATGACAAGAAAATTATCACAGAAGAGGGCTTCTCGCTGGCTTCCCTGCAGGCGGGCGACAAAGCGGAGTTTGCCCGGCTGGTAGAGACCTACTATGAGGTCATTTACCGGCTAGCCTTGAAAATTTTGGGTAATACGCAGGATGCGGAAGATATCCTGCAGGAGACTTTCATCAAGGCTTTGCGTTATTTACCAGATTTTAATGGTCGATCCCGCCTATCCACCTGGTTGTACCGGATTGCTACCAATGAAGCCCTGATGCTCATCCGCCGCCGCAAACCCGATTTCGTTTCTATCGATGGTCCAATGGATAATGATGAGATGGACCAGGAACCTTTACAGATTGTAGATTGGTGTTGTATGCCAGAGCACGAATTGCTTTCTGGTGAAGCCCGCCAGCACCTGGATCAGGCCATTGAAAGCTTGCCTCCCAGCTTGCGGGTGGTGTTTGTCCTGCGAGATATCGAGGGTCTTTCTACATTGGAGACGGGTGAAGTACTCAATCTAAGCGAAACGGCCGTTAAAACCCGTCTTTCACGAGCCCGATTGCGCTTGCGGGAAGAGCTGACGCGTTATTATGGGGATCGTTTAGGGCGCAAGCCCGTGGCCACAGAAGGAGGCCGGTGATGGCGCACGAAAATTGTAAACATTTATTAGGCTCGCTTTCCGATTATGTTGACGGCGACCTGGGTGAAGAAATCTGCGCTGAGATTGAGCGCCACCTGGCGGGCTGTGAAAACTGCCGTGTCGTGGTGGATTCATTGAAGAAAACGGTATACCTGTATCACGCCACTGCTGGAGATGCTCAGATACCTGAGGGCGTGCGTAACCGCTTGTTCCAACGTCTGGAATTGAAGGATCTTCTGGACAAATAGGACAATCAAAAAATCACAGACCGGAGCTGCCACTGGGCGGCTCTTTTCTTTTATTTTGTGTAACCTTTTCCGTATTCTTGCATCTGAAAGAGGCAAGGAGCAAGCTGATGGATCACCCTGATGATAGTCCTCCAAAAGATGGTGATGAATTCACAAAGCCTCTGATGGTGGACCTCGCAGTACCGGAAATCCGGCGCGGAGACCGCTGCCCAATGTGCCAGCAAGGGGTGATGGATTATGATGGGTTATTGAATCTGGCTTGTCCGGTATGTGGTTATACATTAGGTGGTTGTTTCACCTGATAAGCTATTGATCCCGCCCCGGTGGGGCGAAAATGTGGAGTGATTGGATGTCGGAAAAACTGTTAAATGAGCAGATCATTGGGCAAATACAAGAAGTTTTTGCAAACCTGAAGGACCCCGTCCAGGTATTGTTCTTTGGTAACGAAAAGGACTGCGAATACTGCGACGATACGCGCCAATTAGTGGAAGAGGTCACAGCAATTTCTGATAAATTGCACCTTGATATTTATGATATCGAACGTGATGCTGAGATGGCGAAAAAGTATCGCGTGGATAAGACCCCTGGGATTGTGATTGCTGGGCGAAAAGATGAGCAGATTCATGATTATGGGATCCGCTATGCGGGCATCCCATCCGGACACGAATTTAGCTCCTTAATCCACGACCTGGTGACGGTATCGAACGGCGATTCAGGACTGAGCCAGGAAACGCGCAACTACTTGAAAACTCTGGATAAACCGGTTCTCTTACAGGTATTTGTAACCCCTACTTGACCCTATTGCCCGCAAGCCGTGTTGCTTGCGCACCAGATGGCCATGGAAAGCCCGATGATTGAGGCGGAAATGGTTGAGGCTATGGAATTCCAGGAGCTGTCCAACCGCCATCGTGTCAGCGGCGTGCCTCAGACCTCCATCAATGATGGCGCAGGGACTGTGGTGGGGGCAGTGCCAGAAAGCCAGTTGTTGGCAGAGATCGCTCGGGTTGCAGGTGCTGCCAAAGCTTAAGGCAGCAGTGCAAGATTATTGGTTTGACATTTCACAGGTGTATAAGTCGGTAAAGAGTGGGAGCCCGGGTAATGCAGATTGCCTGGGCTCTCCCATATCTTAATCGGAGATTCGATGAGAAAAAACCATCGTAAAAAGGTTATTACAAAGCGATCCTGGAATATTTTGCCCTTAGCGATAGCAGGTATCGGGTTAATAGTGCTAGGCGTGGCTGCGGCTGTTTTGCTTACTGGCGCATCACCCGCGAGTAGTCCGGCAGCCCAACCCGGCCAGGTAGTGCCTCAAGAAGTGGATTATCCTGCGCCGCCGCTGGCGTTGGTGGATGTCAATGGTCAAAGTGTGGCATTGGCGGATTATGCTGGTCAAGTAGTGCTGCTAAACAACTGGGCTACCTGGTGCCCTCCGTGTCGCGCAGAAATGCCGGAGCTGCAGGCTTACCATACTGCATATCAGGAGCAAGGCTTCACGGTGATTGCTGTGGAGGCAGGTGATCCCGCTTCACAGGTGCAACAATTTGTGGAAGAATATGGCTTGACTTTCCCGGTGTGGGTTGATACTGGGCAGCAGGCATTGACCGTTTTTCGCAATCTTGCTTTGCCGAATTCATTTGTTATTGACCGTGAAGGGCAGGTACGACTGGCCTGGAGCGGGGCGATCACGCTGGATGTATTAGAGAAGTATGTAACCCCCCTATTGGAGGAATGATTGTGGATGCAAAAGTAACCTGGAAAGGGAAAATGTCGTTCAAAGCCAGCGCCGATTCAGGTTTTGAGCTACCTTTGGGTGCGGAGCCAGCGGTGGGCGGCGATAATGATGGCTTCCGACCGATGGAAATGTTTGCTATTGGCCTGGCAGGCTGCACAGCGATGGACGTGATCTCTATTTTGAGTAAAAAACGCCAGGATATCACCAGCTTTGAGGTGGATGTCCAGGCTGACCGTGCTCACGAACATCCGAAAGTGTTTACTGGCGCACAAGTTGTCTATTCGGTTACTGGGCGTGGGGTGGACGAAGCGGCAGTTGTGCGGGCGATTGAACTATCTGCGACCCGCTATTGCCCAGCTCAAGCGATGCTAGCCCAGGTAATGCCGATCGAGCTGGCTTATCATATTTATGAAGCGGAAGATGCAGGTGAGCGGCGTCTGGTCAAAAGCGGCGTCTTTCAACCTGCCGACTCAGAAAATTAAGCGTCGTTGCCGGCGGCTCAACTTAAATTTCGCCAGGTGGTTTTCCTGGTAGGTACAGGTTCCCTGATATGGACTCGGCTTGAATCAAGGGGCCGCCGCTGCCTACCTCCACGGAGCGCTGCCCGATGAGAATTCTGCCGTAGGCCGGTGATCCGGGGGCCAGTAATTGTCCGCTGAGGCTGCGTAGTTCTGCCCGGTAACTGCTGAGTTCCGGCAGAATGAGCGTCATGTCTCCGGAGATGCTTTTAAAGCGGTAAGGCCCTGGTCCAGGTTCAGTTTGCACAATTAAATCACCACTGACCGAGGTGATCTTCAAGGTTGAGAAGTTGCACTGCGACAGGTGCATCTCGCCAGAGGTAGTCTCAAAGCTGCCTTTGCCCAACAAACGCTGGCCCAGAATAGCCCCGGATACATTACTGGCCTCAATCGGGCCGTCCAGGTCTTTCAAGATCATCTCACCACTGACCGATTTCAACCAGAATTCGCCTTGCAGTCCGCTGATCTCCAGCTTGCAGCTAATACAGCTCAGGGTGGCTGAACATTGGCGCGGGACGCGCAATTGATATTCAACCCGGCAGGGCTTGTGGAAGCCTTGCTCATCGATGGTGGCGTGTTCTGTCTGGATCACCACACGCCCATCTGCATCCTGGCGCATGACGACTTTGGTCTGTTCGGGATCACCGCTATCGAGGTATTTGGTGGCGGTCACTGAGATGCTGGGTGGCGCATTCTCAGCATTGGGGTCCTCTGCCACGACTGCCACGCGGCCACGCAGGTTGCTAAGCGAAAGTTGTGCTGGTAGAGGTACCAAAAAGGTCTGCTCAATCTGTTCTACGTTCATAGAAATCTCCTCAGCCATATCAATCCAAATGCAAAATCTTCCCTGAGGTGCACGCCCGGGACCACCAGTAACGCAAATGGAAATGCAGGAGCAGGGGGGTTACTCGATAAAGATCTCGACGTGCTCACCATCCTCTTCATCGATCACGTCGATAATTTTGCCTTCAGCACCATCATTGATCGCTTCTACGAGCTGGTCAAAAGCGATGTCGGGGGCATACTGAGATGCGATGTTCAATCCGGCATCGACCAATCCCAGGGGGAGATTGACGGTCGCCTTAGGGCGACCGGTGACCATATCGGTCACCCGCACACGCAGCCAGCGCGCTCCCCCCGGAGCGCGGGTGGTTGGCTGCTTGCGCACAGTCTTGCGACTCTCGCTCAGGGCGTTAAGGAGTTTAGCGCCTTCTTCGGCGGTGATTTTGCCTTCATCAATCATTTTCAGTATTTTTAAGCGTTCTTCATTGGTTGCCATAGTCAATCTCCGTTAAGCATGCAGCCTTGACTTTCTCTCAGCGGCTAATCAGCGTGAGTAGAATTAGCCGATATAAATTTCCACCTTTTCGCCATCTTCCTCATCATTGACATTGATATAAAAAGGATTTTCGGGGGTGGCGTTACGACCTAAAGATAATAACATTTCATCAACAGCCACATCAGGCATGTTGGGAATACGTCCCTTGAGCAAACGCAGGAGCCAGGCTGTGGGTCGAATGGGTAAGGGGAAGCCGAACTGGATGGTGCGCGGCCACTCGTTACCGGGCTGCTCCACGCGCAGGTAGAGCCAACGTGCATTACGGCTGTGGGCCGCCAGGATCATCAGCAGCAATCCGAGTGCAAAAGGCATGCTGGCGCAAGCAAACCAGAAACCGATCCCCTGAGCCTGCATAGCCCAGTACATTAAGAGCCCGGCAACCACGGTGATGCCTACACCGGCCCAGAGTGGGACAACCCACCAGCGGCGGATGCGGGCGGCGTCGATCGGCAAATGATCCGCAGCGGTGGACGAGCTGGTTGTTTCAGGGCTGCTGGAAGAGGGGGTGTCTGCCGTAGGGGGAAACTCATCCCAGGCTTCTTGATCCTCGTCTGTTGCATCTTCCGCCAGCTCAGCCTGGGCGGGCAGTTTGGACGAGTCGTTAGCCAGAGCCTCCAACCAGCGTAAGCCTTCTTCGGTGCTGATATCGCCGTTCTCAATCATATTGAGGATCTGCATGCGCAGCGGTTCGTTAGCCATGGGATTTATCCGTTTTTACCTTCGAGTGCGGAGAGCAATTCTTCTGCTTCAGAAAGGCTGATTTTCTTCTGTTCGAGCATGCGCAGGATCAGCAAGCGTTCTTCGTCTGTAACGACTTCCCTAGGCGGCTGAGGTGGCTGGGGTGTCCAATCGAAAACCCGCCCACGCCGGCTGGTGGCCTGCGCCCGACGCTGGGCAGCCTGGGATTTTAGCTCAGCTCTGCGGCGGGCAGCTTCCAGCTTGGCTTCCATCTTCTCCTGCGCCCGGCGCATGCGGTCCTGGGCGCGAGCTGTAGCCCTTTCGCTTTCGGCGCGTGCCCGTTCCAGGATACGCTGGCTTTCCTCGACCGGCAGGCGGCTTTTGCCAAGCACATTCGAGATACTGGCCATCTGGTCGTTCAATTGGCGAGTTATGGATTCCATTTGTGCTTCGATCTGGCTTTCGATCTGTTGGCTGATCTGTTGGCTGAAATTCTCGGTAATCCCATCGAACTCGCCATCCAGGTCTTCCATGCTGCCGTCAAACGTGTCAGCATTTTGTGTACCCAGGAACAGGTTGCCATCGGCGGACAGCGCCATTTCAGCCAGGCCTTCGGCCATCTCAAGCTCGTAACGCTCAGCTTTGATGTTACGTGGTTGATTGGGGATGTGTAAGGAGATTTCATCTGCCCCGGCCTGCAATACAATCCGGGCGTTGGCTTCATCTGGCACCCGGCAGTGAATGTTCCCGCCTGCCTGCACGCGGTACTGGTTGCCATCCAGGGTGTTCAGGCGCAAGCGGGCGTTGCCGTCGGCCGACACCTGGACATCGTTTTCTACATTGCGTAAATCCAGATTGCCCATAACTTGTCTGATGATACAGGATCCCTCGACTTCACGAATATAGGCATTACCATGGGCGCGCCCTACACTCAGATTGCCAGTTATATGTTTGGCGTCCAGGTCGCCATGAACGGTCTCGATTTGGGATTCAGCTACGGAGCGCAGGGAGAGGTGTCCCATGACTTTTTCGATGGTAAGCCCGTCTTCCAGTAATTTAAAACGGGCATCACCCTGCACGCTTTCAACGCGCACGATGCTCCCGTGAGGTAAGCGCACGGCGCAGTTGCTTGTGCAGTTAATCTGGACGATATCATCTTTCTCTTCTACGGTAAGCGACTCGGACTGGGCGCGCACGGCGATCTCGGGCCGCTCCCAACCCTGGACTTGCAAACTACCCGTCACCTGTGTAAAAGTTACTTCTGGGGCCAAGCTGGTGGGAAGTGTGAATTGATCCATTTTAGCCTCCGCTTTCCTGCAACCGCAGCATGGCTTTTTCTGCGCTAATCAGGCCTTTATCCAGATCCTCCAGGATGCGCTGGCGTTCTTCGGGGGTCAGTCCCGGAATTTCTTCAACGCCGCCCGGTTCGTAGCCCAGCGCGCGGATCACCTCATGTAGCCGGTTACGGATGGTAGGGTAAGACAGCCCCAACTCGGTTTCCATGCGGGTGATTTTGCCTTCGTGACGGACAAACGTCTCGACAAATTCAAGCTGTTCCTGTGTGAGCTGACTGAAAGGCCCGCCCGTGAAGCGGCTTTCAATCGTGGTATCACAGTCGTTGCAGTGGATGCGGGTGACGAGGATCTCGCCGCCGCAGATAGGACATTTGGTGGGTAACGTGTTCATAATACTTTCCTGAAGGTGTGATATTTGAAATTAATTTACTATTCTAATTTATATTATAAACAATAGTTCAATAATGTCAATATCAAGTTTAATATTTTCAATATAGATATTTAATTTTCTTATTGGTGGTGATTAACTGATTAGCCCCTTCTGCTTAGACGTGCAGAGGGGCTAATCAGTTGGTGGAAAAGTGTCTAGCGTGGCTCGGATTTAATAAAACTTGCTGAACTGGCGTACTGGTTAGCGGTGACGACCTGCGAGAAGCGTTGCAAAGTCCCCTGGTAAGGCAGGCGTCCATTATAGGCGACCCAACCTTCCATGTTGAAGGCCAGGACGCCCTCCGCTGGAATCCATTCCCCATTGTACTTACGGGCAATATGCACGTGGGTGCCGGTGCTGCTGCCGCCTTCGCACGAAGGATGACCCAGCGGCTGGCCGCGGCTTAATTGTGCGCCGAGCGCCGCCCGATCTGCGGAGGCGACGTGCAAGTAAAAAACATTCCAGCCGGTGCGCTCATCCCCGTCGCTGTCCAGATCCAGCACCACGACCCCGGTATCCACACGCACCACCACTCCATCAGCGACAGCAGTCACCCATTGGTTGCTGGGGATGCAGCCGGTTGCGGTGGACGGGGGAGCAAAATCTATCGCCGAGAAGGGTCTGAGGTTTCCCCAGGCAGTGTGGGGACCGCCCGTGAAGGCCCAGGTTTGCCCGGTCTCAAATGGCAGGTTGAACTCTGGTTGGGCCAGGCTGCCGGGTATATGCGGCTGGTCATTGGGCCAGGGATCGCCAAATAGCTGTTGGAAGGTGCGGGCCAGGCCCTCAGCGGAGATAGCCCGGTCATAGTCTGCGCCACGATAGATGTAGTTGAAATACACATGCAGGCTGGCGGTAGAAGCATTTAGCCAGGGGTCAAAACGCACCAACCGGCCATCGGGATATTCCATGGAGGTCAGGCTGCCAATACGCCAGGCTGCGTAATTGTCGTTAAGCAGGTTGGCAGCGTGGACCAACTGCATATAGAGCCCTTTAAACTCGTATGAGCGAAAACCGAGCGGGTAATCGGCCAGGCTGAGAGAAATAGCAGGTTGGGAAAGCGCCCCGGCTTGATATTCGAGCAATGCCAGCAGCAGGCGCGGGCTGACACTGTAATTAATTGCCACAATGTCCACAAGCTCAGCACCTGTACGATTGGCGCCAGAGGCAAAGCCCACAACCTGTTTCAACCAACCGGGCTGGGTAGAGACAAAGGTTGTGGTATCAAAGCCGATTAAAGCTGGCCCATAGATAAATTGGCTGTCAGGGATGATGCGGTAAGAAGAGCCCCACAGCGGCAGGTAATAAATGGGAATTTTCATGGGCATGCCCGGAGGCATGGTTGAGGCAGACGCGGGGATGAAGGTATTGGCCGCTAAAATCTCTTCCACGCTGGTATTAAAACGAATCGCCAGGGCAGGTAACGTGTCGCCGGATTGGGCGACATAATCTACCAGCTCACCTGGCCCATAAGTGGGCCGGGTGGGGATTGGCTCAAGCGCGGCTTCAGCCGGCTCGGGGGTATTAAGAGAATCCTGGGCGAGGGCAACCTCGCCGGGAATGACTCCAGAAGCAGACGAAATTTGGGATTGGCAACCACTCAACAGGAATATGCTGAAGAGGGCCGGGAGAAGATAAGTTTGCAGACGTTTTAACATTGCATACATTAAGTGGAGCGTTTGATCCCGGGTATGATAAGCCAGACCAATACGCTCACCGTGCATTATATAACAGAATGGGTGCGATTTTAGGGGTCGTCTGCTCCGCGCAGAACGCGCGTATCAAATGAAGAGCAAGGGCAGGCATTGACCGTCTCGCCAGCGCGGGTCAGGGTGCCTTTGTAGGCAACATCGCCAGCATGGGCGACCCAGCCGCCCAGGTTAAAGGGTAAGGGGCCGTCGGCTGGGATCCATTCGCCGTTGTATTTACGGGCGATATGCAAGTGTGTGCCGGTGGAGACTCCGCCCTCGCAAGACGGATGACCGAGCGCACTGCCTTCGTCTACCCAGTCGCCCACTTTCACCCGGTCGGTATTGGAAAGATGTAAATATAGCAGTACCCAACCGGTCTGTTCATAACCGTCGCCATCCAGGTCCAATACCACCACGCCATAACCTGAGCGCACCACCAGCCCCGAGCTAGAGGCAGTTACCCAGGCATTGGATTTCACGCAACCGGATTCGGTGCTGCCAGGGGCAAAATCAAGGGCAGCATAGGCACCATCGTGCTCCCAGGCGCCATGAGGGCCGCCAGTGTAACTCCAGACCCAGTTGCGGGCGAAGGGCAAAGTGAACGGCGGTTGGACAATCCCGGGCGGGAAGAGTGGCTCGACTGTGCGGGCGCGCTCCCACGGGTTGCCAAACATGCGCTCGTGCAGGCCGGGAAGCCCGTTGACCGGATCGAGGGCATCCAGCCACTGCTGCCCACTATACAACTGGGCAAAGAAATACTGCAAGGCGACGGTGCCAGCGTTCAGGTCGGGCGCCAGGCGGGCAGTCAGCCCATCCTTGAATTGAATCTCGGTCAGACGACCTTCCCGGTAGGCATAATAACCGATCGAGAGCTGGTTGACCGCCCAGACGAGCTGCTTATAGAGACCACCTTCGCTGGCGTTTACCAGGCCAAGGGGGTATTCACCTTCTTTCAGGTTGGTTGGTTCGCTGTATACCCAATGGCTCTGGTATTCCAGCAGGGAGAGCAACAAGCGCGGGTTGATGGAGTTTTCGATAGCCACACGTAACACCACGTCAGCGCCCGAGACGGTGCTGGTGCTCTTCAGCCATTCGGTTTGCCGGCTGAGTTTTCCACCAGCCTGGTTGACAAAGTCCTGTACGTTAAAATTGACAGCTGATGGAGAGTACACGACTTCACTATCCGGGATGAGGTGTATCGAGGAGGTAGTGTTCGCCAGGCGGCGTGGGATCACCAGGAGCTGACCAGGATTGAGAAAATCTTGCTCAGGCAGTGGGTCCGGGGAAGTAATTTCATCTGGCGATACCCCAAAGCGCACTGCCACCACCGGCAGAGTATCTGCGGCCTGAACATAATAGAGTATAGGAGTGGTGTTGACTGGAGGGATTGTGGGTGTAATCTGGCTCGTAGGTGCAGGCGCCTGCACTTCGACGACCTGGGCGGCTGGCTGTGAGTTAATTGGATTTTCTGGGAGAGCGGTTGGCTTGCTCAACGGTGGAGGCGGTGTTTCGCCGAGCATCGCGAATGCAGGCGCGTTTGGCTCCGTCGCATGCGGCGGCACCCAATAACCTCCGCTGGTTGAACAGGAGCTGATCAAAATTGTGCTGATTAGAAGAGCCACAAAGTGGCGGTTTATTCTGGTCATGATGCTCAATAACATACCTTTAGCGCACAATACCATTGTTGTCAGAGCGCCCGGCGTAGGCTTCAAGTGTCTGCCCATCGCGGCTAAGAAATCCATCATATTCGTTGCCATCTCCGCTGGAAACCCAACCATCCAGGACGAAGGGAATCTCCTGGTCGGCTGCGATCCACTCGCCATTATAGCGCCGAGCGAGATGCACATGAGTTCCACTGGACACACCGCCTTCGCAGGAGGCATGACCAATCGGGTCGCCGGCATTTAACCGGACCCCAGGCTGAACGCGATCGCGAGTTTCAATGTGCATGTAAAGGATCGTCCAACCGGTTTGTTCCAGGCCATCGGCGGGCAGGCCGGGTAAATCCAGGTCCTGCACAACAGCCCCATTTCCAGAGCGGATGATCGGCCCATTCCCTACGGCGACCACCCAGTCGTCGCTCAACACGCAGCCCAATGCATCACCAGGCGGGGCAAAATCCAGGGCTGCCCAGGCTGAGCCATCCCCCCAGCCACCGTGGGGTCCGCCGGTGAAAGCCCAGCTTTGCCCGGCTGCAAAGGGGAGCTGTAATTCGGGCTGTACGAGATCTGCCGGTATGACCGGCTCGAACGCCATATCAAACGGATAGCCAAATAATGCATTAAATGTGCCAAACAAACCATCCGGACCGACCGCCCATGTCCATTCGGTCAGGGCCAGCAGGGAAGAATAAAAATATTGCACCCCGGCAGTCCCGGCGTTGATCGTAGGATTGATGGGAATGATGTTGCCATCGGTCAACACCCAGGTGGCGGTCCCATTGACGCGCCACAGGTAATAGCCGCGGTTGAGGTTGTTGGCAGCGTAGGCTAATTGACGGTAAAGCCCTTTACGCCGGTTTTCGACCACCCCAATCGGGTATTCAAGGGTTTCGGCGCCTGGCTTAGCCTGGGTTACCCAGCCACTGCGCTGTTCTAAAACGGCCAGCAATAAGCGCGGGCTGACCGAATATTCGCGGGCGATGCGCTCAACAATTTGCGCCCCGCTCAGCACCTGGTTTTCTTCCACTTCTTCTCGATAAGTGGCCAGATAACCAGCCTGACTCCGGATGAAATTGGCATTATCAAAGAAGACACTCGGCGGGCCGAAAACCAGCTCGGAGTCCGGGATGATCTTGAAAGCCGAGCCGCTGCCTGCCGGGGTGGGCGCCGGGATTTCCAGGACCTGGCCAACATTCAGCAGGTTCGGATTGGCAAGATTGTTGGCTTCCACCAGGATTTGCAAGCCTAGCCCGTACTGGTTGGCAATAGTACCTAACGTTTCACCAGCCTGCACCTGATGTTGGCGGGCGTCGGTTCTAATCAGGGGAAGGGGATGGGGATCATCCGGTGTGGGGGTGAGGCCGGGTGTGCCAGGGGGGCTGGTGGGTACATAATTTCCAGCGAGTACCAGGCCGGGCACTGTGGGAGTGGAGGTAGGTTGGCGCAGGCCAGAAATGCTCCACAGTGAGCCCGAAGCATCCTGACCGGAACGGACGCAAGCCAGGCTAAGGCTGATAAGAACCAGAAAGACCCCCAGAAGCGCGGTGGGTATGTAAAGCCGTGAGCGGTTTCTCATGAACAGGCCTGTGTAGTCACCTTAAAGAATTCTACCAATAAATGATGGCTCGGTATAGGGTGCACCGCCATAGTTTGGGGGATTGGGTCCTGCCTGACAACCCCTGGCGGTATAATAACGGCGCACTGTATTGGTGGATAAGCTAAGCACTAAGTCTACAGTGCAACAACAGTGCCAAGAAAATAGTCGAAGGAGATTGTACCCCGCATGACCACCCCTTTGGTTGAATGCATAGCCAATTTCTCGGAAGCCCGCCGCCCTGAGGTGGTGGAGGCGATTTGCCAGGCAATCCAATCTGTTCCGCGTGTAACCTTGCTGGACCAGCACTCGGATCAGGACCATAACCGCACAGTGTTGACGTTTGTGGGTCCGCCGGATGAAATCGTTGAAACTGCATTTCGGGCGATTGCCAAAGCAGGTGAGTTGATCAATCTGGACCAGCACCGGGGAGAGCACCCGCGCATAGGGGCTAGCGACGTGGTGCCTTTTGTGCCGATCCAGGGCGTGACGATGCAGGAGTGTGTGGCGTTAGCGCGCAAGCTGGGCGAACGGGTAGGCCGCGAGCTGGAGATCCCGGTTTATTTGTATGAGGAAGCTGCCACACGCCCGGAGCGCACCAATCTTGAAAATATCCGCCGTGGGCAGTACGAGGCCTTGAAGGAGGAGATCGCCACCCACCCCGAGCGCGAGCCAGACTTTGGCCCTCGCCGCGTCGGACCTGCGGGAGCGACTGTGATCGGCGCGCGCCAGCCGCTGATCGCTTTTAATGTGTATTTGACAACCGACGACGTCAGCATTGCGGATAAAATCGCCAAAGCAGTCCGCCACTCCTCGGGTGGGTTGAAGTTTGTCAAAGGGCTGGGGCTGCTGGTGGAAGGCCGGGCGCAGGTCTCCATGAACCTGACGAATTTCCGCCGCACGCCGCTGGCGCGGGTGGTGGAGCTGATCCGGCGCGAGGCAGAACGCTATGGGGTGACTGTTCATCACAGCGAGCTGGTGGGATTGATCCCCCAGGAGGCGCTGGTGGAAGCAGCGCGCTGGTATTTACAGCTCGACCAGTTTGAGCCGGAACAGATATTGGAGCAACGTCTTACTGCGGCACAGGCGAAAAATGAAGCGGGTGATGCAACGTCCGGAGCGGCTGCGGATGATTTCCTGGATGCGCTTGCAGATGGTACGCCTGCTCCGGGCGGGGGCTCGGCGGCGGCATATGCGGGGGCAGCCGGCGCAGCTTTGGTGGCTATGGTGGCGCGCCTTACTATCGGAAAGAAAAAATATGCTGCGGTGGATGCTCAGATGCAGGCTGTCCTGGAACGCGCCGAGAGTTTGCGCGCTTTCCTGCAAGAGGCAGTGGTGCAGGATGCGGAGGCCTTTAAGGTTGTAATGGATGCCTTCCGCTTGCCGAAGGATACGCTTGAACAGCAGGCTGAGCGTAAGGCGGCTATTGAGAGCGCCACGCTTGGGGCGGCTCAGGCGCCACTCAGGGTTGCTGAGAAATCTGTGGAGGTGCTGGATTTGGCCAGCCAGGTGATCGCGGTGGGCAATCTGAATGCCATCAGCGATGGCGCCAGCGGTGCCGCCCTGGCGCGGGCGGCGCTAAATGGCTCAGGTTTGAACGTGCGCATCAATGTGAACAGCCTGGAAACCCCGCAGCTTGGGCAACCCCTGGTGGATGAGCTGGTTGTGCTGGAGCACAAGGCAGTCTCGCTGGAGAGTGAAATCCGCCAGCAGCTACAGCTACGCGGAAAACTCAGCCTGCCATGAGCCACTGGTCTGGTTGCTCAAAACGAGCTAGGCAATGGTGGCTGGCCATATTCGCGTTAGCCGTGTTGCTTTCTGCCTGCCAGTCAGGCGCTGCCCTTACGCCTACAACAGGCAACTTCAGGACTGCAACCGCAACCCAAACCGCGATTCGACCAACTGCCACGCCAACGCCGCTGCCTCCACCCACCCTGGCTCCGACACCTGTGCCTAAAGTCTGGTTGGCGTCCTACCTGCCAACCGCGATTGGAGAGCGTTTTTCCTTGCCAGCGGGATTTCAATTTGCGACCGAGCCGGGGAATGCACAGCTGCGCCTGGAGGTTAGCTCCGCAGAGCCCGCGGCCCGCTGGATCTATGCCCTGGTCGCGCCGTTCCCAACCCTACGCGACGATGTGGCGTTGAGTGATCTACAGGCTCTTTGGCGGGGGGCCCCTCCGGAGGAGCTGGCAGAAATCTCTTTCATCCTGGATGAGGATACCCAGGCAGTATTCACTGCCTTGTGGGGCAAGCCTGGAGCCGAGGTGGTTGAAGTGCTACCGGCGCAAGCTATCCTGGAACGAGCCTGGGAAAAACGCATCGCCTGGTCCATCCTGCCTTTTAATTCGCTCGAACCGCGCTGGAAAGTGCTGAGTGTGGATGGACTTTCTCCGTTATGGAAGACATTCGAGCCAGAACGCTATCCATTAACGGTCAATTTTTCTTGGGCTGGCGAGCCGGGGCTGGTTGAATACATGCAGCAGACTGTTTGGCCCGCTGACCAACCGCTGACCAACCGCGACCCCCAAAAGCTGACTACCGTGGTGATGACTGGCGTGACCGCGCTGGTACGAGCGACCGCCTTTACTATGCACCGCAATGGGATCACCTATCCCGGCCAGGATGTTGGCCCAATCCTGCGAGAAGCGGATTTCGCTCATATCAGCAACGAGATCCCCTTTACTGAAGATTGCCCACCAGCCAACCCCAGCCAGGAAGGGCTGGTGTTCTGCACCAAACCCGAATACATTGGCCTGTTGGATGACATCGGCACGGATATTGTAGAGCTGACCGGCGACCATTTTGGAGATTGGGGTCCGGAGGCCATGCTCTACACCCTGGAGCTGTACAAAGAGCGCGGCTGGATCGTGTACGGCGGGGGAGCCAATCGCGAAGAAGCCCGCCAGGCGCAGTTGATCGAGCACAATGGTAATAAGCTGGCTTTTATCGGCTGTAATGCCAAGGGCGGCGGGTATGCCACAGCCAATGAAACTCGACCTGGTGCGGTGGCTTGCGATTATGAATGGATGCATGCCGAGATCGCCCGCCTGAAAGCGGAAGGCTACCAGGTGATCACAACTTTCCAGCATTTTGAGTACTATACTTACGAAGCGCAGCCCAATCAAATTGCCGATTCGCGGGGTATGGCCCAGGCAGGCGCAGCCATTGTTAGCGGCAGTCAGGCGCACCAGCCCCAGGAGGTCGAATTTTTCGGGGGCGGTTTTATTCATTACGGGTTGGGTAACCTGTTTTTTGACCAGTATCACATGGGGCTGCCTACTGGGCAGGGCTTCCTGGACCGGCATGTATTTTATGACGGGCGTTATCTCAGCACGGAGTTGATCGGAATACGATTTGTGGATTTTGCCCGCCCGCGGCTGATGACCGCCGAAGAGCGGATCGAATTGCTGGAAGCAGTCTTTGCAGCCAGTGGGTGGTTGCCGCTGGTAGTAGCAGAACAGTGAAGGTGGGTATGCGACTCAATAGATTTCTGATCGGGGCAATACTGCTGTGCACGGGTTGCGCGCCGATTCTACAACAACTGACGCTCCCAGGGCAGCAAGCGCAACCAATCACTGGACAGGCGCCCACCCTGACGCCTTTTCGCCCATTGGCGGCGGAAACTGCTATCTCGGTCCTACCTGCAACTGAACTCCCGGCTGCACCTTCAGAACCCACAGCGACTCAGCTAGCTGCGACAGTGGATCCGGCTGCGCCTCTGCCGGTATGGGTTGACCCGCTCTTACCCGAAATTTTCAGGGCAAACCTCACTTTGCCGCCTGAGCTGGCAGTTCTCCCGGCAGAAGCTGGGCGAGAGGCGGGGATTTTAGGCCTGGAGCCAGGCAATGATCGACTTGTCAGCCGCTGGATTTATGCCCTGGTGGCTCCGTTTCCGACCCAGGTCGAGGGTGTATCGTCCGAGACTCTGCGCAATGTCTGGACTGGCGCCGGGCAGAGCCCGTGGGGCAATCTAGCTTTATTGGTGGATCCCAGCACGCACAACATGTTCAGCGCGGCCTGGGGGCCACCCGCCGAGCAGGCAATACGCATCCTGGCAAGTGCAGAGCTGCTGGGAGAAGCCTGGAAGGAGCGCCCGAGCTGGGCAATCGTCCCCTTTGAGGCCCTGGAGCCGCGCTGGAAAGTATTGAAAGTTGACGGGCAATCCCCCTTAAGGCCGGATTTTGATTTGAACGCTTATCCGTTGGCACTGCCTGTATCCTTACACGGGGAGGCATCGCTGGCTGATGCGATCTACGCCCTGTACGGGCCACAGAGCATTACCCCTCTGGCGCTGGCAGTAAACTGGCGCGCCGACCGGCTAACCACTCTGGCCATGACGGGCGTCACCGCCCTGGTGCGCGCTACAGCTTTTGCGATGGAGCGCCAGGGGATTAAATACCCGGCGCGGGATATTGGCCCGTTGCTGAGCAGCGCCAGCCTGACCCATATCAGCAATGAAATACCGTTTGCGCGTAACTGTCCCTTTCCGGATCCGGTTCAATCCGGGCTGCGCTTCTGCAGCGACCCGCGTTACATTGCCTTGCTGGAAGAGGTAGGGACGGATATTGTGGAATTAACTGGCGACCATTTTCAGGATTGGGGCGCGGAGGCCATGTTGCTCACCCTGGACCTGTATCGCGAGCGCGGCTGGGCGTATTATGGCGGCGGGGAAAACCTGGAAGATGCGCGCAAGCCTTATCTGGTGGAGCACAATGGCAATCGCCTGGCATTCATCGGCTGCAACGGCAAGGGGGGCAGCTATGCCCAGGCTGGACCGGATCGTCCCGGGGCGGTCACCTGTGATTTTGGCTATCTGACCGCAGAGATTGAGCGCCTGCGCGCCGAAGGCTATTTACCGGTAGCCACCTTCCAGCATTTTGAATACTATACCTACAAGGCTCAACCCGACCAGATCAAGGATTTCCGCGCCCTGGCGGAAGCGGGGGCGGTGATCGTGAGCGGCAGCCAGGCTCACCAGCCCCAGGCAATGGCTTTTGAAGCGGGTGCATTTATTCATTACGGTTTGGGTAACCTGTTCTTTGACCAGTATGATATCAGCCTGGCGACGCGCCAGGGATTCATCGATTGGCATGTGTTTTATGATGGGCGCTATATCAGCACCGAGCTGGTACCCATCCTGTTTGTGGATTATGCCCGTCCGCGCTTTATGAATGAAGATGAAAAACAGCAGCTCTATAACGCCGTATTTTCTGCCAGCGGCTGGTAAAATTCTGCGAACGCAGCGATCTTATTTCTACGAGGAGTGATAATGGGACTGAAGCCAGATCATTGGATACGCAAGATGGCACGCGAGCACAACATGATCGAGCCTTTTGCCGATAGCCAGGTGCGCAATGGGGTAATTTCGTATGGGGTATCTTCCTATGGCTATGATATCCGCGTGGCGGATGAGTTTAAAATCTTTACCAATGTTTATTCCGCGGTGGTGGATCCGAAGAACTTTAACCCCCAGTCGATGGTCGATTATAAGGGTGATATTTGTGTGATTCCACCCAATTCCTTTGCCCTGGCGCGCACGATTGAATATATGCGCATCCCGCGCAGCGTGCTGACGATTTGTCTGGGGAAAAGCACTTATGCCCGCTGCGGGATTATCGTCAATGTGACGCCATTCGAGCCGGAGTGGGAGGGATTTGTGACCCTGGAAATCTCCAACACCACACCTTTACCGGCGCGCATTTATGCCAATGAGGGCATAGCCCAGGTGCTGTTCTTTGAGGCGGATGAACCCTGCGAGGTCTCGTACGCGGACAAGAAGGGCAAGTACCAGAAACAGCAGACGATTGTCCTGCCCAAGCTCTAAATCATTGCCGGTACGGTTTATCAGACACCGACCGGTCTGGTTATTCTGAACGCTTAGCGTCAAGAACGCTCAGCATTCTGGACGCTAAGCGATTAAGCACAATTCCCACTCAAGATTTTCTGTCTTGGGCGGGAATTGTGCTGCAGGGGATTTTGCCTGATTAAGCAGAGGGATTTTCGCGCTGCTCAGCTTGAGCCAGAATCAGGTCAATCTGCGTCTGAACCCCTTCTGGTAGCGGGGCCGGAGTATGGTTCAGCAGGATGCGCTGTAGCTTTTCCTGGACGCGAGTTTCCATGGTTTTGCTGCCATCCTTGACCCAGTTGGGGTAGAACTTGCGATCCAACAGGGTCGGGATCCAGATCTCGCTGCGGCACAGGCTGGCGGACTGGGGTTCCATCAGAAAGGTGCCACCCGGGCCCACTTTTTCGATCAGGTCGAGCATGATCGTGCCGGCATTGACTGGAATGCCACGCAGGACGCGTTTGGACATGCCAATGATCTCGTCTGACATGACCAGCAGGGGCAGCGAGCCGATATCGGCGCAGTCCAGGAAGCCGACATCGTGTACCAGGGCAGCTCCGCTGAGCGCAGATATCAGGATCTGGATCGAGATCTCGGCGGCGGCTTGCGCATCCATGACTTTGGATTCTGAGGCGCCGGCAGTGCCCATAAAGGGCAGACCCAGATAACGGGCCACATCCGCAGCCCCGGCGGAATAGAGGCTCATTTCCGGGGATCCGTATGCAGGCCGGGCAGTGCGTAAATCCATGGCTGAGATCACACCGCCAATCACAACCGGCGCGCCAGGGCGCTTAAGCTGCAGGACTGCCACCGCGCTCAGGGCGGCTGCCAGATGGATTACAATCCCGCTGGCCCCGGTAACGGGTGCATCAGAGCCGACATTCGGCCCGCCCAGGATGATCACGGGGATACCGTGCTCGGCAGCCCAGAGCATATTGGACAGGTCTTCGTGGCTGTGCCGCAGGGGCGAGGGGTAAGTGGAGAAGAAGCCAAACAAAGGCCGGGCCTGCAGGGCAGCTTCGCTCCCCGCCACGGCTGCAGCGATCTGGTAGATATCCGCGACCACTTGCGGCTTGTTAGCCCAGGCCAGGACTGGCTTGGTGGTGTTGGCAATGGATTCGGCAAACTCGTAAACCGGCGAGAGCACGGCGGTCACATCAGAGAACAGGCTGAGGCCCATGATATAGTCGATATTGGGCAGGGCGTCGCACACTTTGGCGGTCAGCCCTGCATCCCCGCGCTGCGCCAGGCGCCGCTCGCCACTATCGGGGTCCATAAAATAGGTACAGGTCGGCCCTGGCCCGAAGTTCACACGATCTGGCGCCACGCGCATCTCGTTCTGGTTGTCACGCCCCCAGATGGTGAAGGTGCGCGGGGCGGTGACCAGTGCTTGCTGGATGATATGCGCGGGGATAAAAACCCTGTGGCCTTCCAAGCGCGCCCCGGCTTTAATGAGCAGCTCCTGAGCTTCAGGGTTAGGAATTTCAATGCCGATGCGATTCAGGCATTCCAGGGTCGCCAGGTAGAGCTCCTGGCACTGGCTGTCCGTCAGCACCCGGAATTGGGGAGTCTGGCGGTCGGAGTAGTTGGTGATGATCATAGCCTGCCCTCCTGGGTGATGGGGGAAATTTTACAGCCTGGCGATTGCAGCAGCCATCTGTTGTAAGGCGAGCTGGATATTGGCCATGGAATTGGCAAAGCACAGGCGCAGGTAGCCCTCGCCGTTTTTTCCGAATGCGGTGCCTGGTAGAACTGCGACCCCGGCCTCAGCCAGCAGGTAGTCTGCCAGCCAGGCCGCGCTTTTATTTAATTGTCTAATATTGGGGAAGACATAGAAAGCGCCTTGAGGCATGCGGCAGCTCAGGCCGGGGATTTGGTTCAGGCCGCTGACCAGCACATCCCGGCGGCGACGATACTCGGCTAGCACCCTCCCAACTTGTTCCTGCGGGCCTTGCAGGGCTTCAATCCCTGCCACCTGGGTAAAGCTGGCAGTGCAGCCTACGGAATGGGTTAGCAGCAGCTCTACCCTCTCGGCCAGTGCTTCGGGCATGATGCCAAAGCCCAGGCGCCAGCCAGTCATGGCATACGCCTTGGAAAAGCCATCACAGATGATGGTGCGCTCTGCCATACCCGGCAGGGCGGCGATACTGGGCGCGGGCGCCTCATAAACCAATTGATCATAAATTTCATCTGAAAGCACCCAGAAGTCATGTTCCTGGGCGGCCCGGGCAATATGCTGTAAGGCCCCCACAGGCATTACACCGCCAGTGGGGTTGCTGGGCGAATTGAGAATTACCAGGCGCGTGCGCGGGCTGATGGACTGGTCGAAGACAGTCAGATCAAAAGAGAAGTCGTTTTCTTCGCGCAGTGGGACCGGAACGGGAGTGCCGCCAGCCACTTCGATCATGGCGGGGTAAGTGGGAAAACCAGGATCAGGGTAGATGACCTCATCCCCAGGCCGTACAAGCGCCAGCGTGGGGAAAAACAAAGCCGGTTTGGCGCCCGGGCCGACCACTACCTGGCTGGGTTTCACCTGCAAGCCTTTACGCTGGTTCACCTGGGCGGCGATCGCTTCGCGCAAGGGCTTCATCCCGGCGGAGGGCGTGTAGCGGGTGAAGCCGTCTTTGATGGATTGGATGCCAGCATCGACGATGTTTTCAAAAGTGGGAAAATCGGGCTGTCCAATTTCCAGGTGGATGATTTTTTTGCCAGCCGCCTCCAGAGCCTGGGCGCGGGCGAGCATATGGTAGGCTCCCTCTGGGGATAGATTGCGGACGCGTTCGGCAAAATCCATAGCTCAATCCTTTAGTTTATTTGAGACAAATTCCAGATTAGATTTTAGAGAGGGCCTGATCCAGGTCGGCGATGATGTCGTCGGGGTCCTCGAGGCCTACGGACAGGCGGATCAGCCCGTCATCGATCCCGGCTGCATCGCGCTCGGCCTGAGTCATGTGCTCGTGGGTAATGGTGCGTGGATGCATGCAAATGGTGCGGCTGGTGCCGAAAGTCACGGCATGGACGACTAACTGTACGCTATCCATCACTCGGGCTGCGGCTGGCATACCGCCCGGGACGACGAAGGACAGCAGGCCGCCACCGGTCTTCATCTGGCGGCTGGCCAGGGCGTGCTGTGGGTGGTTGGGCAGGCTGGTGTAGTTGACCCGTGTAATTTTCGGGTGGCTGGCGAGGAATTCAGCCACTTTTTGGGCATTGGAAGAGTGTTTTTCCATGCGCAAGGAGAGCGTCTCCAGGTATTGCAGCATCAACCAGGCTTCGAAGGGCTGCAGGATAGCGCCAACGAACTCGGTGGTGTTCCAGCGGATATCCTCAACCAGGGCTTCTGGGCCAATGATTGCCCCACCCAGAACACTGGCATTTCCACATAGGAACTTGGTTAGGGAGAGCAGGATGATATCGGCGCCCAGGTCGACCGGTTTTTGCAGGGCGGCAGTGGCGGTGGTATTGTCAACCAATAATGGCACAGCATGCGCGTGCGCTACATCGGCCACGGCGGCAATATCCGTGACCATCAGTACAGGATTGCTGGGTGTTTCTACCCAGACCAGGCGCGTCTTTTTATCGATGGCTTGATCCCAGGCTTTAGGATCGGTGAAATCTTTGACAAAGCGAAATTCGACCCCGCAGCGCTCTGGGAAGATGGTGGCAGCCTGTTTATAACCCTCACCAAAAGTGTTCAGGGTGGTGACGACGTTATCGCCTGGGCGGGCGATGGTGAAGATCAGGTTGAACAAAGCTTGCGAGCCAGAGCCTGCGGAGACTGCGCTTTCCCCGCCTTCCAGGGACGCCAGACGCTCTTCCAGCACACTGACGGTGGGGGTTTTGCTGCGCCCGTAGATATAATCCGGGAATTTATCAAAGCTCGGATAAGGATAGGTCATGGATTGCACGATAGGTGGGACGAAGGCCCGGAATTGATCCACATTCTTCAGCGGGTGGAAGCCGGCGTGCAAAGCGCGTGTGGCAAAGCCCAGGTTAGCATCCGGGCGTGGTTTGGGCGAGCTGGATGGGTCGTACTGCCAGGGGTTGCGCAGGAAAAAGGGATTTTCATCGTGCATCAGGTCACCACCTTTGGCTGTCTTGATCAAAAACCGAATAAGCTTTAGACACAGACCGGCTGTGTGGAGGCATGCAGCGGCTGCGTGGAATCCATCAGGCTGCGCCCGGGCTTATGCGGTAAACGCAATTAGTGCTGGGCGTCAATCCAGGCTTGCTCGCGCTCGACAATCTTGTGGATCGCAGCCTTAATCTCGGGGTCGAGAGGCGCCACTGTATGGCTGGCGATGATCTCATCCACCTGATGGGCAGCGCGTTCTTCCATGCTGGTAGCGCCCTTCTTGGTCCAGACTGCGAAGGGGTTCTTATCCGCCAGCCTGGAGTAATAGGGTTCTTTGTAGTGGCGCAGGGTGTGTTCGTGGTCTAAATAGGTCCCGGTAGGGCCCAGCTCGTCGATGACATCGAGAGCCAGGGTCTCATCATTGACCAGCACACCTGTTGTAGCGGCGCGGATAAAGCCCAAATAATCATTGCACAGGGCAATCAATTGCAGCGAGCCCTGCAGGCCAGAATCCATAAACCCGACATCATGGACAATATTGGCGCCATGCAGCAGGGATGTCATCAGGCTGATGGTCGCTTCAAAACCACACTGTTGGTCCAGCACCTTGGAGTCGGTGGAGCCCCCCAGGCCGAAAACGGGCAGGTTGTAGTATTTGCCCATCGAAGTCGGCACCCCTTGCTCGTCAGCCAGGACATAATTACCTACCATCGTGCGCAGGTTGTAAGGCCCACCATTCCAGCCGGGCAAGGCAATGGGCGCACCAGGGTGTACCAGCTGCGAGAGCACCACGCCCAGCAAGGCTCCGGCGTTCATGGAGGCCATACAGCCTGCCGTGGTTACGGGCGAGTTGACCCCGCCGGCGTTGAGTGGGATATAGAGCTGGGGCAGGCCTTTGCGGGCCAGATACATGCACTTCTGCAAAGCTTCCTGGTTGGCGATCAAGCCGGAGGTGACATTAATATAGCAGGTGGCAAACGGGTGCTGCTGGAAAGCTTCTGGGCTGCCAGCGACCGCTTCGCACATCTCCACAGCAGCCACACAGCCTTCAAAATCGGGGGTAACAAAGACAATTGGCTTGGTGGTGTGATTGAGCATCACTTCCATCTGGTAGCGGTCGTAGATGGATTGATCCACATCCTCGGGCAGGAAGGCTGACATCACAAAGCTGATCTCGGGCAGGGCGTCTAACAGGCGAGCGGCCTCAATAACGTCGCTGAGGACAGGCCGCCTGCGCTGACCGGTGCGATGATCCAGAATGTTCAGGCAATCGGAGCCGCCGCCATAATAGGTATTGTAGCCGCCAGCGCGCATGGCAACTTTGCCCAGGCGGTCGTACAGGGTCAGGTGGCTGGGTGCAGTTACCAGCGCCTGAGCGACCATATAAGCGGGGATGCGCACGCGCAGCCCATCGGCTTTGGCGCCGGCCTGTACCAGAATCTGGCGGGCTTGATTATCGTGCACATCGATGCCGGTGCGTTCGAGTATTTCCAGGCTTGCCAGGTGGATGCGCTCACATTCCTGCTGTCCCATGCGAGCATAATGAGCATTGGTCATGCGAGTAGCGTGTGTCTCGATCATACGAAACATTCTCCCTGACGTGCGTAACTACTAAACTGGTAAGGATGGGTTGCAGAGTAGCACGATTGATAGATATACCTATCATGTACTGATGGCGTACCTATCATAACATCTAATATATCTAAAGTCAATAAAACTGTGTATAGATATCTTTTATATTGTAAATTGATATATCATATGGTAAAATCATAGAAAGCAAAGGAGCTGGTAGATATGTTAGCAGAGATGCCGGGTAGCACTTCCAAGGATGTGATTTATAAGGACCTGCGACGGGCAATCATTATGGGACATCGCAAGCCGGGGGAGCGCTTTAATGTCGAGGAGATTGCCGAAGCCTGCCACACCAGTGTCACTCCAGTGCGCGATGCGCTGCAAATGCTCAGCCAGGAAGGTCTGGTGACCATCAAACCGCGCTCAGGCTATTTTGTCACCCGCATCACCTTAAAAGAACTGCGCGACATGCTTGAACTGCGCCGCATCCTGGAGATTGCCTCCATTGAACGCTCCGTCCTGCGCATCACCGACGACCAGCTAGAAATTCTTGCGAATGTGCATACTGGTTATACAGGCGATGACGATGCCTCATACGACCGATATACTGACGAGAACCGCCGTTTTCACTGCATGGTTGCAGATGCTTCCGGGAATCATGCGCTGGCTGAAATGTTGGGACACCTGCACGACCGTCTGGCGCGCTTCATGGTCATGTGCCATGCAGGCAAGTCCATGGAAATGACGCATGCGAAAATCATAAAAGCTCTGCGCGATCGCGATGTCGAAGCTGCACGCCTGGCACTCCTGGATGAAATCGATAGCAGTCGGGACGAAATCCTGGATCGGGTATTGCAGGAAGAATCTGCCTACTGGCATCTGGATGCCGCGCGCATGAATTACAAGTTTTAACTTCCAGTAGTAATAACACGGGTCGTAGACAAACACTATCGCCCGTGTTATAAATGGCAATCAGCTACCCCATAAAACAAGAAATAAGGAAGAGGAAAATGTCACTCAAAGAAATCTACCAAAACGTCATCGATGGTCAGGCTCCGGCTGTAGAAGCAGGCGTAAAGGCTGCTCTGGCAGAGGGTATCCCGGCCAGCAAGATCTTGTCCGACGCGCTGATTGCAGCCATGGATGAAGTCGGCAAACGCTTCGAAGAAGGTGATTTTTTTGTTCCGGAAATGTTGATCGCGGCGCGCGCCATGCAGGCTGGATTGAAACACCTAAAACCCCACCTGGCTGAGGCGGACACCAAGGCGGCAGGTAAGATTGCGATTGGTACGGTCAAGGGCGACCTGCACGATATCGGCAAGAATCTTGTGGCAATGATGCTGGAAGGCGCGGGCTTCGAGGTGAAAGATCTCGGGGTTGATGTTTCACCGGAAGCCTTTGTTCAGGCAGCTAAAGAAGGCGCTCAAGTTTTAGGGATGTCCGCCTTGCTGACCACCACGATGAGTAATATGCAGAAAACCGTGGAGGCACTAAAAGCAGCCGGTATTCGTGAGCAGGTTAAAGTTGTGATTGGCGGCGCTCCAGTTACTGAGGATTACGCGGCCAAGATCGGTGCAGATGCCTACGCGCCGGATGCTTCCAGCGCTACACGGGCTGTGCGCCAGCTGCTAGGCTAGGTCTGCATCCATCTGGACAACCCATGAACACCACATTGACCAACCGTTCGAAAACGGTCTTGATCGGTCCGGATCAGCCGTTCGTCATGATTGGCGAGCGGATCAACCCTACCCGGCGCAAAAAACTGGCGGAGACCATGGCACAGGGCGATTACTCGGTCGTCCTGGAAGATGCCCGCCGTCAAATTGAAGCTGGCTCGCAGGTGTTGGATGTGAATGCCGGTATTCCGGGGGCTGATGAGCCAGCATTATTGCGCGGCGTCACCGAGGCGCTGCTGGCATATACGGACACGCCGCTGTGTTTTGATTCGGCCAATCCGGAGGCCCTGGCAGCTGCATTAAGCATCTACCCTGGTAAAGCATTGATCAATTCCACAACTGCCGAAGCCAGTATGATGGACCAGGTTTTCCCACTAGCCAAGCAGTATGGCGCGGCTGTGATTGGGGTGATCACCGATGAATCGGGCATCCCGGCGACTCCTGCAGATCGTCTGGCTGTTGCAGCCAAGATGATCCAGCGTGCTGGAGATTATGGCATCCCCGCCGAAGATATCCTGGTGGATTGCCTGGCTCTGACTGTGGGTGCTGACCATAAAGCCGGTCAGGTGACGCTGGATGCGATGGCGCTGGTGCACAAAGAGCTCGGGGTGAACCTGAGCCTGGGCGCCAGTAATGTCTCTTATGGCTTGCCAGATCGCAAGATCATCAATGTCGCTTACCTGGCACTGGCTGTGGCGCGCGGCATGACTGCCGCCATCACTGATCCAACCGTCCCGGAAATTCGCACCACCCTGCTGGCCTGTGACTTGCTCATGGGCCGGGACGAGTACGCCATGCAGTGGATCAAGGCTTACCGCAAGAGGGTTAAGGAAACCGAGGCGCAGGCACAGACCAAGTAAGACGGCCTTGTGGCTAACCAACATAGCGCAAATATATGCATCACCACAGGGCCATCCATGATCATCATGGGCGGCCCATTCTATTACATGGGCGGCCATGTCACATGGGCAGCCCAGTCTGTTATCAGATTTTATGCCTGGATATGAGCTTGAATGAAGACAGGTGAAATGGGATGTTAACGTTAGCCGGTAAAGGCTGTGTGGCGGATTTTCTGGCAGATCGCATGGTTTATCGCAATTTGAATCCAAGTGACTCACGCTTGCCGGGCTTAGAGTCGCTCGGTCGCCAGCTTGGGCTGCCTGCCAGGCTTGTGCCCCGCAAAAGCGAGCTGGATTATGCCCGGCTGGTCGTTGAGCTGCTGAAGCAGTCCCAGCACATGCATGCGCCGGGGGCAGACTTACGGCAAATTATTTTCATTGGCGATACGCGGCGTAATGATGGACTGACCTTTGACAATCTATGTCGGGTCAGCGGTTTGCCGGGGCTGGCTTTTATTGGCGATGAAACTTCCACTCCAGCGCTGGTAGAGATGGCTACAACTGAGAGCGGACAAACGTTGTACCTCTCCAATCGCTGGTCGGCGCTGCTCGATACGGGTGAAAAGGGGTTTGCCGGTTTTTGCAGGCGCCAGGGGTTTGAAGTGGACGAACATACCGCCGTCCTGATTGATCTGGATAAAACTGCCCTGGCGGCGCGCGGGCGCAATGCTCAGGTGATTGATCAGGCGCGCGTCCAGGCAGTGGAGGATACAGTCGCCGAAAGTTTAAGAGAAAGTTTCGACCCGCAGGCGTTCCGGAGGGCGTATGACCGCCTGAACCAGCCCGAATTTCACAGCTTTACAGCCGATAATCAGGATTATCTGGCCTATATCTGCCTGATCCTGGGCAGCGGGTTGGTAGAACTGCGAGAACTGGTGCAAGGGGTTCGATCCGGGAGTATTGGCGGATTTGCTGGTTTTATTGAGCGGATTGAAAGCCGCGCAGGGGAGCTGGCGCCGGCGTTGGGTGACTTGCACGCTGAAATCTACAGCAGGTTCCGAGCTGGCGACCCAACCCCGTTCAAAGCCTTCCGCCGCAACGAATATCTGGCGACCGTGCGGCGGATGGGAGCCCTGGAAGAGAATGCACCGCTGGGGCGTTTCCTGATGGAAGAAATTTTGCTCACCTATGAGGTGGCAACCCTGGCCCAGGGTTGGGGCGCTCAAGGAGCGCTGCTGTTTGGCCTGTCTGATAAGCCGGACGAAGCCTCAATTCCAACGGATGAGCAGGCGGCCCAGGGCTACCAGCCGATCCACCGCACCTCAACGCATGTCCTTGGAGATATGGCCAATTAAAAAGGATGGTCCAGTCCAGCATAGACCATCCCTTTCTCGTTCTTCGAGAGCTGGGGATTAATCTTCGCGGTTGTCCATGACGACTGGGCTGGCATCGACAATGGATTGCTCTTCCGCTTCGAGGGGTACCACAACCCAAAAGATCAAATAAGCGATCAATCCAGGTCCGCCAAGCAAGGCGGTGAAGACAAACAACAGACGTACCAGGGTGGGGTCGATCGAAAAATATTCACCGAGGCCACTGCACACGCCGGCGATTATGCGATCATTGCGCGAACGAACTAACTTACGTGCTGGTTGAGTCATTTTCTTGCTCCTTTCCATCTCATAAATACGACGGAATTACACAGTTCAGGGGAAATTGGCACCCCAAAATACGTAAGACCTAAAACAAATACGCTGTAAAAATGGAAAAGTTGCAAGCTTATTTACCCAGTATAACCTGCTCCAGAGGGTCTAGCTGCGGGGGCAGCAGGTGTGGGCTGGGCATGCGGCGCGTGATGCTGTCGGGATCCTTCAACCCGTGACCGGTGCACACTGCCACTACCTGTTGGCCGCGCACTTCGATCTGCGCCTGGCGCAGGGCAAGCTCCAAACCGGCCAGACCGGCGGCAGATGCGGGCTCCACCCAGATGCCCTCCTGCGCCAAGCGGCGCTGCATGCTCAGGATGGCTTCATCCTCTACCGCCAGGATCTGCCCGCCGGACTCCTCGGCAGCCTGCAGGGCTTGCTCGCCACGCGCCGGGCGCCCGATGCGAATGGCTGTGGCGATGGTATCGGGATGTTCCACGGGATGCCCAAGCACCAATGGCGCCGCGCCAGAAGCCTGGACGCCCAACAGATGCGGCAGGCCGCTGCCCAGGTGCTGGTGGTATTGGCGGAAGCCCATCCAATAGGCGGTGATATTACCAGCATTGCCCACTGGCAGGCACAGCCAGTCGGGAGCGCGGCCCAGGCTGTCACATATCTCGAAGGCAGCGCTCTTCTGGCCCTCCAGCCGGTACGGGTTCAGCGAATTGACCAGGGCAATCGGATGTTTCTCGGAGATGGCCACCACCAGGCTCAGAGCGTCGTCAAAGGAGCCCTGGATCTGGATCACCTCGGCCCCATACGCGACGGCTCCAGCCAGCTTTCCTACCGCCACCTGACCTTCGGGGATCAACACGATGGCGCGCAACCCACAGCGAGCCGCGTAAGCGGCGGCCGAGGCGGCGGTATTGCCCGTCGAAGCACAGATCACTGCTTTGGCGCCGCGCCCCACCGCCTCGCTGATGGCGGCTGTCATTCCCCGGTCTTTGAAAGAGCCAGTCGGGTTCATGCCCTCATACTTGACCCATAAATCACAGTCGCCCAGTTCTCTTCCCAGACGAGGCACGGGGATGAGGGGGGTGTCTCCTTCGAGCAGGGTGATTTCTCGGGTATGGGCAGGTAGATCTAAAAAAGGGCGATAACGGGACAAAATGCCGGCGGAGGCCATAGGTTCTCCTGTTGTTCAGTATAATGGGCGTTAATCCCAAAGCACGACCAAATGATACTATGCTTTGAGAAGCGCCTGGTGCGTATATCAGCCCTACGACCGAAAATCAGGGAGCAGCCATGGGTGACAGAGATAAAAAACGCACGCGTACCGGCACCAGCGCCTTTGGAACGCCGGGACGCGTGAGCCACGATGCCAGCCGTTTTTACCAGAGTCGTTTGTATGAAGGGCTACGACCGGATGCGGCAGACTTTGCCGTGGAATCAGAACTTCCTGTGACGAGCCAGAATCGCATATTTTGTAAATCCAGCGAGGCCATGCTGGAGCTACCCGATAACAGTGTGCATTTGATAGTCACGTCGCCACCCTACAATGCCTCCAAAGAATATGACGAGGATCTGAACTTGGAGGAATACCTGGCGTTATTGGAGCGGGTCTGGCATGAGACCTATCGGACACTTGCACCAGGCGGGCGGGCGTGTATCAACGTGGCTAATCTGGGACGCAAGCCTTATATTCCGCTGCACTCTCTGATCATCAACCAGATGGTGGAGCTTGGCTATCGTATGCGTGGAGAAATCATCTGGAATAAGGCTGCCAGCGCCAGCCCTTCTACTGCCTGGGGAAGCTGGCAGTCTGCCTCGAACCCTGTGCTGCGTGATGTGCACGAATATATTCTGGTTTTTTCTAAAGACACCTACAAGCGCAGTGGGGCAGGTCGGGTGAGCACGATTGAGAAGGCAGATTTCCTGGAATGGACGAAGAGCGTGTGGACATTTCCGGCGGTCTCAGCGAAAAAGGTCGGACATCCGGCACCGTTTCCTGAGGAGCTGCCTAACCGGCTGATCCAACTGTATACCTTTGAGGGGGATGTGGTGCTGGATCCTTTTGCTGGCTCGGGGACGACCTGCCTGGCAGCGCTGACGGCGAAGCGCATCTACGTGGGCTATGATACCAACCCGGAATATGTGCAGCTGGCAGAAAAGCGTCTGGCAGATAGATTACATAAAAGCCAGGCAAGCTGACGAATCAAGCTCAGCCTATCCGGTCGCAAAAGCGCTGGCGCGAGGGGGCATCCAGAGATTCCAGCAAACCATTAAATTCGTGTGCGGTACGCTTTATGGCCGCCTGGACGGCAAAGGCGAAGCATGGACCACGCCCTGGATGATCCAGATTCATACTGGCATGGGTGCCGGCAGGGATATGGCTGCTAAAGCGATCAGCGATGCCTGGCAGCAGATGAAGCAGGATTTCCCATCCCCAGTGCACCTGTCCAGAACGCAGTCCGGGGTTATTCAAGATAGCTGGTTCGAGGGGATCGATTTCCTCAGGCAGGCTGGTGGGGTGAGCTTCCAGGTAGAGCTGGGTGTAGTTGGAATGGGCGTAGAAATCCTGCGCAGCATGGCTGAGGCGCCCGAAAGCCTGCCTGGCCTTGACGAGGTCGCCATCCAGCAGGGCCGATTGCGCCAGGCAGCGCTGAGCGGCGAGGTAGGTTTCCCCGGCTTGAAAGCGATTGTCGTCAAAATGGTATTCGGGGTGGAAGAGCAGACCGGTCAGCCCATCCTGCATTAAATTGCCGCGCACGACAGACTGTAACGCCCGCTGGCTGAGATGAGGCCTTAATGCAGTTTCGGTGATCTGAATATGATAGTGGGCTTTCACGCCAGGCTAATCAGGGTACAGGATTGATGGTGATCAGCCCTTTGATTTGCTCAAAGGTGACCGGGCCGATCCCATCTGCGTTCTGGATTGCATCGAGGGTCGTGAAGGGTCCGTTGGCCTGCCGATAATCCAGAATGCGCGGGGCGATCACTGGGCCAATCTCGGGCAGGCTTTCTAATTCTTCCAGTGTGGCAGTATTGATATTCACCGGACCAGTCTCGATAATCGAGCCGCTGCGGGTATCAGGGCTGGGGGTGGAATCCGTTTCGTCTAGCGCAGGCGAGTTTAACTCAGCTTCGTATGGGATGGTCACCAGGCTGCCGTCTGTGAGCGGCGCGGCCAGATTAATCTGGCTGGCGTCGGCCTCCGCCAACAACCCTCCAGCCGCTTGTACGGCGTCGTTCAAGCGGCTACCAGGAGAAAATTGATATACTCCAGGTTGATGAACTGCTCCAACGATTTGCACGAACAGCGGGACTGGCGTTGGGGCAGGCAGCAACCGGATCGGGGCTCCGCGGGCAGGCCGGCTGATCAGATACACAATACTGGTTCCCAATAATCCGCACAACACTCCGAACAAAATGGACTGCCAGGTTTTCATGCATCACCCTCGCCGGGTTGAATCAAAACCCGAACCATGAAGTTTGGCCTTGCCTGCTGTGGTATCAATAGGGTGACTTGAAACGTTCGTCACCCTCAGTAGCGACGCAGGCCAAACTCCACGCTCGTATAAAGACTAAAATTTGACGGTCCGGAGGCGCTAGGATAATAGCGCCAGCTCCGGATTATCCTCCAGGCACAGGCTGAGACCAAGGCGCTGCCGCGGACCATCTACATGCAGCACGCGCACCTGTACCTGCTGGCCCTCTTGTAGGAGATCTGCCGGAGAAGCCAGGTTTTCTCCCGGACAGATTTCAGAAATATGAATCAGGCCATCCAGCCCTTCTTCCAGGCGGGCAAAGGCGCCAAAGGGCACGATGCTGGTGACTGTGGCAGGGATCAGCTGTCCTGGATGATAGCGTTCCTCAGCCGTCTCCCACGGGTTGGGATACATGCGTTTCAGGCTCAAAGCCACACGAGCGCGCTCGCGATCCACCTGAATGACATATACATTCACATCACAGCCCAGCTTGACCACATCGCGTGGATGGCGCACGCGCCCCCAAGAGATCTCAGAGACATGGATAAGTCCTTCTACCCCACCCAGGTCAACAAACACACCGAAATCAGTGATATTGGTGACGGTCCCCGGAATGCACTGACCGTGGCTCAGATTGCTAAGCAGCACATTGCGACTGCCTGGTTTTGATAAGGCAGCGCGCTCTGAGAATACGACTCTGCCCCGACCCTGATCGCATTCGATGACTTTGAGCGCCAGCACCCGGTCAACATAACCAGCCAACCAGCTTTCTTGCTCACTTTCGGCGACATCCTCCGGCATTTCGACCAGATGTGAAATTGGTACAAAGCCCTGCAGGGTGTCATCTTCGACGAGCAAGCCCCCGCGATTGTAGCCGGTAACGCGCATCTCTATGGTCTGGTCCATGCCGTAAAGACCCTCGGCTCTTTCCCAATCCAGCAATGCGTTTTCGATACACTGGCGTTGAACAACAGACTTGCTGAGATACCCAACCGAATCAACAGATTTTTGTGGATGCAGTAAAGCGCCAGCTTCGTCTTCTGCCATCACGGCCTCCCACCAGGAATCATCCATAGGTGGAGGCCCCCCTTGATTTTCGCGATAATAGTCTTTTTTCACCATTAAACCCAATCTCCTGGGATGAACAATGGTCTATTTGGTAGCTGCCTCTCGAACTGGCACAGCTTGTTTGCGGGCTTCCTGTTCCATTTCGGCGATCACATTAGCCACTGCCTCTACCGCAATACGTTGTTTGCGATATAAGTCGGCTTCAGACATCGCCAGCCGTAGGGCGATCTCACGCACTTTACGGCCTTCCATGAATTTCATTTCAAGTATATTATATAAAATCCATTCAGCGGTAAACCTCCTTTCTCCCACTGGACGTGTGTGTTCAATAGCCTGGCGTAGAATCGTGCGTAACGCGTTGGTGGGGTTATCCTGGTTTTCTTTGATTTCATTTTGAACGATACTTAAATCCATTAATGGGTTTTCGGTCAGCTTTGGACCGCCCCAATAGTGGGTCAGGGCATCCTTTACCCATTGGGTCAGGCCAGGCCCATTCAGGTCGAGGGTATTGGTCGCCAACACCTCACTGCCATCGTAGCGTGCTGCGGCGCGCAGCCTCTGGATCATATCCATCTGGGGCGTCATTTCTTCCAGGGTGCTGAACACCTGTTGTTGGCGTTGGCGATCAAGCAGGGCCATACTGGCGCGTTGAGCCAGGATTGCCAGTGCTTCAGACTGCTCACTATCCAGGATCTGGTCGGTTTTGCGCAAGACACCCACCAACCCAACCAGCTTATTGGTAAGCTGAGTCTTGTCGTAAAGCGGCAGCAACCAGTAATCTCCCCAGGCGAAAAGTTCTTCTTTAAGTCCGTTTTGGGAGAATTCACGCAATATTAGCTCTGGAAGCTGATCTGGATCCAGGTTTGGCTCACCGCCGGTGGTGATGAATAAATCCAATCCTCCCGGGCTGAGGCCGGCTAAGAATGCTTTTTGTACTTGCAAACGATCCGCAACCGCAGTCAGAATGGCTTCCAGGAATTGGTGCAGGTCACTGCGCGTCAGCAAGCGCTCCTCAAGAGACTGTAGCATTTCGATATCGCTGCGGTCTTTTCCATAAAACAGCCAGCGTTCCCAAACTGGCGCGACCAGGGTGACCAGGTGTTCCATAATAAGCACGGTAAATACCATGGCAACTGGCACAAATGGATTATAGGGTAGACCAAAGGAGAGCCCTGTCCGGCGGATAATGGTGGTTACGGCAAGAACCGTGGAGGCTGTTACCGGGCCACGCATTAACCATTTGAATAAGCGGCGTTTTACTACCCGGTCGGGCCAGGGAACACCAAAAAAGGCTACCGCATAAGCCATCACAATCAATAAGACTGAGACCAACAGGTTGCTGATGGTGAGCGTAGCCCAAAAAAATAAGGTGTGCTGGGCGGCAAATCCTGATCCAAAGAGCAGATAAGGGTAGGAGCCCAGGGCAGGGGCCAGCGCTCCGGCCATTAGATAGCTCATGCGCCGGCGGCTGGAGCTGGCGACCGTGCGTTGGTAGGCGCGGTAAAAGTTTACCCATGACCAGGCGATCACAAAGACATAGTACAGAGTGAAAAACAAGGTCAAACGCGTGCGTTCCAGGTGTGGGGCAGGCTCAGCGTTGGCGTTCAGGGGGCCGACCAACAGCAGGGTTGGTAAGGTGATCAGGAAGGCAACTGCGACAAGGTAATTTAAACGTACGGCCAGGCGCCGCCGTCCACGCGATGGTCTTCCGGTTGTCGCCAGGACAGCATCCGATAAGTGTAAATAAGCGGCGGGCAGGAAGATAATTCCCACCCACTGCAGACGCAAGGCGACGCCGAGCATTTCTGAGGAGGAGGCGACATTGCCGATCGACTCGGCTACGAAAACGATGACCACGCACAACATAATGATCGCGAAAGAGCGAGTCACGCGGTCGCGCAGATTGAAGCTTAGAGCATATAGGAGCAATGAAAACGCAGTAATGGCAATGCCCGCCGTGAGCAGGTCATTGAGCGTTTCTAGAGCTATTTGGATTAGTGCGCTCATAACAATAAATCGATCCGGTGAACCAGGAGATCAAAAATGGTTTGTTGCCGCAGGAGGTTACCATGAACCCTGCGTGGCAAACCGTTGTCTTATCTCAGCGATTTAGCAAAAAAGAGCGCGATATCATGATTGGTATAGTAACGATCATTGTAACCGCAAAAATCAAAACCCAGCTTGTGCGCCAACTGAATGGCAGGATAATTTTTGGGCTGCATCTCTAAGGTCAGGTAGCGAGTGTTATGTTCGCTCCCCCATTCCTGAGCGCCCAGGATGAGGGAGCTGCCAATCCCCTGGCGGCGAACACGCCGCCGGACGGCCAGATCGGTGACCCAGGTTGTGCGAGGGACGAGATCTAATCGCAAACTGGCATAACCTACTGGCTCTCCTTCCAGAAGGGCGACTAAGACGCCTGAGCAGCTTGCCCAGTCGTCAAGCTGGCTGGATACTGGGCGTGGGTACTCCACACGCACCGAGCGCGGCAGGCGCACCTCCTGGAAAGTAATCCCCATGCGTTTTTCGTCGGGCTGTATTTCCATCTGCCAGACGTATTCCGTGGTGTAGTTATGGTCCAGAGCTGCCAGTTCTGGGATATCATCAGCCGTCGCAGCGCGGATTTCAATTTCGGGCATACTGTCACCTTTTCCAATAAGCGATTTTCAGGGCACAGCGGTTTCAGAGGTCGCGATTACCTGTACCTGCACCACACATGAGGCGCTGGCGCGCGCCTCATTGTCTACAACCACCAGTCCCAACTGGTACGTGCCGGGGAATAAACGCCGCGTATCCCACAAGCCCAGGGGTTCTTCAATTTTAACTTCATTTCCCGCCAGGATCGTCTGCCAGATGTTCTCCTCGGGACGTTTCATTTCAATTTTATAAAAACCAAAGTTCAAGATGTCAGCCGTCCCGAGCACTTCCACTACTTCACTCACCGTCTGGCCTTCTGCGGGTGAGATGATCATGATACTCCCTGGCTCACAGGCGCTGGCCCCAGTTGGCGTCTGAGTTGGCGTAGGGGTAATCTGACCGGGCTCCAAGGTAGCAGCAGATGCTGGCAGGGTCGTGGTCGGGGTCGCCAGAAGGTTCAGCGTGGGTGTAGACAGCGGATTGGCGCCAGGAATGGTAGGCGTTACAAAGCTCACCAACATGAATTCTGCCACTGCCAGGCCCAATATCAGCACCAGCATCCCTGTAGCCAGGTTCAATCGTCCCTGGGCACTGTCTCGTTCCAGGCCAAACCCCGCATCCTGCAGCTCTTGCCAGGCCAGGATAAATTTACGTATGTAAAACAATCCCCCCAACCCAAGAAGCAGATATATCCACGCCTCGAAGGCGCGCACAAAACTGAGCGCTTCTTCCATGCCTCTCCGGAGATGGGGCTAATCCACAGTACTAACTACTCAAGACCTGGAGCCCTCCGTCTCATCCTAAATTCGGCGTAAGACGCCGTTAATCACCGCAATAAGTTTGGGTACGATTTGCTGACCGGCTTCCAGAACTTCTTCATGGGTGGTAAGTGTGTTCCCGTCCAGGTTGGCCTTGTTGCTAATGCCTGATATACCCAAAACGCGGGTACCACCATGCCGAGCAACCGTCACTTCGGGGACTGTGGACATGCCTACTGCATCTGCACCGCTGCTGCGCAGGAAACGTAGATCGGCAGGGGTCTCAAAGGATGGCCCCGCCAGACACACGTACACGCCTTCGTGCAGCTTGATTTCCGATTCATTGGCTGCCTGGCGCGCAAGGGTTGCCAATTGGCGGTCGTAGGCCTGCCCCATGTCTGGGAAGCGCAGCCCCAACTCGTCCAGGTTCGGGCCGCGTAGCGGGGTGAGGCCCGCCATGCCGATCAGGTTAAGATGATCTACGATGAGCATCAGATCACCCGGTTCAAAAGCCGGGTTTACTGCCCCGGCAGCATTAGTGACGAAAAGCATTTCAATCCCCAGTCGCTGCATCACGCGGATGGGTAAACCAACCTGGGCCATGGAATAGCCTTCATAGTAGTGCACACGCCCTTGCATGACCAGCACTGGCTGACCTTGTAAGGTACCGTTGACCAGCTGCCCCTGGTGGCCAATTACGGTCGAAACCGGCCAATCTCGAATTTCACCATACGGGATTTTCACCTGACCTTCCACGGCCTCTGCCAAAGAGCCTAATCCTGAACCGAGGATCAGGCCAACGCGCGGAGCGTTGATCAATTTGGGGCGGATGGATTGAGCGATCTGGTCAATTTCTGGGAGGGTGAAGCTTTCTTTCATCCAAATCTCCTGATGTGCTGCAGCGATCGTGGTCCAATCAAATGCGGTTGGCGAATACAGCTAACCAGCTTGCGCGGCAATCCGGCGCAATCGGGCTAAGGTAGAAAGTGAAGACTGATGCCCCAGCCGCAGTTGAATTTGCTGCAGGGGTAGATCTGTAGCAGCCAGGCGCTGCGCAGCGGTGTGGCTGATCAGGCGCGGGCTGAGGGCAAACGGCAGCCCGGCCTGCCGCCCCCAGCCACGCAGCACTTGCCAGACTGCCTGGCGGGTCATGCGGTTGCCTGCCTGGCTGATCCATAAAGCCGGCTCATCTGGCTGGTGGTTCAATTCTGGGCGGCCTTCTTTTAGATAGCGCCATAGAGGTTGATCAGCCCAATCTAGATTTAAATGTCCGCGGATCCCGGATGGCTGAACCAGTGTCAGGGTGTGGCAGTCCTGGGACAGGTCGGCCAGGTTTAGCGCCAGTAAACGGTGCACAGGCAGTCCGGTATCGAGCAGTAACGCCAGGAGGGCCTGATCACGACGGGCGCGCGCATGGGTGGCTTGCTGCATAACTTGCCAGACTGCGCGCAGATGTAAAGGATGGAGACGCTCAGTTTGGCTGTGGGCTATATTTTTTTGGCGACTGGCTTGCGCCGCACGGGAGATGGATTCCCAATCGGTTATGGGGTGCTTTAGAAAATGGTTAAAGGCATACAGGCTGGCCTGGCGGCGGGCCAGGGTATGCGGGTGTAAACCGCTGGCGCTCTCGGCAGATAGAAAAGCTTGTACTTGTGAGGTGGAGAAATCGGCCAGGCTGGCCGGGCGGGCGGTGGCTCGCTCAACACAGCTGGCGAAACGTAACAAATCAGCCTGGTAAGCTACCAGGGTATTGCGCGCGTACACAGCCCCTGCTTTTGAATGAAACACGAAAGCCTGAATTGCCAGAATCAATTCAATGTTTGGAAGCACCCTGGTACCGATTCTTCACCATCCCGCGCTGACCCGCCCGATAAATATTTTGTGAACTTATTATAACATGCCCTCCAACAGACCTGCTGAAAGGCCACATCACACCTAAATTTCTTTTCCGCACTCGCGCTGAGCGAGGTTCAGACCGTAGTCAATACGGCACGGAAAGCTTGGATAGTTTGCTGGATATGCTGATCGTTCACCCAGTAATGGGTCACCAGGCGAAAGCGCCGTTTTCCGGCTACCCCGACGCGCACGCCGAATTCGCTCAGGCGGGCTGCCACACGCCCGGCGGGTGAGACACTTCCCTCGAGAGTTGGCTCGGCTGCAACAGCTTCCCCTGTCAGGTTTAGAAATACCATATTGGTGTAAGGAACTGGCGGATCGAGCTCCAGGCCTGGTAGACCGCGCAGGCCATCTGCCAGCATGCGGGCGCGGCGGTGATCCTCCGCCAGGCGATCGACCATCGTCTCCAGCGCCACAATCCCGGCGGCCGCCAGGATGCCTGCCTGGCGCATGCCTCCGCCCAATTGCTTCCGGATGCGATGAGCCTGGTGGATAAATTCTCTCGAGCCGCATAACACTGAACCCACCGGGGCGCACAATCCCTTACTCAAACAGAAAGTGACTGAGTCTGCCATGCCAGCCAGGTCTTTGGCGCTCACACCCTGGACGACAGCCGCGTTGAATATACGCGCCCCATCCACGTGCAGGCGCAAGCCACGCCGGCGAGCAAGATCACTGACTGATCGGGTGTAATCTGGGGTCAGGGCCACGCCTCCACAGCGGTTGTGGGTATTTTCGAGGGTGATCAGGCGAGTGATCGGGTGGTGCGCATCATCAGGGCGGATGGCAGCTTCGATCGCTTCCAAAGCCAGGGTGCCGTCTGGTTGGTTGGGGATCTGGCAGGAGTGCACGCTGCCCAGGGCTGATATCCCCCCGGCTTCATACAGGTAGGTATGGGCTTTTGTCCCCAGGATCACCTCATCCCCGCGCTGGCAATGGGCCAGGACGGCAATCAAGTTGCCCATCGTCCCGGAGGGCACAAATAGACCTGCTTCTTGCCCCACCATGCTGGCAGCCAGCTCCTGCAAGCGGTTGATGGTAGGGTCCTCTCCATAAACATCGTCGCCGACCGCGGCGCGCGCCATGTCTTCGCGCATGGCTGGAGTGGGTTGGGTGACAGTGTCAGAGCGCAAATCGACGAGTTCCATTGCAGTCTCCATGTATAAGAATATTCCCAGAAGCCAGGCGCTGGGCAAGCGTATGGCTAGCTGCTGGGGGTGAGGGTTTCGAGAACCTGGTTTAGCTCGGGCGGCAAAGGCGCTTCAAAGGTGCGGGTTTCTTGTTCACCTGGCAGCAGAATGGTCAGGCGGGCTGCATGCAAGAAGTGGCGGTCCAAGGGCAGGCTGGCGTGGCGCTTTCCGTAGATAGTATCGCCCACGACCGGGCAGCCGATAAAAGCCAGGTGCAGGCGGATCTGGTGCGTGCGACCGGTGAGGGGCTGCACTTCCAGCAGGGTATGGGCAGTATATTTGGACAGGGTGCGATAATCACTGATGGCCGCGCGGCCTTTGAGGTCGCTGACGACAGCCATCTGTTTGCGCTCGCCTTGATCGCGTCCAATGGCGGCTTCGATCCGCCCGGCTGGGGAAGGGGGTTGGCCATCGACCAGGGCGAGATAAACTTTGTGCACTTTCCGCTGGCGGAACTGCTCCTGTAGGATATGATGGGTGCGGTCATTTTTGGCCAGGAGGATCAGCCCTGAAGTGTTTTTGTCCAGGCGATGCACCACCCCAGGACGCTGCTCGCCGCCGATGCCTTCCATCTCGGGCGCGTGCGCCAGGGCGGCGTGCACCAGTGTCCCCCGACTGTGTCCAGCAGCCGGATGGACGACCATCCCGGCGGGTTTATTAACGACCATCAGATCATCGTTTTCGAAGACGATATCCAGCGGGATCGCTTCAGGCTGCAAGCGGCTGGGCTCTGGCGGGGGGATGTGCACTACGATTGTGGTGGGATGCTCGATGAGCAGACCGGATTTATGTGCTGCCTGGTTATCCACGAATACCAGCCCGTCTTTGATCAAGTTTTGCAAGCGCGTGCGTGAATATTGCGGGAGACGCTGGACTAAAAACTTGTCCAGACGCATAGGGTCGCCATCACTGAATTGAAGCTCGATGATTTGATCGCCCACGCTTATTCCTCCGGAGGCAGACTGGTCGGGTGGGATTCCTGGTTGGGCATCTGGGTGGAGACATCCACATCAGATCGGGTAGCGGCCTTTCTGGCTATGTCTCTTTCTTTCATCCACATGCCAATCAGCAGGACGGCGACACCCAGGGAGATAGACGCATCGGCTACGTTAAACACTGCGAATCTGCCAACGGAGATGAAATCAGTAACTGAGCCGATCGTAACCCGGTCGATCAAGTTGCCAACCGCCCCTCCAAGCTGCATGCCAAGAGCCAGGCGTAGGGGCCAGTCCTCTTTGGAGATCTGAGGATAATAGAAGAGGATCACGGCCGAAACGATGATAGCCAGGATCGTGAAAACCATACTCATGTTTTGGAACATACCGAAGGCAGCCCCCGTATTGCTGATGTGTACCACACGCGCATAAGGGGTTAGCCAGGGCCAGGGGGACCACATTTCTCCATAGCCCAGGTTGGCCCGGACCCACGCTTTGCTGAGCTGATCCAGAAAGATAATGCCGCCCGTCAGTACGATAAGAAAACCATAATCCGAAATAAACTTTTTCAATCTAAAAGCTCCCAGATGAGTTACAAGATCGCCGTTCATTGTACCTCGGAAACGAAGCGCACAGGCAGGGCGTAGCCACTCAGAGTGATGTAACTGCCTGGATAGCCGCGGCTCTCACCTCAGCATACTGCGCCAGGGCAACTGCAATGGATGCGGGTCGAACAGTCAGCCCTACCAGATGTGCTTCGCAGCCCTGCCTGCAATCACTGGACCCAAAGCCGGGGGCAGGGATAAAAGCTGTGCCTAAGCTCGCAAAGGCCTGGCTCCAGAGGCATTCTAGCCGAGGAACAGGCTGAGCAGAACGACAGGAGTCGGGTAAGAAGTAGGCGATTTCGAGTTCCCCAGCGGCGCAAAGAGTATCAATGTGCCAGTGCAGGCGTGAGGCGCCGAGAATATGGCGGTGCAAGCGCGCCGGCAAACCACCGGGTCCCCAGGCGCTGCCAAAATACAGATAATGCGCGGGTGGAAAGGTGAACGCTCCCAGCCGCCCTATGGACAGATCGAGGGAGCGATCGATACGCAAGAGCAACGCGTAGCTGCCAGGCAGCCGCAGGATATCATCCAGGTTCATAGGATCAGGGTTTCAAGCCGCCGGGGTAATAACCAGCGAAATCCAGCTGGTGGGCGATATAGACCAATTGGTGCTGCTCAATTTGAGCATGGCGCGCCGCGACCCAGCCAGCAAAGCGCTGCATATCCAGGCCTGGATCACCGTGCAGCGCCTCGTCCAGAGTGTGGATGATGAAGTGCAGAAAATAGGCTTCATCGTCCGGGTATCCGGTGACGCCCGGGTAAACTACCCAGTCTGAAGCGCCTGCTGCCAGAATAACCGCCCCGGCAGTTGGCAGGTGTTGGAAGAGGTGCCGCCCAGCGCAGCTATCTCCCGAGCGTTTTCCGTTGATCATGCGTTCATCCATGGTCTGGTGGTAACGCGCTTCAATCTGCCGGTCCAGGTACGGGTCGATAGCTGGCTCAAACAGGGTAGCACCGTCAAAATTGATCGTAAAGTAAAAATACCCCCCCGGCCTGAGCAACTCAAAAAGCTGCGGTAGGGTTGCTGGGATGTCCATAAGGTCCAGGAAGGCATGGGCAATGATCAAGTCCCATTTTTGTCCATCATGCAGCTGCGCGATAAAGTCAAATAGATCGATAGCGACCAAATTCACCCGCAGATCGAGCTGGGCGGCGGAGAAATAAAGTTCGCCATGCGGAGTTTCAGAGGAATTGATGGTATTCCGCTCAGTCCAGGCTGCCAGGCGATTGCGGGCTGAGGCTATGTTTTCGTGCAAAGCATCCAGGGCCGTGTAGTGAGCACGCTGCAGCAGACCCCAATCCACCGTCCGCTCGAGCATGGTGCCAATGCCGGCTCCGACCTCGAGTACCCGCAGCGGGCGACTGGCTTGCAGGCCGGCTACTTGTGCTTGCAAAGTTTTCCATACATGAGCGTTCAGGGCGCGGTCGTCAACAGTTTTCTTGGCGGCCAGGTAGCGGGGGAAGGAGGGCGTAAAGTATGGAGGGAGCATAACGGGGTGATCGCTAGGAGGCCGATTTGGGTAATGGCTGGCCGGCCAGGCTGTGCAGGAAGTGCACAGCGCCAGTCATCGACTCTTGCCAGGTGGGGTGGGCCAGGTAACGGGCGCGGGCTGCCAGGCTCAGCTTAGCCAGGTGCTCACGATTCTGGATCAGCTTGCGGATGGGCTTCGCCAGGGCGTATTTATCCTTGGGGGGCATCAGGTAGCCATTCTCATCCTCAGAGATAAATTCACCTGCCGCGCCAGCGGTGGTGGCTATGGCGGGTAAACCAAAGCCCATCCCCTCCAGGTAGGCGATCCCAAAGCCTTCATAGGTAGAGGGGACAACCAGAGCCTGGCATTCCGCCATCTGCGCTGCCAGCTGCTCCGTTGTCAGGCGGTCGAGGAAGCGCACGCTTTCTACCAGACCTTCCATGGCGACTAATTTACGTATGCTACGTGCATAATGCTCATCCACATCCAGGCGGCCTGCCACGCGTAGCTCCCACTGGTCCCAGGGGATTTGCCTCAGCGCGCCGAGCAAGATGTGCAGGCCTTTGCGGGGAATTACATTGCCGACGAAGAGCAAGCGCAGTGGGCCGGTTTCAAATGCCCGATCGCGGATGGCCTTCTCTGAAATCTGCGGTGAGTACTGGTCGCCGCCGGGAAAAGCAACCGTCCAGCGTACCTGGCTGAGGCTCTCACGGGTTAGCCGGCTTTCAACGACCTGCCGGGTGGTCTGGCTGTTAAAAATGAAACCATCCACACTATTCAGGTAGCGATCTTCCACCTGTTGGTATAACCGGTTTTGCCAGGCTGGGCGGTCCTCACTGCTGCGAAGATGATGAACAATGGAAACAATGGGATAGGGAGCCACCTTTTTCAGGCGAGCGTTCAACCAGGCAAGAGAGGGATGGTTGAGCTCATCTTGCAAGAGCAGGTCTACCTCCAGGCGCTGCAAGCGCACCAGTAGCCGTTGCGAGAAGTTATCGCCCAGATGCTGCAGGTAATTCCTCCAGGGCAGGGAGATTACTTTGACTTGATCACCGTGCGCGTGCAGCTGTTCGACCAGCTTGCGGTCGTACAGGTATCCACCGGAGAGATTCTCCAGGTTGCCATAGATGACCAAACCAACCCGCATAATGGTTTAGCGTTCCAATCGATAAGACGCCCAGGCGATAGCGTTCTCCCAAAGAGTAATGGTAATCGCAAGAATGTTGCCAGCCTGGATGCAGCCGTGCATGTGTTGGCATAAGATGCGTGAAAAATGCTCGATACTGGGATTTAAACCGCTGAATTCTGGTAGATTATTTAAGGTTTGGTTGCGGTAGCTGCTGATCAGCTCGTCCAGGTGACGCTCGATATCCACAATATCCACCAGGTAGCCATGTTGATCCAGCTGGGTTCCCTGAAGCTGTAATTCGACCTGATAGTGATGGGAATGAGGATGGTTTTCAGAGCCCCAATCACCGCCAATCAAATAATGCTGAGCGATAAAATCACGTCGGACTGCCACACTGTACAATTTTATACTCCTGCCGTACTAGAAACTCAGTTGTTAGTATTCTACCGCAGCCTGCTGATCACCTGGTGCAACTATTGCGCCGGATTTCGTCCCACTGGAAGCCAGGCATCGGATAAAATTCTACTTGAACCATATTTAGTGAAAACAGGCGAGGTGCAGGATGATTCGATCGATCTATTATGCAAAAGATGGACAACTTGCAACCAACTTAAAGCCAGAGGCTTACCGGCAGGCTCTGGATGATCCGGATGGACTGCTGTGGGTGGATTTTGAGGATAGCCCGCCGGAAGAGGATGAGCCTATTCTTATAGAAATTTTTAAATTTCACCCATTGGCTGTCGATGACGCCTTGCGGGAGACACACGTACCCAAGGTGGACGATTGGGGGGATTACCTGTATATTGTTTTTCAGAATATGGAGATCCGCCAGCTCCAGACAGGCAGCCTGGAATCTCAGGAATTAGATGTGTTTTTGGGGGAGAATTTTCTGGTAACGCACCACGATCAAAAACTTGAGCCGGTCGAGCATCTGTGGGACACTGTCCAGCGCGACGAGCGCAATTTGAGCAATGGACCGGATCATTTACTGTACCGTCTGGTGGATGAGCTGGCAGCCGGGTATATGCAGGTGGTTGAAAAGCTGGATGAGGCAATTGATGCCCTGGAGGACGAAATCTTCGATCATTCGCATACAGAAATCCTGGAGCAAATCTTTATTCTTAAGCGCATGACCTTGCATTTCCGGCGCATGATTGGCCCGCAGCGTGAGGTGCTGAATAAACTGGCGCGCGACGATTTTCGTATGGTGGACGAGCAGGCACAGGTGTATTACCGTGATGTCTACGATCATCTTGTGCGACTATATGATTTGAGCGAAAACCTGCGTGAAATGGCTTCGGGCACCCTGGATACCTATCTGTCGGTGATCAACAACCGCACCAACGATATTATGAAGGCTTTGACGATCATCACAGCATTTTTTATGCCGCTGTCCTTCCTGACCGGTTTCTTCGGGATGAATTTTTTCGCCGCTGATCCCTCATTTTCGGAATGGGTCAGCCTGCCGGTGTTTGTGTTGACTCTGTCGACGATGGTTCTTGGGCCGGTAGGGATGTATTTCTGGATGCGCCGCCAGGGTTGGACACATTAGGGAACTACATTGCGATACGAGTACTGAACCGAGGAGGCTGTGTCTATGGATCATAAACCGCTCAGCGCCAGCGCACAAAAAGTGCAGGATGCTTTGTCAGCCCGCGGCATGACGCTGCAGGTTGTGGAGCTGCCGGGTTCCACGCGCACAGCGCAAGAGGCAGCTCAGGCAATTGGATGTGATGTGGGCCAGATTGTCAAATCCCTGGTCTTTAAAGGCAAGCGCTCAGCCAGGCCGGTGCTGGTCATCGCCAGCGGGAGGAACCGCGTGGACGAGCGCAAGATCGAAGCTCAGATCGAAGAACCGTTGGGCAAGGCCGACGCTGATTTCGTGCGCCAGCAGACCGGTTTTGTGATCGGCGGCGTGCCTCCGGTGGGGCACAGCCAGCCCTTGCTGACCTATGTAGATGCCGACCTGCTCGAATATACCGAAATCTGGGCTGCCGCCGGAACACCGCACGCCGTCTTTCGCCTTACGCCCCAGGAACTATGTGAGTTGACCGGGGGAGAGGTGTTGGAGCTAAAAGCCTGATATTGTTTGCCGTTCGCAAGGGTTGGCGATCCGCTCGGGTAAGCTATTAAACAACAAGCCAGGGCAGAGTGTGAAAACTGCCCTGGCTTCTCAGTTCAAGCGTATTGACGCTAGTCCGCGCTTGCCAGGCCGCGCTCGCGATAGCGCTCCTCGATCTCAGCTACTTTTTCTGCGCATGGATCGGGTTGGTGAGACCAGGGCGTGCCGATCCAGGAGAGCAGGAAATAGTCTGCTCCGATGTAACCCGCAATCTTCCAGGCCAGGATGATACCCACTGCGATAATAAAGAGCAGTGGATTGGTGCTGGCGGAACCCGCCATCATAAAGTTCCAGTTCATAAAGCCGCTGAAGAAGGCGGCGATGCCGGTAAAGGCGCCTATGATCAAAGCAATCCCGATCAACAGCTCGCCATAAGCAACCAGCTTGGCAAACCAGGTGTAAGATTGGCTGTCGAGCAAGGCCTGGATGAATCCGCGATACCAGTCGACGGCAATCGGCGGGCGGCCGGTTTCGGGAATTTGAACGGCATTGGTCCAGAATCCCTTCAGGGCCTCGCCGGTACTCACCCAGGCTGGATTGCTGATCTTGCCCATAGACGAAGTCACCCATTGATAGCCCAGCCAGATGCGCAGCGGCAGCCATAGCCAGGCGGCGCGTGGGCTGCTGAGCAGCCATTTGATAAATGGCGGGTCCTGGATCACACGTTCACGTTTAACAGTTGCAACAGACATTTTATCCTCCTACCTCAAATCATAAAAAAAAACACCTAATAAGATATATATTACCTTATTGTGTCTCTATTATACCCGTAAATCTATTGTAGTCAGATAGGAGGATTGTAAGAATCGCTGCTAAAAATGGGGAGTTCTTAGCCTGGTTTCTAAGAAATGGATGAGCTTTAACCCCTTAGCCCGTTGAGTGGGTTGAATGATCGCCGGCGCGCATTTGTCTTGGTAGTCGAATTTTCTACTACAGGCATATCAAGCATTGCTTCTGTTTCATCGAGCTTGAACTGCATGCGGTGCAGGCGGGCATACAGGCCGTCCAAAGCGAGCAGCTCGCTGTGTGTGCCAATTTCCATCAGGCGCCCATCATCCAATACGGCAATCCGGTCCGCGTTCTGGATGGTGGAGAGACGGTGGGCAATGACAATGCTGGTGCGGTTGGACATCAAGCGCTCGAGGGCTTCCTGCACCAGGCCTTCGCTTTCGCTATCCAGGGCGGAGGTGGCCTCATCCAGGAGCAGGATACAGGGATCTTTCAGGATGGCGCGGGCGATGGCGATGCGCTGGCGCTGCCCGCCGCTGAGCTTGACGCCGCGCTCACCGACCTGGGTATCGTACCCGTTAGGCAGCTGCTGGATGAAATCATGGGCATTGGCTGCCTCAGCCGCGGCCACCACTTCTGCCTCGCTGGCTTCGAGCCGCCCGTAAAGGATATTCTCGCGGATGTTGCCGCCAAACAGCAAGGTTTCCTGGGGCACGATGCCAATTTGCCCGCGCAAGCTGGTGAGTTTCAGGTTGCGCAGGTCCTGGTCATTGATCAATATCCGACCGGCTGTAGGGTCGAAGAAGCGGGGGATTAAATTGACCAGGGTGGTCTTGCCGGCCCCACTGGGCCCGACCAGAGCCAGCACCTCTCCGGGTTGCACTTCGAGGCTGATATTGGTCAGGATGGCTGTTTCGGGGCTATCCTGATAAGCAAACGAGACGTTATTAAACGTAATGCCCCCCGCGCCCCCGAGTAAATCTTGGGCATCAGGGCGCTCTTCGATATCCGAACGCGTATCCAGGATCTCAAATAAACGCCGGGTCGCTCCCAAGGCCTCCTGCAGACCCGTATATAGGCCTGAAAATTGCCCGATCGAGCTGGCGATGGTCAGGGTTAGCACCAGGAACATGAATAATTGTCCCGCAGTCAGTCGTCCAGCCAGGACTTCGCGGCCGCCAAACCAGAAGATGGACACCACCGCTGCGAACCCCAGAAAAGAGATCAAGGGCCCGAAGGTGGATGATAAACGCACGCGCTTCATCGCCAGAGCGAAGGTGCGCTCGATGCTGGACGTGAAGCGCTTGATTTCATAGCGTTCGCGGGTAAAGGACTGCACCACCCGCACACCTCCCAGGGCTTCTTCCATCACCGTTGTGGCGTTAGCAAGTTGATCCTGTACGGAGGTGGACAGGGCGCGCAAACGGCGTCCGAATACGATGGCGATGATCATGATCACAGGGATCAGGGCGATCATAAACAGGGTCAGCCGCCAGTTGGTATAGATGATCAAGGCGAAGGCGCCCACAAACGTAAGCGATTGGGCCAGGGCGGTGGAGATATCGCTGGTGACCACGGCGCGTACCGTGGATACATCATTGGTCAAACGGCTGACCAGCTCTCCGGTGCGGCGCTCGTTGAAGTAGCTGAGCGAAAGGCCTTGCAGGTGCTCAAAGAGCTTCAGACGCAGATCGGCCATTACGCGCTCGCCGATGAAGGCCAGCAAGTAGCCGCGCACAAAGTACAGCACGCTTTGCAAGGCAAAGATCACGATCAAAATCAGGGTGATCTGGTTGAGCAGTTGGGGATCATTTTGCTGGAAGACAGAGTCAATTAGAAACTGCAGAGTATAGGGTCCAGCTAGCCCCAGCACGCTGCCCAGGACAATGGCGACGAGGGTGATATACAGGCGGGTGCGGTAAGGACGTACATACTCCAGTAGCCGCCGTAACTGGCTCATCCCGGCCAGGGGATTATTTTTTGGTTTAGATTGGGTTTCCATTGCCAGTAATTAAACCATGATCTGGGTTTTCGTTTGTCACAGGATTCGAGATTTTGGAATTTTGGTTTCAAATTCTAAATAATAGAAGTTAGGCACTTCAGGGGAAATTCCAACATCCACCAACTGCGTAAATCCCAAATAAGACAAAAGTATTATGCCCGGCAGGGTTTAATTGGTAAGCTGTTTATACGTAGATAAATAATTACCAACGAGGAGAATTGATGATGAAAAAGAATTACACCCTGGGTGCCATTCTGGCTGTGGTTGGTGTGCTCACAGGTCTACTGGTTTTCTTCTTGCTTTCCAGTATTTATAACCCAACAATTGAGGGCAAAATACTTGGGGGGCGGCCGGATGAAGCGATCACCGTGCAGATTGTGTTTGCCATGTTGGGCTGGTTGGGCATGTCCGCCGGTGCCTTATGGGGCGTGGTGTTGTATGGTTTCTTGAATAAATACGATTGGGCCTGGTTTTGGGGTCTAGTCGCTGCCACTGTCCAGATACTGGCTGGCTTTTTCCCGATCATCCCACCTGCCAGCATTGGGATGCCCTTTCCTACCATCTGGGTGTTCCTGATTGCCTTTGTGTTGTGGTTCGGGATGTTGTTCATTGGGGGAGTAGACAAGAAGACAATCACCTTTTTGTTTGTCTGTGGTCTGGCTTTCGTCTTGACCTATATGGATGGCGTGGGCGCCATCTCGCGTTATCAGACAGTAGAAGAAAGTTTGCCCAATGCGATGTATGCCATGGGTCAGATGCTTAACTGGTGGGGCGCGGCAGCCTGGGCTGTGTTTATCTTCGCAGTGGTCAAACGCAAACCCTGGGCGCTCTTTGTGGGTATTTTTGCAGCATTAATGTCCATGTTCGGTGGTTTTCCAGTGGGTATCATGGATGTGGTGCGGCTGCAACGCTTCTCGATGTTTTTGCCTGCTCCCATCATCGGCACACTGCTGCTGATTTATCTGGTTTCACCGGCAGGTAAAAAGCTATTGTTGGACAATCCCCAAAAAATGGAGGACCAAGCTGCTGCAGGTAAAAAAGTAATGGCTGGCGTCTGAGCCAGAGGGGTGATAACCGCACCTGCAACATGATCCATCCCGACAGCCGGGATGGATCATGTTTTTAATTTCTCCATATCCATTGAGCCAAAGCATTCCATGCGAACTGGACTTATCCCTGGTGGATTGGTATGATAAGGACAGCTCGCCGATTTTCTGGAGTACAGGCAGGGTAAGGAACCTGGAGGAATGGGTGATGAGACCCAGCAGCGCTTATCAAGAGGCCAGTAAAGTCTTATCTCATGTTTCTTACTTTAAAGGTCTCGATCCGGCTACATTTACGACGATCGCCTTGTCTGCCTACCGCCAGGATTACGAGGCCGGTCAGCTGGTAATTCTGGAGGGCGAGCCGGCTGCGGGGTTATATGTGGTCCAATTGGGTGGGTTAAAGGTCTCGAAAATTGCGCTGGATGGTCGTGAACAGACTCTGCAATTGCTGGGCGAGCGAGAGGTATTCAATGCAGTGAGTGTTTTTACCGGAGCGCTGAATCAAGCCACGGTTACAGCGCTTGAACATACTCGCTTGTGGGTCATTGACCGGAATCGGATGCTGGAATTGTTAGATAGCAATCCACAACTGGCGCGCTTGATCATCCAGGATCTGGCAGGGCGTGTCTCCCACCTGATTGCTCTGGTAGAAGATCTGTCCCTGCGCAGTGTTGAAGCACGCCTGGCGCGCTTATTGTTGGAACAGGCGGTCCAGGATGTGGTTCCCAAAAAGAAATGGGCTACCCAAACGGAAATTGCTGCTCGTCTGGGGACAGTCTCGGATGTGGTCAGCCGCACGCTGCGCAAATTGCAGGAGCGCGAAGTGATCCAGATCGGGCGACAGGAGATCCATATACTGGACCGCCCGGGGCTCGAGCAAATCGCCATGATCGAATCATAATTTCTCTGCTGGCAAGTCTAGCTCATAAAATAAACCAATAATTCGACTAAAGTCCAGGACAGAAGATTGCCCGAGTGATAAGCTGTACACATCACTCGGGCAATATCATTGTGAAAGCGAATTAATGAGGAGCAGTTATATGGGAAACGCGTATTTTGATTGGAAAGAATGGGTTGTTTATGCGCCAGAAGGGCCAAAACCACAGGTTATGGTTGAGACCGAAAAGGCCAAGGTTGTGGTGGCTGGTTTAGAAGCCGGGCAAAGGGTGCCCGAGCACCCCGAATCCATGGGGGTCTACTATTTTGTTGAGGGTCAGGGGGTGATGGTGGTGGATGGAGAGCGCTATGAGGTAAGCCCGGGATCAATTGTTATTGCCTCCCAGGGGGCCGTCCGTGGGGTAGAAGCGCTCACCCGCCTGGTTTTCGTTGCCACCCGGGTTAAATGATTTTACAAGGGATGCCAGGGGGTAAAGGCATGCTGTGCACTTGCCGGTATGGAGAGCCAGAGCTGGTCGTTTTCCACTTTAGCGATCAGCTCAATGGGGACTGACCAGTAGCCTTGCTGTTCGGGAAGGCGATCGAGCAGTACAAGGGTGGGGGACTGGTTCTCGTCGTCTATCACAATCGCCGCCACTTTGCCCACTTCGATACCCTGGTTGGTAAGAATGGGCATACCTCGCCTGACCTCCGTGGAGAGGGCACATCCCGTGTTGGGGCAGATAAAGCCGCTTACCATTAATTTTTGAGTCATTCATTCACTCCGCTACCAGGTTTCAAACCTGTCTATTAAATCTCATCATAACCTGACAAAGTGACAACACCAACGACTCAAGTCGAATAATTCGGGTCGTTAAATTCGACCAAAGTCGTGGATCAAGATGGCCTCTCTGCGTAGAATAATTCTTAGAGCGGAAGCAGTCGATTAATAGATGTTGGAGGCTTGGATGGAGATTACCAAAGACACACGTATCTCGGCAATTCTGGAGCAGTATGGAGATATTGCCGATGTGATGGAATTGTTTGGCGTCAGGCGTGTGGGTCGCTATTCTTTGCGCTCCCTGGCGGCAAAAGCGATTAACGTGGAATAGGCTGCGCGGATTCACCGCGTGCCGTTGGATGAATTCCTGGAAATCCTCCAGCAAGCCATCCATGCTCAAGATGTGGACCATCAAGGCAGCCATTCAGCCCGATCGTAAGGAGGTCGCGGTGACACGTGAACGGATCATCGGCGCGTTTTTCATGGGCCTGCTGCTCATGCTGGGTCTGGAATTGGGGTTGATCTATGCTTTTGGTCAGATTGCGGGAGCGCCAACGCTCGATCTTGGCTGGGGGAACTCGACTGCAGGCGTGCTGGGTATTTTGATTGGGGCATACCTGGTGCTCTGGTCGGTGAGCATTCAATACACCCTGGGGCAGGGAACACCCTCACCCCGGGCTGCCACACAGAACCTGATCGCCACCGGGCCATACGCTTTTACCCGCAATCCAATGACCCTGGGGGCGGCTTGTTTTTACCTTGGCATTGCGGTCTGGTCAGGATCAATTCCCGTGATGATCCTGGTGCTGTTGATTTTTGCCGGTCTGTTGACGTTTATCTATTTCCATGAAACTAAAGAGCTCACGGCGCGCTTTGGGGCGGATTATCTGGAATACAAGCGCAAAACACCTTTTCTTTTACCGAAATTAAGGAGGCTACCATGAATACGATTTATTCGAAAATCGCCGCAATCCTGGCGGTTATTATCGGCGCCATGGCGATTGCTGCCGGTGGGCAGGTATTGATGGGTAAGGTCCAGGATTATTATGTGATCGATTGGGTGCCAGTCTATAATTTTGCGGCGGGTGTGATCAGTGTCTTCGTTACCGCGATCCTGATTTGGAAGAACCATAAATATGCTTTTCCGGCTGCGATCATTACTTTGCTCGCCCACGGCCTGGTGATGGTGATCTTGCAGACTGCATACAAGGACGTGGTAGCCATCGATAGCATTGTAGCCATGACGGTGAGGATCACCGCCTGGCTGATTATCCTGGGTTTAATGTGGGTCCAAAAACGAAAGAGGAATGTCCTGGCGCTGGGGTAACTATCCCCGTCTGAGATTTGCGAGATCTGTTTTTATAGTGGACGCGGAAAGAAGAATGAAAAACCCTTGCTCGGGATGGATATAGGGCAAGGGTTTTTCGTTATAGAAGCTGGTGCGAGCACCCAACTCAGTGGGTTAGTACATAACCAAATACCTCGTATTCACCAGGACCGATCTCCGTAATGGTATTTTTCTGGAGTAATCCTTCTAGCGCTCCAGTGCCATGTGAGATACTCCTGGCAGTGAAGGCGTAGTTCTGGATCTGTCCTTTAAAGGTGATTTGCCATGTACCATCGAACGCATCTGGGGAGATGGTCCCTTTCCCCCAGGCTTTTCCTTCACCAGTTACCAGGTTCAGGTCGATATTGGTTTTCATGACGAGTGAACCGACCGTGTACATTGATTCACACTCTGGGTGACCCGGTAAAGGAACGATATGGGCAACTTTGGTTAACCCACGGATATGCATAATCGTCCCTTCTTCAGTGAACCATACTTTGCCCCCAGACTCGCTATCGTCGATTTGCAGTGCACAAATCGGAATCTTGGTAGCCTTGGCCGACCCCACAATTGGGAGAGCCAATGCCAGCGAGAGCAAAAGTATAACCGTCAGTGAGAAGAAAATACCCTTTTTCATCGGACGTACTCCTTTCTATCTAGATGAAATTGTGACTCAAGATTTGTGAAGCTCCGCAGTGACCAGGGATTGTTGACCAACTTCATACTCACTCTAGCACAGTGACGTGGCGAGAATGTAGTTCGCTACGTGGCTTAGTCGTGGGCACTGATACATAAATCTTGCTATATAATGAAATGAGCGGGATGGCTTTCTCTGGACTGTCAAAATAATAAGGCTTACCATGCAGCGCCTCTCGATATCCCTTTTTGGACCTTTTACGGCGAATCTGGATGGGGTACCTATTTCCGGATTTAAGTCTCAAAAAGTGCGCGCCTTGCTCGCCTATCTTGCGGTAGAAGCCAAACGGGTACACAGCCGAGATACGCTTGCCGCCATCCTGTGGCCGGATTGGCCGGAACAAGCGGCGCGCAACAACTTGCGCTATGCGTTATATAACCTTCGCCAGATCATCCGCGATCAACAAGCCGAACACCCCTACCTGCTGATTAACCGAGATACTGTCCAATTCAATCGCGCGGGTGATTACTGGATCGATGTGCAGGAGTTTTGTCGCTTTCTAGACAAAACACTACCTCCGGACCCTGAAAGAATCAAACAAGCCCTCCAAATGGTTCGGGGAGAATTTCTAGAGGGTTTCGGCAGCCAGGATAGCCTGGAATTTGATGAGTGGTTGACCCAGAAAAGGGCTGAGTTCCACCGGATGATGGTATCTGGGTTGAGTACGTTAGCAGATTATTACGAAGCCCGGGGTGATTATCAACAGTCCCTGGATGCCGTTTATCGTTTGGTGGACGTGGAGCCCTGGCAGGAAAAAGGCCGCCGCCAGTTAATGCGCCTGCTGACCTTTAGCGGTGAACGTGGGGCGGCTTTGCTGCACTACGAAAAGTATCGGGCGGACTTGAAAAAAGAATTAGGCGTCGAGCCTGCTGAAGAAACCAGCAATCTATACCAGCTTCTTCAAGATCCTACCCGGGTGCTGGCTCCCCCCATTAAATCATCTGGAGCTGAGGAATCACGACGACCCATTGGGACATGCCCTTATCGTGGGTTATCTGCCTTCCGCGAGCAGGATGCTCCCTTCTTTTTCGGACGGGTTGATTTTGTCGATAGACTGTTAAACTCCCTGGAACAACAGCACTTTGCGGTTGTGGTGATCGGTCCTTCAGGCTCGGGAAAATCCTCTTTGATCTATGCAGGCTTGCTCCCAGTTTTGCGCCGCAAAGGAGATTGGTTGATACTGCAGTTCAGACCCGGACATTCACCGTTTAATGGATTGGCAGCAGTACTCCTGCCATGGTTGGAACCCAAGCTGACGGAAACGGAACGTCTGGTTGAAATCCAGAAATTGGCTGATGCGCTCCAGCATGCTCAAATTACCCTCAAGTCTGTAATTGAACGGATTCTGGAGAGAGAACCAGACTACGAAACCTGTTTGCTGTTCGTCGATCAGTTTGAAGAACTCTATACCCTGGTTCCCGATGAAGCAATGCAGCAGCACTTTATAGATGTTTTATTGCAGAGCATCAATCCAGGTCAAAGCACCCGCGCCTCGCCCGTCAAGGCGCTAATCACCTTGCGCGCCGATTTTATGGGCAGAGCTTTGAGTTACCGATCATTCTCCGACATTCTCCAGGGTGCTTCTCAATTGTTGGGCCCTATGAACCGGTCCGAGCTGCGCCTGGCTGTGGAAAAGCCAGCGGAAATACAAGGCGCAAGCTTCGAGCCTGGACTGATAGAACGCATCTTAGATGATGTTGGAGTTCAACCTGGTAATCTGCCTCTGCTGGAGTTTGCCCTCACCCTGCTATGGGAACAAGCCGAGGATGGCGTTCTCAAACATGGCGCCTATGACGAAATTGGTTGCGTGGCGGGAGCGTTAACCCGTTATGCAGAACAAGTCTATAAGCGGTTGAGCGATGCTGAAAAACAGGCAGCCAGGCAGGTATTTCTACAGCTGGTGCAGCCGGGCTTGGGTACAGAAGATACCCGGAGAGTGGCTACGGTAGCTGAAATTGGCGATGCGAACTGGATGTTGGTGCAGTACCTGGCTGATAAACGCCTGGTGGTTACCGGCCAGCGTGCAGATGGCTCTGAGTCGGTAGAGATCATCCATGAAGCCTTGATCCAACAATGGCCCCGCTTACGAGAATGGATGGAATCCGAACGTGAATTTCGGGTCTGGCAGGAAGCTTTACGCACGATCATGTTGCAATGGGACCTTTCGAGGCGAGATGAAGGTGGGCTATTGCGGGGGATGCAGCTGGTTCAAGCGGAACGCTGGCTAGCTGAACGCCAATCCGAGCTCAGTCTGAACGAAATCGCCTATATTCAGGCAAGTATTGAGCAACGTGAGTGTATTGAAAAAGAACGCGAGTTAAATCGAAAGCTGGAGTTGGAAAAAGCCCGCAATCTGGCGGCAACAGAGCGCCGGGCGCGCCTCTTTTTTAGAGGACTGGCTATGGTTCTGGCTATGGCTGTGTTGGTTGCCGTTACGCTGACGGCCTACGCAAACCAACAGCGTCGCCAGGCGCAAAGCGCTTACAGTCTATCTCTGGCAGCCAGCGCCGAACAAGCTCTGGCAGACCTGGATACTGGAACTGCCCTGCGGCTTGCTTTGGCAGCAAACCAGATCAAAAACCCGCCACTCGCCTCCCAACGCATTTTGTTTGACGCGGCTTATGCCTCCGGCGCTCGTCGCTATGAACAGATCACAGATCTTTTCCCGGAGGTGACCGGTCCAGCCACGTGCCTGGCAATCACTCCAGGCGGAGAGCAAGTGCTTTTGGGCATGCAAGATGGTTCGTTGGTGCTGTGGGATATGGTCCACAGAGGCTATAAGATTATGGTTGGCCATTCTGGTGCAATCAAAGCTGTGGCGATCGCTCGGGATGGTCTGACCGCTTTGTCGGGTGGTGAAGACCGTCAAGTGATTTATTGGGATTTAGGAAGCGCAAGTGAGATCAGGCGTTTGGGATCACCAACCGGAGGGCATAGCGGCGTAGTGCGCACTGTGGATATCAGTCCAGATGGTGAGCTGGCAGTCAGTGGAGGGTTGGCGGGTGAATCGATCACCAATCCTGGGGAGTTGATCCTGTGGGATCTGGCAAGCGGAAGTGAAATTCGCCGCTTTGAGGGCCATACCAATGGCATTGTTGCAGCCCAGTTCACACCGGATGGGCGTGAAATTCTTTCCAGTTCGGGTGATATGGAGTTTTTTATTGATCAAGAACAGGCGGGAAATCAGGGCGCGACCAATGATCTGCTGCTTTGGGATGTGAGCACGGGAAGCATCACGATCCGCTATACTGGCATTGGGCATGATGTTTACACCCTGGCGATCAGCCCAGATGGAAACCAGGCTTTGCTGGCGTCTTATTATGATAATGTCATCGACTTGTTGGATATCCGGAATGGTAACACGCTGAACACGCTAGCGGGTCATCACAGCGCGGTTCGAGAGGTGGTTTTCTTGCCAGATGGTCAACATGCTCTTTCAGGCAGCGACGACGACAGCTTGATTCTTTGGAACCTAGTGACTGGGAAACCTCAGAACGTTTTTTGGGCAGGAGAAAGCGACCAGGTTGCTGTGGCTCTTCACCCCACAGGACAAAAAGCGTTCTCGGTGACCCGGGATGGCGAATTTTACGAATGGGATTTACAGGATGCGGCGATCCTGAAGCGGTTTGGACAGCAAGTAGATATGATCTTTGATGTGGCTTATTCATCCAATGGTGCGCAGGTGCTCTCCTGTGCCGGTAGCCCGGCCCCTTCCGTTCCCGCCCGGGATCCGAGCTTGCGCTTGTGGGATCTACAAAGCGGGCAGTTATTGCAAGTGATGACGCCCCCCGTACAGGTGAATTACCAGTGTGCGCTTAGCCCGGATGGACGCTGGGCGCTCTCTGGTGGAGATGATGGCATAGCGTACCTGTGGGATGTTGAAAGCGGGCAGGAAATCCGCCAGTTAACCGGTCACCAGGATTGGGTGATCTCATTAGCTTTTGGACCCGACGGAAAAACCGCCCTCACGGGAGCGAAAGATGGCAGCCTGCTTTATTGGGATTTGGAGCGAGGCGTGCTGCTCCTGCAGATGAATTCCGGTCCGTCGGGCAACTGGTCATCCGCCATCAGCCCGGATGGCAAGCGGGCGATTTCTGACGCCTCAACCGGGGGAGCAATTTATTGGGATTTGGAAACGGGGGCAGAGATCCTGCGCCTGGTGCGCGGCGATATCTCGGAGATCAAGGGAATATCTGGGGTGGCTTTTATGCCAGATGGGCGTACTGCGGTGACAGGAGAGAATGATGGCTATGTGATCCAGTGGGACCTGGCGAATGGAGCAGAGATGCGCCGCTTTGGGCGGCATGATGATATCCGCACGCGGGTTGAGATCAGCACGGATGGCAAACGGATGCTGACCAGCGGTATGGATGGCAGGCTGCGTTTGTGGGATCTGACAAGCGGCGAGCTGGTGCGTGAGTTTGGATATACTGCACCGGCGGTGGTTTTCGATATTGCCATGAGTCCGGATGGCTTGAGCGCTGTTTCCAGCTCCATCGACCAGGTGATTACCCAGTGGGCGCTGGAGAATCCGGATCTGGATGCGTTGCTGGACTGGATTGCTAAAAACCGTTTTGTGCGCGAATTCACCTGTGCAGAAAGAGCCCGCTATCAAATTGAGCCGCTTTGTGCAGATGAATGAGAATTGACGTGCTCGAAACGTTCGTGGAAATACTCAACAGCCGGGGAGGAAAAATCCCCGGCTGTATGTTTTAGAATTATCCAATAGTAGTTAAGCCCCGTGAGGATAAGGCTTCAACGGGGCTAATTACTGTCGCAGATCAACAAACTGCCTGCGTTGGTGCAGATCAACGACATCATGGTGCCTGAATTCAAGACCGAGGTGACCCCGCCATAATGGTGCAGGGCGATCATTTTGCCGTCGCTGGCGCGCGTGATGGCTGAGCCGGACGAGCCGCCCTCGCTGTCACAGCCGTAGCCGGTCTGGCTGTTGGGGTAGGACACACCATAGGTCATATTCAAGGTGGCAATATTGCAGCGCACAGTATGCTCAGCATCTTCATAGTAGCCGATCTGCTTGGGCAGCCCTGCCGGGTGCTGGATGAAGTTCATCTGGGTGCCAACTGCATAGGTGGCCGAGGTGGGTATAAGCTCGCCGAAGGTCGCCTCGGGGGTGCCCTGCAGGGTGAGCAGGGTGTAGTCCAGGCCGGTGGTGCTTGGGCTGCGTTTGTTATAGCGCTCGGCATTGGTCTTCAGGAAGGTGCCGCCAGCATAGCTGGTGGTGGCTGCCAGGGTTGAGCCGCCACAGGTGGTGTACTGGTAGTCGAAGCGCGCTTCCAGGGTGCTGACTTCGGTCTGGTTATCCATGCAGTGGGCATTGGTGATCATCGTATTGGCATTCGAGCCGCGTACCAGCTCGCCGGTGCACAGGTATTGTGAACGCTTGACGGTGAACAGCAGGCGCGCCACTGGCTTCTGGGTGGTGTTGATGACTGCCTCACCCGTATGGCAGGCGATATCTTCTCGCCCATCAGTTCCAACAATGATTTCAGGCACAGGCATGCTGAGGTCCAGCGGCACCGTGCCGTAGCCTACTTCAGCGATATGAAAGCCATAGGATTTGTCCGAGGGCGCTGAAAGCGTCAACGTCACTTCTGGGCCGTTGATGGCAAAGGACCAGAAATCGCCATTCTGGTTGCTGCCTCTGCCGGTGTATTCCCAGGCCTGGGCGCCGTCCGGGCTGGAGACGATCAGCCTGTCGCCTTCTGCCAGGCGGAAGGCCTTGAAGTGCAGGCGCACAAAGGTGGCATCCGGGAAGCTGTAGGTCTGGCTCCAACCGTCGGTGGCAGGATGGGGACTTTCGGCTTTGAAGTCAAGGACTTTGCCGGCTTCAACGCGTTCGTTTGCCAGTGCATCAGACTGGCTTGCCACTGTGCTGGCTGCGGGTGCGCCCGAAAACGCCACCCCAGTGAGCAGGGCTAAAAGGAAACACACGACCATCAGGCGAAAGACATTTGATCTCATTGACTTATTCCTTTTTGATCTTGGCTGGATTTTTGGTGGGTTTCCACCTATATCTTATTAGTATAGAGAAAGTGAGTACGAATGTCAAAAATACAGTCCTGCTCTAATAATTATTCATACAATAAATTACACCTGGGAAATTAATTTTGCATATAAGAGGGCTTGAGTAGCCGAATCGATCTTCTAGAGGTGAATTACAACCCTGGTTGTAGGCAATAAACTTACTGTCAGCTGAGCGTCTGGAGAGAATTAGAATTCCGGCCTCCAGGGAGCCCTTGTGATACTATTAAGTTGAAACAAACGCTAAGTTTGAAGTACGGCAGGCATGCCATGAATGCTTTGCCATACTTATCAAGGGAATGTGTCCCTGACTTGCAGGAGGTTGGCCTAGATGAAAATTCGCCCGAATAAGGGTTTGACCTTTGATGATGTGTTATTGATCCC